>JACQGI010000025.1 GCA_016199625.1 Acidobacteriota bacterium | reverse complement strand
GGCATCCGCCTCGCGCTGGGAGCCCAGGCCGGAGACATCACCCGCCTCGTGCTCACTTCCGGAGCGAAGCTCGCGGTCATCGGTTCCGCCCTCGGCGTGCTCGGAGCCTTCGGCGTGTCCCGACTCCTCGCGGCCGGCTTCTCCGGCATTCAGACCAACAGTGTTCCGGTCTTGATCGGCGCCACCGTCCTGCTCATCGCAATCGCACTGGTCGCCTGCTACATCCCCGCGAGAAGCGCCTCGAGAATAGACCCCACCGAAGCACTGCGGGCAGAATAGACGCTCCGCGCCCTCCCGAGCTGTCGAAGTCTCGACCGCTGATCCGCGTGTTGATTGCGCCGCATATTCAATCCATGCCGCAAGCCGTCAGTTCGGAGGAATAGGTCCAAGTCCCGATTCTGGGATTGTTGGGTGTCAGGAGCGGACACCCGGCTGCTGTCATGGAGAGCCAAGGACCTGGGCACAAAGCCTTGCCATGCAGCGCGATGTGGCCCAGCGGCGGAGCCTGGCGCGATGTCTGCACACAGGCGGGCGGAGGCGAGATGCCATGAGCGAGGTGAGGGACAGGTCCGACGAAGCAGCCGCGGCAGCCGTGAGCGTTCCCGGGCCCTTCGCGGCGGAACCGGTGCCGGTGCTGGCGCCGGTGGCCCAGGCCGCGCGCGTGGTCGAGATGGACTACGTGCGCGGGCTCGCCGTGCTCGGGATCCTGCTCGTCAACGTGCCGCTCTACAACGGCCCGTTCGGCGTGTATTTCGGCAACGAGACGTCCGGCTGGTTCCAGGGCTTCTGGGACCAGGCCGCCCTCTGGTTCGTGCGGATCTTCGCCGAGGCGAAGTTCTACACCCTGTTCTCGCTCCTCTTCGGCGTGGGCTTCGGGGTGCAGCTCACCCGCGCCACCGCACGGCGCGCGCCGCGTTTCGGGAGGCTCTACGGCCGACGTCTCGGCGTGCTTCTCTTCCTCGGCCTCGTGCACCAGTACCTCTTCTGGGTCGGCGACGTGCTGCACGTGTACGCCCTCTACGGCTTCATCCTCCTGCTCTTCCGCAAGCGTTCGCCGAAGACGGTCCTGATCTGGGCCCTCGGCCTGATGCTCATACCCGCGGTGGGCGGCGCCGGCTACTTCACCGTGCAGTCCCTGCGCGGGAAGCTCACCCCCTCCGCGGAGGCGCAGCGGCAGCTCGACCGGCGGATCCAGATGCCGGTAAAGCTCGCCCAGTTCGACGACGTGAAGCGGACCTATGCCTCGGGAGCGTGGAGGGAGGTCCACCTGCTGCGGGCGACACAGTCCGTGATGCGCATCCCGGCCGAGCTGGGCTGGGGGTTGTTCGAGGTGCTGCCCATGTTCCTGCTCGGCTTGTGGGTCGCCCGCACCGGTGTCGTCGAGAACCTCGGGCAGCACCTGCCGCTCATGCGCCGCCTGTTCCAACTCGGACTGGCCGGCGCGGGCCTGACCTTGCTCGTCGCCGCCTGGCACGCCGAGCTGGGGCCCCAGCCGTCGATTGCCCAGATGTTCCCGTTCTTCGTCACCTCCCACGTCGTGGTCCGGCCGTTGCACGCTCTCTGGTATGCGACGGGGATCGTCCTCCTCGTCCAGCAGGAGGCCTGGCGCCGGCGGCTCGCCCCGCTCGCCGCCGCGGGCCGCATGGCGGCCACCAACTACGTGGGCCAGACCCTCATCTGCGTGGCGCTCTTCTACGGCGCCGCCTTCGGCCCCTTCGGGCTCGGGCTCTTCGGACGCACGGGATTCGCCGCCGGACTGGCCCTGACCTTCCTCGTCTGGGCGTTCCAGTTGTGGTTCAGCCAGTGGTGGCTTGCGCGCCATCCTTACGGCCCGCTCGAATGGCTGTGGCGCTCGCTGACCTACGGCCGCCGCCAGCCGGTGCGCCTCGCATAGATGGGACGGACGACCCGTTCCCGCGCCGCAGTGCTAATCAAGAATGGGCCGTAGGAGAGCGCTGAGGACGTCGAGCCCGCTCTTCCAAAAGGGAGGAGCATGAAAAGCGAGATCTTTGCCCGCCGAGCGTGCGAGAGCGCCGCCTCCAGCTCTCTCATCCGACACCTGTTCGAGTGGGGCCGCGAAGCGGCAAGGGCGCGTCCCGAGCTCGACATCATCGACCTGTCGCTCGGCAACCCGGACCTGGAGCCGTCCCCGGCAGTGCGCGAGGCCCTGCGCGGGCTCGTCGCCGAGGAGGCGCCCGGCAGGCATCGCTACATGGACAATGCCGGCTTCGAAGACGTGCGGGAAACGGTGGCCATGCAACTCTCGCTGAGCTCGGGGATGCACGTCGGAGCCGATTCGGTGTATCTGACCTGCGGCGCCGCCGGCGCGCTGCAGATCGTGTTCGGCGCCATCCTCGACCCTGGCGACGAGGTCATCGTGTTCGCGCCTTACTTCCCCGAGTACATCGGCTTCGTCCAGAGCGCCGGAGCGACGCCGGTGGTGGTGCGTCCGGGCGCCGGGTTCCAGCTCGACCTCGAGGCCTTCGAGGCGGCGCTGACGGCGAGGACCCGCGCCGTGGTCCTGAACAACCCGAACAACCCGACGGGGGTGAGATATCCCGCCTCGATATCGGCGCGGCTGGCGTCGGTGCTTGCCGCGCATCGCGAACGCACGGGCACGCTCGTCCACATCGTCGCCGACGAGGCTTACGCGGGGCTGGCGTACGACCGGAGGCGTCGCGCCTCGGTGCTCGCCGCCTGGGACGCTGTCTGGCTGGTGCGGTCCTGCTCGAAGGACGCGAGCCTTGCAGGCGAGAGGATCGGCTATTTCGCCTGGGGGCCGGCGCTGTCAGACCCCGAGACGATGCCGCTGCTGCGCTCGACGGCGCGCGCTCTGGGCTTCGCCAGCGCGCCCGCCCTGATGCAGCGCCTGCTTCCGTACGCCCTGGCCCATCCACTGGACACATCCGAGTATCGCCGACGGTGCGAGCGTTTCGTCGCGATCCTGCGCGCCGGCGGCCTGGATGCCGCCTTGCCCGAGGCCGGCTTCTTCGTCTTCCCGCGCTCACCCATCGCCGACGAGCGGCGGTTCTGCCGGTTGCTGGCGGACCGCGGCGTGCTCTGTGTGCCGGGCACCGCGTTCGGCGCGCCAGGGTATTTCCGCGCCTCCCTGACGCAGCCGCTGGCGCGCATCGAAGCCGCCGCCGAGCGCATCACAGGCTGTGCGCAGTTCGTGGGCGAAGGCCGCCCGAGAGAGCTTGCTGCGGGCATGCCTCGCGTCGAGGCATTGCTGGGTCCCGCCTGACCGAGGAACGTTCGAAGGGGACTGCCCCGGAGAGGATGAGATGCTCAATCGCAACGTCGACGTACTCGAGGCGGCCAGGGAAAGCGCGATCGGAACGGCCGGGGCGGAGATAGCACCTGAGTCTGTCCGGCACGCGCCGGCCACGCTCGCAGAGACCGTCGTCCAGATCCTCGTGGAGCTTGGCGCGCGCCATGCGTTCGGCGTCTCGGGTGGCGCCATGGCTGCGCTGTGGCACGCCCTGTCCAGGAGCGCGCTCGCCGTGCGCCACTTCCGCCACGAGAGCGGTGCGGCGTTCGCGGCCGTCGAGGCGCACTTCGCGAGCGACCGGCCGGTCGTCGTCTTCACCACGACCGGCCCCGGCCTGACCAACGCGCTGACCGGGCTGCTGGCCGCGCGTGGCGAGGGTGCCAAGGTCATCGTGCTGTCGGCGGCGACGACAGCGGCACAGCGCGGGCGCTGGGCGATCCAGGAGACGTGCGGCCAGTCGATGCCAGCGGATCTGTACACCGCCGGCGCGCTGTTCCACTTCGCGACCCTGCTCGAGAGCGCCGACGAGCTGCCGGCGGTCGCACGCCGCCTGGCGAACGGCCTGTCGCGGCCGGGCGGCTTCGTCGCCCATCTTGCCATCCCGACAGGCCTGCAGGCGGGCGAGTGGCGCGGGCCGCTTCCAGATCTGTCCATCGGCCGCGGCGAGGAGGCCCCCACCGCCGAGACGATCGCACGCTGCGCCCGGCTCCTGTCGGACGGGCCCTTCGCCATCTGGCTCGGCTTCGGCGCGCGCAAGGCTTCCGCCCTCGTGCGCCGCCTGGCGGAGCGCATGGGCGCCGCCGTCCTGTGCTCGCCTCGTGCCAAGGGCATCTTTCCCGAGGACCACCCGCAGTTCGTCGGCGTCACGGGGATGGGCGGCCATGGCTCGACGTTCACCTACATGACGGAAGGGCGCCCACGCCGGGTGCTCGTGCTCGGAACGCGGCTCGGCGAGCCGACCTCGTTCTGGAGCCCCGTCATGGTGCCCCCGGACGGCTTCATCCACGTCGACGTCGATCCGGAGGTCCCAGGAGTCGCCTATCCGACGGCGCCCACCCTCGCGGTGCGCGCCGACGCCTCTGTGTTCCTCGCCGCGCTGCTCGAGCACCTGCCGGAGCGGGCGCCTGCAGAGGTCCGCTTTCCCCGGCCCGAGCGCCTGCAGATCGGTCCCGCCGAGGCCGGTGCCGTGCGGCCGGAGGCTCTCATGGTCGCGATCCAGGAGGTCGTCGTCGATCGCGGGAGCGCGGTCGTGCTCGCCGAGAGCGGCAATTCCTTCACTTGGGCGAGCCACTGCCTGCGCTTCAACGAGGCCGGCCGCTACCGCGTCAGCACCGGAGTCGGATCCATGGGCCATGCCGGCGCCGGAGTCGTGGGCGCGGCCCAGGGGCGCGGCGGGAAGGCAGTCGCCATCATCGGCGACGGCGCGATGTTGATGAACAACGAGGTCAACACGGCCGTGAAGTTCGACCTGCCCGCCGTGTGGATCGTCCTCAACGATGCGCGCTACAACATGTGCGAGCAGGGGATGGCCACACTGGGTCTGTCGGCGGACGCGAGCATCCCAGAGGTCGACTTCGCGATGCTGGCGCGCGCCATGGGCGCCGAGGGGCTCCGGGTGGAGCGCGAGGCGGAGCTCGTGCCCGCCCTCGAGCGCGCCATGGCGGCATCCGGTCCGTTCGTGCTCGACGTCCGGATCGATCCGACGCGCCGGGCTCCCTCGCAAGGCCGCAACCGCGGCCTCCGCGCGCAGATCGCCGATGCGGCCCCGCGCCACGAGGTTTCGTTCCCGCGCACCGTCTAGACGTGGCGTCTGAAGTCCGTGCGTTTTGGGTCCGGGGGTTCGGGGGGCGGGAGCCCCCCGCTTGATAGCGGCGCCCGATTTCACTTCGGGCGCCGTGTATGGAGACCGATGGAGAAGAACACCTTTTCGACGTCCGCCTACATCGCGGCGCCGCCCGAGACCACCCACAGGTACCTTTGCAGACTCGAGAACCTCGACGAATGGACGCTCGGCAGCCGTATGGTCGAGCAGGTCGACGAGGACACATGGATCGGCACCGCCTCGGGATACCAGCGCACCCTGTACTACCACGTGCGCCGGCTGGACCACCCGCAGTTCTACGGCATCGAATGGCAGTGCGGCTACGAGTACAAGGAGTATTTCAAGGCCTATCCGGTGCTGCTGTTCCCGCCCGCTTACGTCGATCCCGGTTCCGAAGAGCAGGGCGTGTACCTCCACTGGGTCAGCGTGATCGACCCGGTGAAGCGGACACCGATGATCATGGAAGGCATCCAGGCCGTGCACAACTCCGAGTGCCGGGCCCTGAAGGCAGCGCTCGAGCGCCGCGCCGGCCTGACCGAGGCGGCGCAGGGCCGGTACCGCCTCGCGGCCGACACGATCTACATCGACGCGCCGATCGACCTGGCGGCGGAGTACATCGGCGACGCGCGCACGATGGAGAAATGGTCGCACCTGCTCCGGCCCGAGGGTGAGGTCCGGAGCGACGGGGGAAACTTCCGCGACGAGTACGAACAGGCCGTGGAGGTGACGTTCCGGACGCACGAGCTGGCCGATTACCGGCTCGTCGAGCAGGACTTCTACTACCCGAAGTACAACTTCCTGCAGCGCTGCCCCGTCCTGCTCATTCCCTGCTCGCACGCCTTCGGGGATCCGGCGGCGCAGGGCGTCCTCCACCACCGGATCACGTTCTGGAACACCGACGCGCAGCCACGACACGGCAAGCTGCAGATCGAGGACTTCGGCGCCGAGAGCATGAACGTCAAGCGGCAGCTGGAAGCAAAGGCCGGCAACCTCGACACGTTCGCGCGGGGCATGAGCTACACGCCTCGTGATGCACGCAGACCTGGAATCGAAACGGAGGCCGCATCTCAGGAGACTGAGCGGCACAAGCCATCACGATGAGTCCGCCGGATATCTTCTCGCCCGATTTCGCCCGCGATCCGTATCCGCAGTACCAGGTGATGCGCGACGAGCACCCGCTGTACTTCCACGAGGGCACTCGCGCCTACGTCCTGTCCCGCTACCAAGACGTCGATTTCGCGCTCAAGAACCCTGTCTTCACGACGCGCAGTTACGCGCAGCAGATCGAGCCGCTGCTCGGCCGCACGATCGTACAGCTCGACGGAAAGGAGCACTCGGCGCAGAGGAGCCTGATCGGCCCTTCGTTCCAGGCCGGCAACATCCGCAGGAAGTTCCTCGGTCTGATCGAGGAGACTGCGTGCACGCTCATCGACGGGTTCCGCGAGCGGGGCGAGGTCGAGCTCATCGGTGAGTTCGTCGCAGCGTTCCCCGTGGGCATCCTCGCAGGCCTCCTCGGGCTGCCGCCGTCCGAGAAGGGCCGCTTCCGCACCTGGTACACGTCGCTGCTGCGCTTCGGCCTGAACCTGACCGGAGACCCCGACGTGACCCGGGCCGGCTTCGAGGCGCGCGACGAGCTCGACGCCTATCTGCGGCCGCTCCTCCGCGAGCGGCGCGTGGACCCGGGGGACGACCTCCTGTCGATGCTTGCAGGTGTCGTGCTCGACGGCCAGCGCCTCGGCGACGACGAGATCTGCCGGTTCGGCATGCTGATGATCTTCGCCGGCGGCGAGACCACCGAGAAGACACTGGCCACGTGCTTCCGCAACCTCGTCTCGCACCCGGAGCAGCTCGCGGCCGTGGGCGCCGACCGCAGCCTCGCCCCTCGGGCGATCGCCGAGTCGATCCGGTACACGGCGCCGACGCATATGGTGCCGCGGCGGACCAGCGCGGAGGTCGAAGTCAGCGGCGGTACGATCCCGGCCGAGTCGGAGGTCCTCTGCTTCCTGGGCTCGGCGAACCGTGACGAGCGCCACTACGAGCGGCCCGAGGTGTTCGACATCCACCGCAAGGAGGTCGACCCCGCGCGGGCCTTTACCGGCGCCGCAAACCACCTTGCCTTCGGGGCCGGCCGGCACTTCTGCCTCGGGGCGACGCTGTCGAAGTTCGAGGTCCAGGCTGCAATCCAGCAACTGCTCGACGCCATGCAGGACATCCGGTACGCGGACGGCGCCGCGCCGCCCGACGTCGGACTGTTCCTGCGGGGCCCGAAGGAGATGCACCTGCGGTTCACCCCGGCGCCGGCCGGCTCCGCCTGACCCCGCGCGCCGCCGAACGCGCCGGCAGAGACGGTGTTCACCTGCGTGGACGAGGACGGCGCCGGTGGGTGCCGGCCCCCTGGTGGCGGTAGTCGACGTGTCGCCCCTCGCCGAGGTGCCGCGAGGCAACCCGAAGGTGACGGCGACTGCTGGCTCTACGAGGAAGCCCTCCGCGAGCGAGCGCGCCCTCAACCAGGCCCTCCCGGGCTCGCGCAGGCTCACGCTATACTTCGGGTTTTGCGGGCCTCGCGGAGAGGCCCGGGAGACGCGGTGTACGCCCTCTACAGCCTCCTCCTCGCCGTCGCGGTCGTCCTCTCGCTGCCCTACTTCCTCTGGAAGGGACGCGGCACCGGAAAGTACCTCGCCACATTCCGCGAGAGGATCGGTCGACTGCCGGCGGAGCTGGTCGCGGGAGGCCCCCGCCCCCCCTCGGTTTGGGTCCACGCGGTGTCGGTGGGGGAGGTCCTCGCGGCCCGCCCGCTCCTGGCGGCGCTCAAGGAGCGCTTCCCCGGCCACCGCCTGGTCGTCTCGACGACGACGGTGACGGGCCATGCGGTGGCCCGGACGAGCCTCCAGGGCGTGGACGCGCTGTTCTATGCGCCGTTCGATTGGCCGGGGCCGGTCCGCACCGCACTCGCAGCCGTGAACCCCGCGCTCCTGGTCCTGGTGGAGACCGAGCTCTGGCCCAACCTCATCCACGAGGCCCGGCGGCGGGGCGCCCGCGTCGCCGTCGTCAACGGGCGCATCTCGCCGCGCTCGTTCCCGCGCTACCTGTGGATCCGCTCCTTCCTTTCGCGAGTGCTGGCCGACGTGGACCTGTTCCTGATGCAGGGCGACGCCCACGCCGAGCGCATCCGCGCGATGGGCGCGCCCCCGGAGCGCGTCCGGGTCCTGGGCAACCTCAAGTTCGACGCCCTCATGGCCCCCGAAGTGCCGGAGTCCCTCGCCCGACTCCTCGCGCCGCGGTCGGACCGGCCTTTGTGGGTCGCCGGGAGCACCGTCGCCGGCGAGGAGGAGATGGTCCTCGATGCGTTCCGCCAGGTCCGCGAGCGCCTGCCCGACGCCGGCCTCGTCGTCGCGCCGCGCCACGCCGAGCGGTTCGCCCTCGTTCCGCCCCTCGTCGAAGGGGCGGGATTCCGGTGCCGGCGCCGGAGCCAGCTCGAAGGAGCCTGGACCGACGGCGAGGTCCTCGTCCTCGACACCCTGGGCGAGCTGGCCCACGTCTATCCCCTCGCGACCGTGGTGTTCGTGGGCGGGAGCCTCGCCCCCGCCGGCGGCCACAACGTCCTCGAGGCCGCCGTTGCCGGAAAGGCGGTGGTCGTAGGGCCACACATGGAGAACTTCCAGGAGATCGCCGACCTCTTCCGCGCCGAGGGGGCCATGGTCCAGGTCGGCTCGCCCGACGAGCTCACGCGGGAGATCGTCGGGCTGCTCACCGACGAGGCCCGGCGCAACGCGATCGGCGCGCGGGCGCGGGCCCTCGTGGACCGCCATCGAGGCGCGGTCCGCGGGACGGTGGAGGCTCTGGCGGGTCTCGTCGCGTGATCGCGCCGCGGCCGTGGCTCGCCCCTGCGGGGGCGCTCTTCGGCGGCGCCGCGGCGTTGCGCGCCGCGCTCTACCGGCACCGGCTGCTGCCACGAGCACGGCTGGGCGGCCCCGTGGTCAGCGTCGGGAACCTGAGCGTGGGCGGGAGCGGCAAGACCCCCGTCGTCGCGTGGGTCGCAGCGACCCTGCGCGACGCCGGCCTGCCGGTGGCGGTGCTCAGTCGCGGCTACCGCGGCGCGTTTCGGGGCGAGGCCCTCGTCGTGTCCGACGGAACCGCGGTGCTGGCTCGGGCGGCGGAGGCCGGGGACGAGCCCGTGATGCTCGCCCGCGACGTGCCGGGCGTCGTGGTGGCCGTGGGGCCGCGCCGCGACGTGGTCGGCCGGGCCGTCGAGGCGCGTTTCGGCCGGCGGGTCCACGTCCTCGACGACGGCTTCCAGCACCTCCGCCTCCACCGCGACCTCGACCTGTTGTGCCTCGACGCGGCCGACCTGGACGACCGGCCCCTGCCCGCAGGACGCCTGAGGGAGTTCCCGTCGGCGGCTGCACGCGCGGACGTCGTCCTGCTCGCCGCCCCGGACGGGGCCGATCCCGCGCGGCTGGCCGACGCCGAGGCGCGCCTCGGCCGGGAACGGACCGTGCGCGTCCGCCGTGGCGCCGAGGGCTTCTTCGGCCCCGACGGCGCACACCGGGCGGCGCCGTCGCGACCGTTCCTGCTCTCGGGGATCGCGCGTCCTGAGCGATTCGCGGCGGACGTGGCGGCCGCGTCCGGCGGGGTCGTCGGTCACCGGACCTTTCCGGATCACTACGCGTTCTCCCCGGCAGAGGTCGCATCCGTCGCAGACGACGCGCGCCGCGCCGGAGCCGACGCGATCGTCACGACGGCCAAGGACGTCGTGAGGATGGCCGCGCCGCCCTCGAGTCCGCCGCTCCTGGTCTTCCGCGTGGCGGTCCAGATCGAGCAGGAAGCGCGCCTGCGCCAGCGGCTGATGGCGGTCGCCGGGAGGGCGGAGTGACTCGCGAGGCGCGTCAGGCGCTCGAGGCCCGGGCCGCGTCGGTCGTGAGCGCGCTCCTCGCAGGCCTGCCGCGGCGAGTGGCCCTGGCGCTCGGGCGCAGCTTCGGCCGGCTCCTGGGGGACCTCGACCGCCGCCACGTCGGGATCGCCGTCGAGAACCTCCGCCACGCCTTCCCCGAGTGGGACGAGGGCCGGCTCCAGCGCACGGCCCGCGGGGTCTACGCGCATTTCGGGCGGGTCCTCTTCGACATCCTGTGGCTCGAGCGCCGCTCCCGCCCCGACGTCCTCGGCCTCGTGGACGTCGTGGGGCGGGAGCACGTCGAAGCCGCCATGGCAGCGGGGCGCGGGGCGGTCCTGGTCACCGGCCACATCGGCAACTGGGAGCTGCACGGCGTCGCCCACGGCTGCCTCTTCGGCCGGATCGGCGTCGTGGCCCGCCCGCTGGACAACCCGGAGCTGGACCGGCGGCTGTGCGCCTTCCGCGTGGCCGGGGGCAACGGCGTCATCTACAAGCAGAAGGCCCTCGCGCAGGTCCTCCGGATCCTCCGTGACGGGGGCGGCGTCGCGATCCTCATCGACCAGAACGTCCAGGAGCAGGATGGCATCTTCGTGGACTACTTCGGCCGTCCTGCGGCCACGACCACCGTGGCCGCCGCCTTGGCCGTCAAGACGGGCTGCGCCCTCCTGCCGTGCCACACGGAGCTGCGTCCGGACGGCCGCTACCGCCTCGTCTACGAGCCTGCCGTCTCGTGGGCGTCCTCCGGGGACCGCCAGGCCGACGTCGCGCGACTGACTCAGCACCTCACACGTCGCATCGAAGACTGGGTTCGCGAGACGCCCGAGCAGTGGCTGTGGATCCATCGGCGGTGGAAGACACGGCCGGCAGGGACGGCGGCCCGCGGTCCCCAGCCTTCAGCCGTCGGCGAGGCGCGGTCCGTCACGGGAGCCGGCGAATGAGACCCTCCCGCATTCTCGTCCGGGCTCCCAACTGGGTCGGGGACGTCGTGTTGTCCCTCGGATCCGTCCGGGACCTGCGGCGCCGGTTTCCCGACGCCCGTCTCGAGGTCCTGGCCCGACCGCACGTGTCGGAGCTGTACCGGGCCGTACGGGAGGTGGACGCGGTGCGGGCGAGCGCCGGCGTCCGAGCCGACGCCGCGGCGATCCGTGGCGCCTTCGACGTCGCGGTGCTGCTGCCCAACTCCTTCGCCTCGGCGCTGCCGCCGTTCCTCGCGGGCGTTCCCGAGCGCTGGGGCTACGCCACCGACGGTCGCGGCTGGCTGCTCACGCGCCGCGCGCGCGTCCCCGCGGCGCTCCGGGGCCGGAGCGAGGTGTACTACTATCGGGCGATGCTCGCTGGCGTCGGCCTCACCGTGTCCGCCGCGCCCGACTGCACGCTCGCGTGCCCGGCGGAGTGGTCCGCTCTCGGCGCCGAGGCGCTCGGCGAGGACGGGCCCTGGGTGGGGCTGAACCCCGGCGCGTTCTACGGGTCGGCGAAGCGCTGGATGCCCGAGCGCTACGCGGCCGTGGGAGACCGCCTGGCACGCCGCCGGGGAGTGAAGGTCGCGATCGTCGGCTCGGCCGCCGAGCGGCCGCTCGGCGAGTCGATCGCCGCCGCGATGCAGGCCCCGGCCTTGAACCTCTGCGGCGAGACGACGCTCGCCGCACTCGTCGGCGCGCTGTCCCGTCTCCGGCTCCTCGTGACCAACGACTCGGGGCCCATGCACCTGGCGGCCGCCCTCGGCGTGCCGGTCGTGGCCGTCTTCGGCCCCACCGACTGGCGCGAGACGGCCCCGGTGGGGGAGGGTCATCGCCTGGTGCGCGAGCCGGTGGAGTGCGCCCCCTGCAGGCTGCGGGAGTGCCCCATCGACCACCGTTGCATGCGCCGCGTGACCGCGGACCGCGTCGCCGAAGCCGCCCTCGAGGCCCTCGCGTGAAGCCGGCCATCTTCATGGACCGCGACGGAACCCTCTCCCACGAGGTGGGTTACGTGAACCACCCCTCGCGCTTCCGGCTCTACCCGTGGTCCGTGGACGCGGTGCGTCTCGTCAACCGCGGCGGCTATCTCGCCGTCGTGGTCACCAACCAGGCCGGCGTCGCCCGCGGCTACTTCCCGGAGTCGGTGATCCACGAGGTCCACGGCGTGCTGAAGGCGGCCATGGACGCCGGGGGCGCGCGCCTCGACGGCGTGTACTACTGCCCGCACCATCCCTCGGTGGGCGAGCCGCCCTACCGCCTGGACTGCGACTGCCGGAAGCCCCGGCCGGGCCTGCTGAAGCGCGCGGCCGCGGAGCTCGGGATCGACATGGCGCGGTCGTGGGTCGTGGGCGACCGGCTGGGCGACCTGGAGCTCGCCTGGAGCGTGGGCGCGAAGGGGGCGATGGTGAAGAGCGGCTACGGCCTCGGCGAGATGACCTACCACGCCCCGCGTTGGGCGCGACCGCCCGACCTGGTGGCCGATCACCTCCTCGAGGCCGTCGAGCGGATCCTGGACGGAGATCCCGCGGTTCCGCGGGGGACGGGCCGCGGATGAGCCCCCCGCCGCGCGAGGGGCAGCCCTCCCGACGCAAGGACGGATCCCTCGACCGGACGCGCCTCGCCCGGGTCATCCACGCCTTCAGGGGCAAGCGCGTCCTCGTGGTCGCGGACCTCGTGGCCGACGAGTTCCTCTCCGGCCGGGTCGAGCGCGTCAGCCGGGAGGCCCCGGTCCTCATCCTCCGCTACGACGGCACCGACGTCCGTCTCGGCGGCGGGGCCAACGCGGTCCACAACATCCGCACCCTCGGCGGCACGCCGGTGCCGGTGGGCGTCCTGGGTCGCGACGAGCACGGACGTCGCCTCCGGGCGCTGCTCCGCGAGAAGGCGATCCCGGCCGCCAGCGTCGTCACCGACGCCGCTTACGTGACCCCGGTGAAGACGCGGATCCTGGGCGGCGGCGCCCACTCGACGAAGCAGCAGGTCGTTCGTATCGACAAGGTGACGCGCCTCGCGGACCGCAGCCCCGCCCGCCGTGCGGTCCTCCAGGCGTTGCGGCGCTTCGACGGTCGCGTGGACGCCGTCCTGGTGAGCGACTACGGCTTCGGCCTCGTGGACCGCCAGGTGGTGGGCGCCGCGATCGCCCTCGCCCGGCGCCGGCGCGTGCCGGTCACGGTCGACTCGCGCTTCGCCCTGCTCCACTTCCGCGGCATGACCGCCGTGACGCCCAACGAGCCCGAGGTGGAGGCGGCCCTGGGCGTCACCATCGGCCACGACCGGACGAGGCTCGAGGCCGCCGGCCGGACGCTGCTCCGCCGCCTCGGGGCGCGGGCGGTCCTCATCACACGGGGCAGCGACGGCATGGCGCTCTTCGAGCCCGGCCGGCCGCCCCTTCACGTCCCCATCTACGGCTCGGACCAGGTCGCGGACGTGACGGGGGCCGGGGACACGGTCATCGCCACGTTCACCCTCGCTCTCGCCGCGGGGGCGACGCCGGCCGAGGCGAGCCTCCTCGCCAACTACGCCGGCGGCATCGTGGTGATGAAACAGGGCACCGCCACGGTCTCGGCGGCGGAGCTGGGGCGCGCCGTGGAGGAGGACCTCGCCGCAGGGGCGCCCGCGTGAGGACCGCGCGCTCGAAGATCGGGTCACTCGACGAGGTGCGCGCCCGGCTCGAAGAGGCGCGACGCGCCGGGCGGACCGTCGCGCTCGCCAACGGCTGCTTCGACGTCCTCCACGTGGGCCACGTGCGCTACCTGGAAGGCGCCAAGGCCGAGGCCGACCTGCTCGTGGTCGGCGTGAACGGCGACGCCTCCGTGGCGCGGCTCAAGGGGCCGGGCCGGCCCGTGATGCCCGAAGGGGACCGGGCCCTGCTCGTGGCGGCGTTCCGGGCCGTGGACCACGTCGTCGTGTTCCAGGAGGACGACGTCTCGCGGCTGCTCCGCACGCTGCGCCCCGACGTGCACTGCAAGGGGACCGACTACACCACCGAGACCGTGCCCGAGCGCGACGTCGTCCGCTCCTACGGCGGCCGCGTGGCCATCGTGGGCGACCCGAAGGACCACGACACGCGGGCCCTCCTGGAGAGGCTGCGACGGTGAAGGCCCTGCTCGTCCGGCTGTCGTCCATCGGCGACGTCGTCCACACGCTGCCAGTTCTGGCCGCGCTCCGCACACACGGGTGGGAGGCGGGCTGGGCCGTGGAGCCGGCGGCCCGGCCCATCCTCGAGCACCACCCGCTGCTGGCCCACACCGTGCCGATCCCCGGGGCCCGCGCCTTCGGGTTCGCCAACGCCCGGATTGCCGTGGAAGCCCTGCGCGCGCAGCGCTACGACGTGGCCCTCGACCTGCAAGGGCTCTGGAAGTCCGCGGCCTGGGCGAGGCTGTCCGGCGCCCCGCGTGTCGTGGGTTACGCCCGGGCGTGGCGGCGCGAGCCGCTCTCGTCGGTCCTCGTGAGGGAGCTGTCCGACCTGCCGCCGGACCTGCCCCACGTCATCGACAAGAACCTCGCGCTCCTGCGCCCCCTCGGGATCGAGGCCGTCGGGCTCCGCGAGTTTCCGCTCCTGACCAACGCGGCCCGGGCGAGCGCCACGGCGACCGACCTCGCCGACCTCGGGCTCAAGGATTTCGTGGTCCTGAACCCCGGCGGGGGCTGGGCCAGCAAGCTGTGGTCTCCCGAGCGCTACGGCGAGATCGCGCGCGGCTTGCGGGAGCGGGGGCTCCAGACCCTGGTGACGTGGGGCCCGGGGGAGGAGCGTCTCGCGGACCGCGTCACCGGCGCCTCCGAGGGGGCGGTCGTGAGGTGCCCTCCCACCACGCTGCTCGAGTACGTGGAGATCGTACGGCGGGCCCGTCTCGTCGTGGCCGCCGACACCGGGCCGCTGCACCTCGCGTGTGCCGCGGGGACGCCGGTGGTGGGCATCTACGGCCCGACGGACCCCGCGCGCAACGGGCCCTTCTCGCCGGCCGACAGGGTCGTGCGGCGCACCCCCCTGTGCTCCCCCTGCCACAAGCGCCGGTGCCGGATCCACGAGGGCGTGATGGACGCCATCACGGCGCCCGAGGTCCTGGCCGTCATCGACAAGCGCCTCGGCGTCGCCAAGGCGCCGCAATCCGTTGCCGTCTAGGCTCCGCGTCCCCCTCGGCTACGCCGTGGGGGCGCTCGTCCTCGCCTTCGCGCGGCCGACGCTCCGCACGCTGCTGCTCGGGCTGCCCCTCGCCCTCGCGGGGGAGGCCGTGCGGCTCTGGGCGTCGGGCCACATCGAGAAGACCCGCAGCCTCGCCACGGGCGGGCCGTACGCCCACAGCCGCAACCCGCTCTACGTCGGAAGCCTCCTCATGGCGGTGGGCGTCTCCGTGGCCTCGGCGAGCGCGTGGGTCTTCCTCGCGGTGGGCGCCTACCTCCTCGCGTTCTATCCTGGCGTGATCCGCGAGGAGGCGGCTTTTCTCGCGACGAAGTTCCCCGACGAGTACGGGACGTGGGCCACCGACGTGCCTCTCTTCCTCCCGCGCCTGACGCCCCGCGGGCCCCGCGCCTCCCGCTTCGTCTGGTCGCGGGTCCGGGCGAACCGCGAGTGGCGCACGGCCCTCGCCTTGCCCTTGGTCCTCGCCTTGCTCTATGCCCGCGGGCTCTGGCTGCCCTGGTAGACTGGGCAGGCCTGTACTTCCGGGAGTCTCCATGGGAAACGCCATCAGCCGTCGCGACTTCGTGAAGACCGCCGGCGTCCTGGCCGCCGGCACGGGGACGGCCTTCGGCGACGGGCCCTCGCCCGGCGGGGAGGGGCCGATCGTGCTCGCCCCGAGATCGGTCGCGCCTGTGGTCGTCTCCTCCGCCAACGGGAACAAGTACAGGAACGGCGGGTCGCGCACCTGCGTCGAGGAGGCCTTCGAGCGCATCGTCCGGGGCGAGGACGTCCTCGACGCCCTCGTCGCCGGCGTCAACATCGTCGAGCTCGATCCCGAGGACGACAGCGTCGGCTACGGCGGCCTGCCCAACGCCGACGGCGTCGTGCAGCTCGACGCATCGTGCGTGCACGGGCCGAAGAAGCGCGCCGGCGCCGTGGCGGCCCTCGAGGGCCTGCGCACGCCGTCGCGCGTGGCGAAGGCTGTGATGGAGCTGACCGATCACCACCTGGTCGTGGGGAAGGGGGCGCAGGACTTCGCCCGCCAACTCGGCTTCGAGGTCGAGGACGACCTCAACACCGAGCGGTCGCGCCGGATGTGGCTCGAGTGGAAGCGACGGATCGATCCCCAGCACTGGGTCGACCCGTCGAGGCGGTCGGAGGCCGGCCGCGCCGCCGCGCGGGCCATGATCGCCGAGGGCCTCCTCGACCCGCAGCACGTCTTCGGCACGATCAACTGCAACGGCGTCAGCCCCAAGGGCGAGGTCTGCGGCGTCACGACCACGAGCGGCCTCGCGTTCAAGATCCCGGGGCGCGTCGGGGACTCGCCGATCCTCGGGGCGGGGCTCTACGTGGACGGCGAGGTCGGAGCCGCCGGGTCCACCGGCCGCGGCGAGGCGAACCTGTTCTCCCTCTCGTCCTTCTTCGTCGTGGAGTGCCTGCGCCGCGGGATGAGCGCCAAGGACGCCGGCATCGAGGCCCTGCGGCGCGTCGTCAGCCGCACGGAGAAGCGCCTCCTCGACGAGCGGGGCTACCCGAGGTTCGGCCTGAGGTTCTACGTCGTCGATCGGAAGGGCGGGTTCGCGGGCGTCTCGATGTACGCGAAGAGCGTGCCGTCCTGGATGGACGCGTTCGACCCGCCCGCGAAGGTCGTGAGCTTCGCCGTGTGCACCCAGAACGGGCCGGAGACGCGCCCCTGCGACGTGCTCCTCGACGTGGACCCTCCCGCGGAGGCATGACGCCCACCCTCGAAGCCGTTCGCGCGACCCGGGAGCGGCTCGGCGACCTCGTCCTCCGGACGCCGGTCCGTCGCTGGGACGCCGGCGCCGTCGCACGTCTCCTCGGCCGCGAGACGACCGTCGTCCTCAAGGAGGAGCTGTTCCAGCGGACCGGGAGCTTCAAGCCGCGCGGCGCTCTCGCGGTGATGCTGGATCTTCCGGCGGAGGCTCTCGCCCGCGGTGTGACGACCGTCAGCGCCGGCAACCACGCCATGGCCGTCGGCTACGCGGCGGAGGCCCTGGGCACGACGGCGAAGGTGGTGATGCCGAAGACCGCCAACCCCTTTCGCGTCCGGGGCTGCCGCGACTTCGGTGCCGAGGTCGAGCTGGTGGACGACGTGCACAAGGCTTTTGCCCGCGTGAAGGAGATCGAAGCGGGCGAGGGGCGGACTTTCGTCCATCCCTTCGAGGGGCCGAAGACGGCCCTCGGCACCGCGACCCTCGGCCTCGAGCTTCTGGAGCAGGCGCCGGACCTCGACGCCGTGATCGTGCCCATCGGCGGCGGCGGTCTCTGCGCCGGCGTCGCCGCGGCCGTGAAGCTCGTCCGGCCCGGTTGCCAGGTCTTCGGCGTGGAGCCCGAGGGCGCCGACACCATGCACCGGAGCTTCGCCGCCGGCTCGCCCCAGGCCATCGACGCCGTGCGCACCATCGCCGACAGCCTCGGCGCCCCCCACGCCGCTCCGTACAGCTTCGACCTGTGCCGGCGCCACGTGGACGAGCTGGTCCTCGTGGACGACGACGCTCTCCGCGCCGCGATGCTCCTGCTCTTCGCGTCGGCCAAGCTGGCGGTGGAGCCCGCCGGCGCGGCATCGACGGCGGCCCTCTGCGGCCCCCTGCGCGAACGCCTCCGGGGGAAGCGCGTCGGCCTCGTCGTCTGCGGCGCCAACATCGACGCCGGCAGCTTCTCCGGGCACCTGGCGGCTGCGCGGCCGTTCGAGGTCTGAGCTATAGTACGCAGCCCGATGACCTTCGATCCCCCTGAGCGGCTGAACCTCGCCGACTACTGCCTCGACGCCCGGGTGCGCGAGGGCCGGGGAGAGCGAACCGCCCTCGTCTGCGGCGACCGGCGGCTGAGCTATCG
>JACQGI010000024.1 GCA_016199625.1 Acidobacteriota bacterium | reverse complement strand
CGCCCCCGCCTCCGGCGCCCAAGGCCCCGGATCGGCCGCGGGTCCAGCCGACGCCTCCCCCGACTCAGGCGCCGACGTTCACGGCGCCCGTCGAGGTGCCGGAGGAGATCGCCCCGGAAGAGGGAATCGACCTGGGCGTCGAGGGTGGGGTGCCCGGCGGCGTCGAGGGTGGGGTGCCCGGTGGTGTGGTGGGCGGCGTCGTGGGCGGGCTCGACGCGGCCCCGCCGGTGCAGGCCGTGCGCGTCGGGGGCCAGATCAAGGAGCCGAAGCCTCTCAAGAAGACGCAGCCCGTGTACCCCGACATCGCCAAGCAGGCGAGGGTGCAGGGGATCGTCATCCTCGAGTGCACCATCAGCCCCCAGGGCAAAGTGACCGACGTGAAGGTCCTGCGCGGGATCCCGCTGCTGGACACGGCGGCCATCGAAGCCGTCAGGCAGTGGGTCTACACCCCGACGCTCCTCAACGGCGTGCCGGTGCCCGTGATCATGACGGTCACCGTGAACTTCAAGCTCTCGTGAGGCCCGACCACCGAGACCGAATCCAGTCCAGGAGGACGCGCGATGCAGTTTGACCTGAAAAGCATGTTCGAGCACATGGGCGGCGTGGCGTGGGGCGTCGTCATCGTGCTGTTCATCATGTCCATGTACTCGATCGCCGTCATGATCGAGCGGTACTGGACCTACAACCAGGCGACGAAGCAGTCCCGGAAGTACGCTCCAGAGGTGGCCCGCTTCCTGAAGCAGGGGAAGATCAAGGAGGCCATCGACGCCTCCCACGGCGTTTCGGTCAAGCACTCCCATCTCGCCAAGGTCCTCGTCGTCGGCCTCCAGGAGTGGCAGTACCAACAGGAGATCGGCGAGGCCGACCGGGACAAGGAGGCCGCCGTGGACGCCGCCAAGCGGGCCATCCAGCGCGCGACCGCCGTGAACCTGGCCGACCTCAAGCGCGGGCTCTCGGGTCTGGCCACCATCGGCTCCACCGCGCCCTTCGTGGGCCTGTTCGGCACCACCTTCGGCATCATCAACGCCTTCTCGGGCATGGCCCTCACGGGGTCGGGCGGCATCGCCGCCATCTCCGCGGGGATCGCCGAGGCGCTCATCACAACGGCCTTCGGGCTGTTCGTCGCCGTGCCCGCGGTCTGGGCCTACAATTACTTCTCGGGCAAGGTCGAGGGCTTCAACGTCGAGATGGACAACTCCAGCTCCGAGCTCCTCGACTACTTCATCAAGAAGGGCGCCTAGCCGAGGCGGAGCGCGCCCGGGCACCGGCCCGGGCGCACCCCAAGGAGCACTCCCATGGGAATGGCAGTCGGCGGCAAGAAGGGCGGCGCGATCGCGGACATCAACGTGACGCCCATGGCCGACATCATGATCGTCCTCCTCATCATCTTCATGGTGATCACGCCGATGCTCCAGAAGGGCGTCGACGTGAAGCTCCCCGTCGCGGGCAACACCAAGGAGAAGAAGGACGAGCCCAAGACCATCACCGTCGCCATCAAGGAAGATGGCCAGACGTACTACGGCGGCAAGCCCATCGAGAACCGCGCCGAGCTGGTCCCGCTCCTCAAGGAGGGCCTCGAGGAGCTGCCCGAGGGGTCGAAGGTCATCTTCCTGAAGGCCGACGAGGGCCTCGCCTACTCCGAGGTCATGAAGGTCATGGACCTGTGCCGCGCGGCCGGGGTCGAAGAGGTGGCCCTGATCGCCGAGCGCAGGGTGCAGAGCTAGGTCATGGCGAACGCTAAGGACTCGAAATCGGGCAAGGAGAAGGGCTCCACCAGGCACCGGCGCTGGATCGTCCACTCCCACGAGGCGACCCGGCCGGAGCACATGGAGTCGAAGTCCGACATCAACATCACGCCGCTCATCGACGTGATGCTGGTGCTGCTCATCATCTTCATGGTGGTGACGCCGTTGGCCCAGCGGGGGCTCGACATCGCCCTGCCGCAGCCGTCGCCGGACACGCCGCAGCAGAAGCAGCAGCAGTCCACGCAGGTCGTGCTGAACCTCGAGGAGTCCCAGGCGGGGCCGGTGATCAGCCTCAACAAGAGCCCCGTCGCCAGCCTCGAGGAGCTCGATCAGCGCCTCAAGGACATCTTCCAGACCCGCTCCGACAAGACCATCTTCGTGAAGGCCTCGGGGAAGATCCTCTACGGGAAGGTCGTGGAGGCCATGGACGTCGCCCGCGGCGCCGGCGTCGAGCGGATCGGGATCATCTCCGAGGAGATGGCCGGCGAGGCGCCGAGCGCCCCCACGGCCGGCCAGTAGGAACTCCGCGGCGGTCTCGCCCAGGAGCCAGCGCGGGCCTCAGCCCCGGGGCGCGCGAATCGCTGCCAGTCGTCAGCAGGTGACCCCGCTGGCTTCGGAGATCCCGAGTACCCTCCCCCGACCCCCCCGCTCGCGCCGGGGATGAATCCCGCCGCCCGCCGGATCGGAGGGCCGCCACCTAGGACGCCGGCGCGGCGCCGCCCGCCGCCTGCTCCTTCTTGAGCTCGAGGGCCTGCTTCTGGAGCGTCTGGGCCTGCTCCAGGTACTGCTGGCGCAGGCGGAGGTTCTTGGTGACCAGGGCCTTCACGCGGTAGAGCAGCCCCTTGTAGATGATTGCGTCGATGTAGTCGGGCTTCATCCCGAGGGCCCTGTCCACCTGCTCGAGCCCGCGGTCGGCGTACTTGCCCTTGGCCTCGTCGTCGAGGAGGGGATCGCGGTAGGCCTTGTCCCAGTAGAACGTCGCCAGCTTGTAGTAGCCGGTGGGGTCCTCGGGGGCGAGGTCGGCGCACTTCGTCAGGATGTCGATGGCCTCGTCGAAGCGCGAGCGTCCCTCCCAGAGGGGCTTGTTGTAGAACGCCGCCAGGGCGCCGCACGCCTTCACGTCCTGGGAGTTCAGCTCGAACGCCTTCTTGTACTGCTGCTCGGCGTCGGGGACCTTGTCGAACTTCTCGTAGAGGTTCGCCATGGCGAAGAGGTTCTTCGCCTCGGTGGGGTTGGACTGGACGAGCTCCTGGGCGTACCGGAGCGCCTCGTCGAAGCTCTTGTGGGGATCCTCGGAGTAGATGGCCGTGAGCGCGCCCAGGGTGTTCTCCTTGACGCGCTTCTGGGGCTCCGTCCCGCTCGTGTTCACCTCGAGGGACTTCTTGTAGAAATCCACGGCCTTTTGGAGCCGTTCCAGGTTCTCCGGGGCGTCCTTCCCCGGACGGTAGAGGGCCTGGTGGGAGCTGCCCAGGTAGAACCACGCCTCGGCCATGCCCGGGTCAAGGTCGACCGCGCGCTGGTATTTCTCGATGGCCCTCTTGTAGTTCTCCTCCTTGTACAGCTTGTTGCCGTCCTGGAAGGCTGACTTGGCCTGGATCTGGGTGCAGGCCCCGCCGGCGAGGGCGAGAGCCGCGACAGCGAGGAGTGGCACGCGCGTTTTCATCGAGCTTCTCCCGGAAAGGGATTGATGGAGAAGGACATCACGGTTGCACGCAGGCCGCGGATTATAGACCCGCGCCGGAAGCCAAGTCAAGGAACCGTGAGCCACCTTGACGCCCTCGGTGGTCGCTCCTAAACTGATGATTGCAAGGAAGAAACGGCCCGCGCCATGATCCGCTTCGAGGACATCTACGAGACGGTTCACCGCCACCATCCGGAGGCGGACCTCGAGCTGCTCCGGAAGGCGTACATCTTTTCGGCCGTCGAGCACAAGGGACAGACCCGGGCTTCCGGGGAGCCCTACCTCGTCCATCCGCTGGAAGTCGCCGCCGTCCTTGCGGAGATGCGGATGGACCCGGCCTGCGTCGCCGTCGGGCTGCTCCACGACGTCCTCGAGGACACCCTCACGAGCCCCGAGAAGATCCAGGAGTACTTCGGCGAGGACGTGCTCCACATCGTGGAGGGCGTCACGAAGATCAGCAAGATCCCGTTCTCTTCCTCCGAGGAGCGCCAGGCCGAGAACTTCCGCAAGCTGCTCCTCGCCATGGTGGACGACGTGCGTGTGATCCTGGTGAAGCTCGCCGACCGGCTCCACAACATGCGGACCCTGCAGTATCTCCCCGAGGAGCGCCGCCAGAGGATCGCCCGGGAGACGATGGACATCTACGCGCCCCTCGCCGGGCGGCTGGGAATGAGCAAGATCAAGAACGAGCTCGAGGACCTCGCGTACCAGTACCTCGAGCCCGAGACCCACAAGATCCTCGCTGCCCGCGTCGAGGAGCGCCGCAAGGAGGCCACGGCGTTCATCGAGCGGGTGAAGGGCGTCGTGGCGGAGAAGCTCAGGACCTCGGGGATCGAGGCCGAGCTCGAGGGGCGCATCAAGCGGCTGTACTCGATCCACCAAAAGCTCAAGCGCCAGCGGATCGACCTGGAGCAGGTCTACGACTTCGTGGCGCTCCGCGTCCTCGTGCCGACCATCCCGGACTGTTACGCGGTCCTGGGCATCCTCCACAACCTCTGGCGGCCGGTTCCGGGACGGATCAAGGACTTCATCGCCATGCCCCGCCCCAACGGCTACCAGTCGCTCCACACGTCGGTGATCGGCGAGGAGGGCCACCCCTTCGAGATCCAGATCCGTACCCGCGAGATGCACCAGGTAGCCGAAGAAGGGATCGCGGCTCATTGGAAGTACAAGGAGGGCAAGAGCGGCTTCGACAAGGACGACCAGGCCTTCGCCTGGCTGCGCCAGCTCCTCGAGTGGCAGCAGGAGGTCAAGGATCCCCACGAATTCCTGAACTCCCTGAAGCTCGACCTCTATCCCGAAGAGGTCTACTGCTTCACCCCCAGGGGCGAGGTCAAGACCCTGCCCCGCGGGGCGAGCCCCATCGACTTCGCCTACGCCATCCACACCGAGATCGGCCAGCAGTGCGTCGGGGCGCGGGTGAACGGCAAGATCGTCCCGCTCCGCTACAAGCTCAAGAACGGCGACATCGTCGAGATCCTCACGTCTCCGGGCCACCACCCCAGCCGGGACTGGCTCGCCGTCGCGGTGACCAACAAGGCCCGCGGCAAGATCCGCCACTACCTGAACGCCGCGGAGAAGCAACAGGCCCTCGAGATCGGCAAGAAGCACTTCGAGCGGGAGCTGAAGCGCTTCGACCTCTCCCTCAAGAAGCTCCAAGCCGAGCCGGCGCGGCTCGAAGGTCTGGCCCAGGAGCTCGGGGTCGGCACCAAGGCCGAGGACCTCTTCTCGGCCGTGGGCTACGGCAAGGTCGCGATGCGGCAGGTGCTCGCCCGCCTCGTCCCCCCCGAGAAGCTCGAGGCGCCTCAGGTCAAGGAGCGCCCACGGCCCATCGCCGACGCCGTTCGGCGGCTCTTCCGTGTCGGCGACGAGCGGATCAAGGTCAAGGGGACGGATGACCTGCTCATCTACCGGGCCAAGTGCTGCAACCCCATCATGGGTGAGCCCATCGTCGGCTACATCACCCGGGGGAAAGGAGTCTCCGTCCACGCCCAGAGCTGTCCCAACGTCATGAACCTGATGTACGACCCCGAGCGGCGGATCGACGTGGAGTGGGACCGGGGCGGCGAGGGCGCCTACGAGGTGCGCATCGCCGTGGAGGTGGAGGACCGTCCCGGCCTCCTGGCGGCCATCACCGCCGTCCTCGCCGGTATGAACACCGACATCCGCAACGCCGAGGCCCGCACCTTCGACGACCGGACCGCCCTCATCGACATGACGCTCCGGATCCAGGATCTCAAGCACCTGGAGAAGGTCGTGAAGTCCATCCGCGGGGTCGCCGGGGTCATCGACGTCGAGCGGCAGGCCGTCGCTCGCTGATCCCCCTTGCAACGCCGCGCGTCCTCTCAGTAGGCTTGTGGTCCGCCGCTCCCGGGTAGCGCGGCGCTAGGAGGCAGCCTTGCCCAAGAAGCACGTCTCGACGCCTCAGGCCCCCAAGCCCATCGGCCCCTACTCGCAGGGGGTGATCTCCGGCGGGTTCCTGTTCGTCTCGGGTCAGGTCCCCATCGACCCCTCCACGGGAGAGATGGTCCAGGGGGACATCGAAGCCCAGGCCGACCAGGTCATGAAGAACATCATGGCCGTGCTGAAGGAGGCCAAGATGGGGCCGGAGAACGTGGTGAAGACCACGGTCTTCCTCGCGGACCTCGGCGATTTCCCGCGGATGAACGAAGTCTACGCCCGCTACCTGGGCAAGGAGCCGCCGGCGCGCTCGACGGTGCAGGTCGCCGCGCTCCCCAAGGGCGCCCGCCTCGAGGTCGAGGTGGTCGCTGCGTTCTAGGCCGCGGTCGTCTTGCGGGCGGGGGCGGGCTTGGCGACCTTGCCGGAGCGGAGGCATCGGGTGCAGACGCGCACCTTCTTCTGGACCCCGCCCTTCAGGACGGCCCTGACCCGTCGCAGGTTCGGGTTGAACCGGCGGTGCGTCACGTTGTGGGCGTGACTGACGCGGTTGCCGAACAGGGGCCCCTTGCCGCAGATGTCGCACCGTTGAGCCATCGCTAGTCCTCCACGGGGCCCGCCTCGGCCCGCACGCGAAACCCTAATTATACCGGGCTCTTGCCGACCGTCAAGGCGGGCGACCGGGGCGTTGTGGCCCCGGTGAGGGCCATGTTATAGTCCCCCCCTCGGTCGCCGCAGTTCGGGTCGCTGCAGGCGAGACAGGAGCTCCCTCCGGGCTTTCTTCTCCCCTATGGTCCAGTTCAATTTCAGCGAACGGACCATCAAAGCCAAGGTGGTCTACTACGGCCCCGCGCAGTCGGGAAAGACCACCAACCTCGAGCAGATCCACCGCCTGACGGACCCGGGGGGAATGAACCGGCTCATCTCCCTGAACACCGCCCAGGACCGGACGCTGTTCTTCGACCTGCTCCCGTTCAGCCTCGGCGCCGTCTCGGGATACGACTTCAAGGTCCAGCTCTACACCGTGCCGGGTCAGGTCCAGTACAACGCCACTCGGCGCGTGGTGCTGGCCGGAGCCGACGCCGTGGTCTTCGTCGCCGACTCGCGCCGCTCCATGGCCAAGGAGAACCAGGCGGCCTTCGAGAACATGAAGGTCAACCTGCTGGCCAACCGCCTCGTGCCCGAGAAGGTCCCCCTGGTGCTGCAGTACAACAAGCAGGATCTGCCCGAGCTCGCTGCTGTCGAGGAGATGGGCCGCGCCCTCAACGCCTGGAAGCGGCCCGCGTTCCCGGCTGTGGCCGCCCAGGGCCAGGGGGTCATGGAGACCTTCGTGGCCGTGGTCCAGGAGATGCTCGCGGCCATCGCCGTCAAGTACAACCTCAAGGAGAAGGGCCTCGACCCCGAGAGCGTCCCCGAGGTGGTTCAGCAGGCGTTCTCGGCGCTCATGAAGCAAGCCTCGGCGTCGGCCCCCCCTCCTCCGGCCCCTGGTGCGCCACCGCCCCCTCCGCTCCCGCCGGCCAAGGTCGTCGTCTCCCAGTCCACCGATTCCGAGCAGGCGGCGCCCCTCCAGGTGTCCCCCGACGCCGGGCTCGTGTCCGAGGAGCTGCTCCACCGCTCGATCCGCTCCAACGTGGAGCTGGCCGAGGCCCTGGCCGGCCTCGTCCGCGAGGTGAACCTCGGTCTCGGCACGATCCTCTCCCATGCCGAGCTGCTCTCGGTGTATCGGGAGGACGCCCGTGACAAGCGCCAGACGTCCATCCAGACGATCCAGCAGGAAGCGGCCCGCCTCCGGCGTCTGATGCAGGACCTCGGCCAGGCCGGCGCCCGCGCAGGGGCACCGGCCCCCGCGGCCCCACGATCAGCGGCGGCCCCGGCTGCCGCAGCCCCAGCGGTCCCCGCGCCCCGGCCCGCCGGAGCCCCTCACGCGCCGACCCTGGAGCCGCTCTTGCGCGAGGCGCTCGCGACGGCCCGCGCGGCCCTCGACGGTCGCGGCGTGTCGGTGGACTTCCGCGTGCCCCAGGGGACCGCCGCTCCGCGCTGCCCGGCGCAGACGCTCCAGCGTGCCGTGACGGCGCTCTTCCACGGCGTCGCGACCGTCTCGCCCCCCGGCTCGGCGGCGATCCTCCACTGCGAGCGCAAGCCGGTTCTTCTCAAGGGCAAGGACGGCGGCCAGGTCAAGAGGGACTTCCTGATGCTCGCCCTCGCCCACGGCGGCCAGCTCTCCCCCGACCAGCAGCTCCGCATCCTGCAGGGGGGAGACCCGGGCCCCCTCGGCGAGAGCTGTCGCCTCGTCCGCGAGATGGGCGGCTTCGTGCGCTTCGCCCCGCTGCCCGGCGGCGGCCTCGAGACGCGCCTCTTCCTTCCCGCGGCCTGAGTGCGCCGGGCCACAGGCATCATTGACACCCGTCGGCGCGGACCGGTAACATCCCCCCGCCTGTCGAGCCCCGCGAGATCCGCGCTGCACCACCCATCAGGAGGTGAGTTCTCATGCTGACCCGCTCGCGCCGGGGCGTGACGTTCCTCGCCCTGGCCGCCTCGAGCCTCGCCCTGCTGCCGCGCGACGCGCGGGCCGCAGGATTCGCCCTCTGGGAACAGGGAGCCCGAAGCATGGGCTTCGCCGGCGCCTTCACCGCCCAGGCCTCGGATCCCTCGGCCATCTTCCACAACGTCGCCGGCATCGCTTTCCTGAAGGGAAAGCAGGTCCATCTCGGTGGCGCCTTGATCGCCCCCCGCTCGAGCTTCGCCGGCGCCGACCCGTTTCCGGGCGGCACCGTGACCGAGAAGGGCGACGCCGGCCTCATCGTGCCCCCCGTGGCCGACTACTCGCATCAGCTCACGGAGCGACTGGTCGTGGGCGTGGGATTCCACGTGCCCTTCGGCCTCAAGACACAGTGGCAGGACCCCGAAGGCTTCACCGGGCGCTTCATCTCCAAACGGGCCGAGCTCCAGGGCTTCTCCGTGAACCCCGTCGTGGCCTACAAGCTCGCCGACCGACTGGCCGTCGGCGGAGGAGTGGACCTCCGCTTCGCGTCGGTCGAGCTGCAGCGAAACGTGGCCGCCATCAATCCCTTCACCCTCAAGGCCGTGGACGTGGCGGCGGTCACCCTCGCGAGCAAGACGAACAGAGGAATCGGCTTCAACGTCGGCCTACTGGCCAAGCCCTCCGAGTCGATCTCCTTCGGCGTCTCGTACCGCCACAAGGTGAAGATCGATTTCGACGGCACGAGCACGTTCACCCTGCTCCCCACGGGCAACGGCCAGCTCGACGTCCTCGTGGCGCGGAGCCTCCCCTCGGGGGCGATTCCGGTCGCCACCTCCGTCGAGTTCCCCGGGATCCTCTCGGGGGGTGTCGCTTACACCCGGGGGGACTGGACCGTCGAGGGTGACGTGAACTGGTACCAGTGGTCGAGCTTCGACGAGCTCCCTCTCACCTTCGAGGGCCGTCCCGACCTGTCGGGGGTCATCGAGGAGCACTACGAGGACAGCTTTCAGTATCGCCTCGGGATCGAGCGGCGGCTCACCGACCGCTGGACCGTCCGCGGCGGATACTTCTTCGACGAGACGCCCACGCCGACCGCGTCGGTGGGGCCGCTCCTGCCCGACGCCAACCGCCACGGCGTCGCCGTCGGCGGCTCGTGGCAGAAGGGGCGATTCCGGGTCGACGTGGCCAACTGGTACCTCTTCTTCCAGGACCGGTCCACCGACGGCCTGAACCGGGACAACTACAACGGGATCTACGAGAGCTCTGCGGAGCTCTTCGCGGTCTCCATCGGATACGGCTTCTAGGAGGCAGGAGAATGAACGCGACGCCCCTTCGCACCCTCGCGACCCTGGCCCTGGGCGCCGGCCTCGCGGCGCCCCTCGCGGCGCAGACCAACTTCACGACCTACATCGTCGTCGGCGACAGCCTCGCGGCCGGCTACTCCTCGGGTTCTCTCGTCGAGACCCAGCAGGTCCTCTCGGTACCGGCGCTCGTGGCCCGGCAGGCCGCCGCGCCAGACTTCCAGCAGCCCCTCGTGGCGGAGCCGGGGATCCCGCCGCAGCTCTCCCTCGTGAGCCTCGTGCCCGCGCCGGTCATCGCGCCGAAGGCCTCGACGCCCGGCGCACCGAAGAACGCCGGCCTCGCGAGGCCCTACAACAACCTCGCCGTCCCCGGGGCCACGGCTTTGGACGCCCTCACGAGGGTGACCGACGCCGGTGGCTTCCACGACCTGATCCTCCGCGGGCGTGGGAGCCAGGTCGCCCAGGCGGCGGGCTCGCGACCGACCTTCGTCCTGCTGTGGATCGGCAACAACGACGTGCTCGGCGCGGCCATCCGCGGGAAGGCCGTGGACGGCGTGACCCTCACGCCGACGGCGGCCTTCGGGCAGGTCTACGGCCAGATCGTGACCACGCTCAAGGGAACGGGGGCGTTCGTCGTGGCGGCCAACCTGCCCGACGTCACGTCGATCCCGTACGTCACGACCATCCGGCCGTACGTGGTCAATCCCTCCACGGGCCAACCCGTTCTCGTGAACGGCCAGACCGTCCCTCTCCTCGGGCCCGACGGGCCGCTCCCCCCGGGCTCGTACGTCACCCTCCCGGCCTCGTCGCTCCTGGCCCAGGGCACCGGCATCCCGAAGGACCTCGGCGGCAGTGGGAAGCCGCTTCCCGACGAGGTCGTCCTCGACGCCGGCGAGGTGGCGGTCATCCGCGACCACGTGACGAAGAACAACCAGGCGATCCGCGACCTCTGCCAGCAGGCGGGGATCCCCGTCCTCGACGTCCACGCCCTCCTCGAGGAGCTCGCCACCGGGGGCCGAGACCTCGGGGGGGTCCAGTTGACGAGCGCCTTCCTCACCGGGGGGATCTTCGGCTACGACGGCGTCCACCCCTCGTCCCTCGGATACGCCGTCGTCGCCAACGAATGGATCCGGGTGATCAACGAGAACGGGGGCAGCCTGCCCGTCCTCGATCTCGCGCCGTTCGTGGGCCTGGCCGCCGGCGGCGCAGCGCGCCGTTCCACGCCGTCCTTCGAGTTCACGCCGGAGGCCCTCGCGAGCCTCCTCACTGCGTTCCCGACGGTGGACGGACGGTAGGCGAAACAAGAAAGCGCCCGCACCCCGGGGGTGCGGGCGCTCTGGCGGCGCCGAGCCTCTAGCGTCCGGCCGGGGCGCCCACGTGGGCGTCGAGGATGCGGGCGACGTCGGCCTTGGGGGCCGCCCCGACCCGCTGTTCCACCACGGCGCCGCCGCGGAAGACCAGCAGGGTGGGGATCGAGCGGATGCCGTACCGGCCGGCGATCTCCTCGTTCTCGTCCACGTTGAGCTTCCCCACTTTCACCCGGCCCGCGTACTCCGTGGCGAGGGCGTCGATGGTGGGCGCGATCATCCGGCAGGGGGCGCACCACTCCGCCCAGAAGTCCACGAGCACGGGCTCGGCGGCGGAGAGCACCTCGCTCTCCCAGTTCTCGGTCGTCAGCTCACGGACGTTCTCGTTCAAGAATGACCTCCTGCGGTCGCCCCGACCCTCTGATTCTAGCAGGGGCGGCTCACGCCGTCGCGGCCGGGTTCATGCGCGCAGCAGCAGGACAGCTCTCACCGCCGCGCCCTCCCCTCGGCGCCCAGATCCACGACCTCGTCCCGCTCCGGAACGCGGGTGGGGAAGCCCCGCTCCCTCTGGATCCGGGCCGCCAGCGCCTCCGCGGCGTCCTCCTCGCCGTGGGTGAGGAACACGCATCGGGGCTTCTGGACCGCCGAGAGCCACTGCAGCAGCTCTCGGGCGTCGGCGTGCCCCGACATGCCCTTGAGATCCCGGATCTCCGCGAGCACCGGGACCTCGCCCTTGTGGATCCTCACGACCCTGGCCCCGTCGAGGAGCGCGCGGCCCAGGGTTCCCACCGCCTGGTACCCGGTGATCAGCAGCGTGTTCTCGGGGTGCGGCAGGCGCACGCGGCAGTGGTGGAGGATCCTCCCGCCCGAGAGCATCCCCGAGGAGGAGAGGATCACCGCCGGGCCCTTCATCTCGTTGAGCTTCTCCGACTCGGCCCGCGTGCGGTGCAGGTGCACCCACTTGCCGTAGAGGAGGCTCCTCCCGAGCCGGTCGAGGCTCACCCGGTGGGCTTGGGGGTAGCTCGCGTAGATCCGCGTCGCGTCGATGGCCATGGGGCTGTCCACGTGGATCGGGAAGGGGCGCATGCGGCCTGTGGTGACGAGCTGATCCATCATGAAGATCATCTGCTGGGCCCGGCCCACGGCGAAGGCGGGGATCACGAGCACACCCCCGCGGGCGAACGTGCGTTGGAGCACGCCCTCGAGCTGGTCGAGGAGCGAGACCGCGGCGTGGGAGCGGTTGCCGTAGGTGGACTCCACCACCAGGTAGTCCGCTTCGGGAGCCAGCTCAGGGTCCTTGGTGAGCACGGCGTCGAACCGGCCCAAGTCGCCGCTGAAGACGACGCGGGTCTCTCGTCGCCCCTCGCGGATCCGCAGGTCCACCGAGGCTGCGCCGAGGAGGTGTCCTGCGTCGCGGTAGGAGAAGGCGAGCTCCTTGGAGAGCTCCCGGGTCTCGCCGAGGGGCACCGTCTCGAAGAGCCCTAGGGCCGCCTCGACGTCGGCGTCGTCGAAGAGCGGCAGTGCGGGCTTGTGCTTGCTCAGGCCCTTGCGGTTGAGATACTCGGCGTCCTCCTGCTGGAGGTGCGCCGCGTCCTCGAGGAGCACCTCGGCCAGCTCCCGCGTGGGCGGCGTGCAGAGGACCCGTCCCCGGAAGCCCTGCTTCACAAGGCGCGGGATGCGCCCGATGTGGTCGAGGTGCGTGTGGGTCACGATCAGCCAGCCCACCGAGGCCGGATCGAAGGAGGGGTCGGCCCAGTTGCGCTGCCGCAGGGCCTTCTCGCCCTGGAACATGCCGCAGTCCACCATCAGGCGGGCGTCTCCCTCTTCGAGCAGGTACTGGGAGCCTGTGACGGTGCGCGCGGCCCCGAGGAACGTCAGGCGGGCCATGGGAGCCTGCCTCAGCCCCGGAGCATCTTCCGGAGGACCGTCTGCAGGATGCCGCCGTTCCTGTAGTAGTGGATCTCGACGGGGGTATCGAGCCGCGCCGTCGCGACGAAGGACGTCCGCGTCCGGTCGGCGCGCCCGACCTCGACGGTCAGGTCCTGACGCGGACGGATCTCGCCGGCGAGGCCGCGGATCGTCAGCGTCTCGCGCCCCGTGAGGCCCACCGAGTCGGCGTTCTGCCCGGCCTTGAACTGGAGCGGCAGCACGCCCATCCCCACGAGGTTCGACCGGTGGATGCGCTCGTAGCTCTCGGCGACAACGGCGCGAACGCCGAGGAGGAGCGTCCCTTTCGCCGCCCAGTCGCGGGAGGACCCGCTCCCGTACTCCTTGCCGGCGATCACGACGAGAGGAATGGCCTCGGCGCGGTAGCGCTCGGCGGCGTCGTAGATCGCCATCTGCTCCCCCGAGGGGACGTGGACTGTGACGCCGCCTTCGACGCCGGGGACCATGAGATTCTTGAGGCGGATGTTGGCGAAGGTGCCGCGGACCATCACGCGGTCGTTGCCGCGGCGGGAACCGTAAGAGTTGAAGTCCCGCTTCTCGACCCCCTTGGACTTGAGGTATCGGCCGGCCGGGCTCGCTTCGGCGATGTCGCCGGCCGGCGAGATGTGGTCGGTCGTGACCGAGTCGCCCAGAACGGCGAGGATCCGCGCCCCCTCGACGTCGCACAGCGGGGCCGGGTCCAGGGTCAACCCCTGGAAGAACGGAGGCTCCTGGACGTACGTGGAGGCGTCGGCGAAATCGAACAGGTCCCCCTCGGGCACCCGGATCGCGTTCCACTCCGGGTTGCCGTCGAACACGTTGCCGTAGGTCTTGCGGAACATCTCGCCGCCGATGGTGGCCTCGAGGGCCGCCACGTCGTTCTGGCTCGGCCACACGTCGGCGAGCATCACGGGCACGCCGTCGCTCCCCGTGCCGAGGGGCTCCCTCGTGAGGTCGATGTCCGTCGTTCCGGCCAGGGCGTAGGCGACCACGAGGGGTGGGGAGGCGAGGTAGTTCGCTTTCACGTCGGGGTTGATGCGCCCCTCGAAGTTGCGGTTGCCCGAGAGCACCGCCGACGCGACGAGCTTCGCCTGGTTCACGGCCCGGCTGACCGTCTCGGGAAGCGGTCCGCTGTTCCCGATGCAGGTCGTGCAGCCGTAGCCCACGAGGTGGAAACCGAGGGACTCGAGGTCCTTCATGAGGCCGGCCTTCTCGAGGTACTCCGTGACGACCTTGGAGCCCGGCGCGAGGCTCGTCTTCACGTACGGGGGCACCTTGAGGCCGCGCGCGACGGCCTTCCGCGCCAGGAGTCCCGCTCCCAGCATCACCGAGGGGTTGGACGTGTTGGTGCAGCTCGTGATGGCGGCGATCACCACCGCGCCGTGCCTGATCTCGGCCTTGGCGGCGCCCAGCTCCACGGTGGCCGACCTCGAGAGGTCCTCGGCCGCCATGCCGAAGCCCCGCTCCTTCACCGGAGCCGTGAGCGCCCCGTGGAAGGCCTCCTTCATCTGGGCCAGCGCCACGCGGTCCTGGGGCCGCTTGGGCCCGGCCAGGGACGGCTCCACCGAGGCCAGGTCCAGCTCCAGTGCGTCGCTGAACACGGGGTCGGGGGTGGACTCGGTGCGGAAGAGGCCCTGCTCCTTGCTGTAGCGCTCGACCAGCTCCACGGTCTCGGGGGGGCGCCCCGTCCGCCGCAGGTACTCGAGCGTCTCTCCGTCCACGGGGAAGAAGCCACAGGTCGCGCCGTACTCCGGGGCCATGTTGGCGATCGTGGCCCGGTCGGCCAACGACATCTGCGACAGCCCCGGGCCGTAGAACTCCACGAACTTCTCGACGACGCCCTTGTTGCGGAGCATCTGGGTGACCGTGAGGACGAGGTCCGTGGCAGTCACGCCCTCGCGGAGGCGGCCCATGAGCTTGAACCCGACGACCTGGGGCGTGACCATGTAGAGCGGCTGGCCGAGCATCACCGCTTCGGCCTCGATCCCCCCGACGCCCCAGCCCAGGACGCCCAGGCCGTTGATCATCGTGGTGTGGGAGTCGGTCCCCACGAGGGTGTCGGGAAACGCCACGGTCTCGCCCTCGGCGGATCGCGACATGACGACCTTCGCGAGGTACTCGAGGTTCACCTGGTGAACGATCCCCGTGGCCGGCGGCACGACGCGGAAGTTCTGGAAGGCCTTCTGCCCCCAGCGGAGGAACTCGTAGCGCTCGCGGTTACGCTGGAACTCGAGCTCGGCGTTCCGCCGCAGCGCGTCGCGGGATGCGAACACGTCCACCTGGACCGAGTGGTCCACGACGAGGTCCACGGGAACGAGGGGGTTGATGCGCCGGGGGTCGCCGCCGAGGCGCTTCACCGCGGCGCGCATGGACGCGAGGTCCACGACCGCCGGCACCCCCGTGAAGTCCTGGAGGATCACCCGCGCCGGCATGAAGGGCAGCTCGACGTCCTTTGGGGCGGCGGCGTTCCACGCCGCCAGCCGCCGGACGTCCTCCTCGGTCACGAGCTCTCCGTCCACGTTGCGGAGCACGGCCTCGAGGAGCAACCGGATGGAGAACGGCAGGCGCGCCAGCCCCGGAGCGAGTCCCGCCCGCTCCAGGGCGCTCAAGCGGTACATCACCGCAGGTCCGCGACCCGTCTCGAACGTTCCCCGGGCACCGAAAGCGTCGGATCTCATCTTCCCCTCACTGGTTGCCCCGTCTCTGGACCAGTAACCTGTGGATCGCCAGCACTCGCATGATCATGCCCATCTCACGGCGGCCAGGAGCAGGCTTCGCATGCTCCCAACCTTATCTCATTCCGCCGCCGGCGGCCCGCCCGCACGGCCAGTATATGATCACACGCGCGATGAGCCCTGCCGCCGAGACGCACCCTCCCGCCCTCCGCCCGGTGCCACGCACGGGGTCATCGACGCGATGATCCGGTCCGAGGCGCGGGCTTGAGCGCCGTCTCCTTCGATCGTGTCCTGGGTCGGGCCGACCTGCTGCTGTTCTCCGTCTCGGCCATCCTCACCATCGACACGCTGGCCTCGGCGGCGAGCATGGGGGTATCCTGGTTCACCTGGTGGGCGATCACCATGGTGGCCTTCTTCGTGCCTTACGGGCTCATGACCGCGGAGCTGGGCGCCGCGTGGCCGGGGGAGGGCGGCCTGTACGTCTGGGTGCGCGAGGCCCTCGGCCCCCGTTGGGGCTCCCTCGCCGCGTGGTTCTACTGGATCAACAACGCCTACTGGATCCCGTCGGTGTACCTCGTCTTCGCCGGGACCTTCGAGACGATCTTCCTCGGCACGAAGAGCACGTGGCAGGAGGCGGCGATCGCCATCGCTCTCACGTGGCTCACGGTCCTCGTCGGCGTCGTACGCCTCCGGGTCTCCAAATGGCTCCCCAACCTCGGCGCCGTGGTCAAGGTGGCGATCTTCCTCGGCCTGGGGGCCCTCGGAATCGCCGCGGTCGTGTCGGGCCGCCCGGCCGCCAACGACTTCTCCCTCGGTCGCTTCGTCCCGTCGTGGACGGATTCCCTCGCCTTTCTCCCGGTGCTCCTCTACAACACCCTGGGGTTCGAGCTGATGAGCTCGGCGGGCGAGGAGATGCGCGACCCGCAGAGGGACGTCCCGCGGGTCATCCTCCTCTCGGGCCTCGCGATCTCCGTGGTCTACGTCCTCGGCGCCCTGGGCATCCTCCTGGCGGTGCCCCTCGCCGACCTGAGCATCGTCACCGGAACCTGGGACGCCCTCGCCGTCCTCGGCAAGCCCTGGGGCGCCGCCGGCGACACCCTCGTCCTGCTCCTCGGCATCGGCTTCCTCTATGCGTGCGTGGCCAACATCGTGACCTGGAGCCTCGGCGTGAACCGGGTCGCGGCCGCCGCCGCGGCCGAAGGCGTGCTCCCGGCGGCCCTGGGCCGTCTCCACCCGCGCTTCAAGACGCCCTACGTGGCCTTCGCGGCCATGGGGGCCATCGCGACGGCGCTGCTCGTGGGCAACGCGCTGCTCTCCCGGAGCCAGGCCAACGTCTTCTGGATGACCTTCAAGCTCTCGGGGATCTGCTTCCTGATCTCGTACCTTCTGGTCTTCCCCGCGTTCCTGATCCTGCGCGACCGGCGTCCCGACACCCCGCGGCCGTACCGCATGCCGGGGGGGCGGCCCGCCGCCGTTGCCGCCACGGTCGTCTGCTGGGTCTTCGTGGCGGGGTCGTGTCTCTTGTTCTTCAAGCCCTCGTCGGCGAGCGAGAACGCCGCCGGCGAGGCGACCCTCCTCGCCGTCGAGACCCTGGCCACGCTCGTCGCGGGCCTGCTGTTGATCCCGCGCCGGACCCGCCCAGGCTCGGAGGCTCACTAGCGCAGCGTCCGGGTCGGGCGCGTTTCCAGCCCGAGGTGGGGGTCCTCTACAATCGTCGCGCTTTGGGAGAGCGTCCCCAGTCCTCGCGCTGGCCCGCCCGGCTGCTCCTCGCGGCGCTCCTCCTCCTCGCAGCGGCGCTGCGGTTCACCGGCTTGGGCTGGGGCCTGCGCCACGAGCCGCACATGGACGAGCGCTACTTCGTGGAGAACGTCGGCTGTCCGAGGCGACCTCGACCACCGCTACTACGAGTACCCCGGGCTGTTCTTCTACCTGCTGCTGCCCTCCCTCTCCCTCGTGGGCGCCGGAGGGGACCCGGCCCCGGCCGCGTACCTCGCCGCGCGTGCCGCCGTCGCGTTCTTCGGTGTCGTGAACGTCGCCCTGCTCTACCTCCTCGGCACGCGCCTCGTCGGGACGCGTGCCGCCCTCGCCGCCGCGCTGCTCGCGGTCTCGCCCGTGGGCGTCCAGACGGCTCACATGGTCCGCCCCGACGTCGCCCTCGAAACACTGGCGCTCCTGGCCCTCCTCGCCTTCGAGCACGTCGGCGAGCGGCCATCGGGCGACGTCCGCTCCGGGCTCGCCCTCGGCGCGGCCGTGGCGCTCAAGTTCACGGGCGTGCTCCTGGCGCCGACGTACCTCGCCCGCCGGCTCCTGGCGCCGGGGCGTCCTGTCCGCGGCGCGATCCTCGCCGCGTCGGTCGCCACGGTCGCCTTCGTCGCGCTCTCACCGTACGCCGTGCTCCACGCGCCGGCCTTCTTCGAGGGCGTCACGACCCAGATCGGCTACCACTACGAGGAGGGTCACCAGCCCGCCGCCTCCTACGCCGCCCGCCTCGGGGGCTACGCGAGCATCTGGCCCAAGGCCCTGGGACCCGTCGGGGCCGCCCTCGCCCCGGCCGACCTGGCCGTCGCCGCAGGGCAGTGGCGCCGCTGGGCGCCGCTCGTGGCGCTCCCTCTCGTGACCGCCGCCGCCATGGCCACGTCCGAGATCCGTTTCGACCGCCACATGGTCCCGAGCTTCGGCGTCGTGGCCCTGCTCGCCGGGGCTGCGGTCGATGCCCTGGCCCGACGGCGCGTCGCGCTCGTCGCCGTCGCCGCAGCCGTGACCGCGTTCTTCCCTCTGGCCGCCTCGGTCTCCTACGTGCGCGAGCTGGCTCGACCGGGGACCCGAGACCTCGCCCTGGACTGGGTCGAGGCAAATGTCCAGCCGGGGGCGCGGATCCTGTCGGCGGTCCCGGGCCTCGGCTTCGACAAGACCCGCTACGAGGTCCTCGAGGTCCCGCGCAAGCGCAAGGCGGCCCGCATCCAGGCGCTCCACTCCGACGTGGTCGTGACCGCGGGGGCCGAGGCCCGGACCGTCCTCCGCGACGTCGCCCCGGCGTTCGTGGCCCGCCCGCGCTCTCCCTTCGCGGGCCCGCCGATCCAGGTGCGCCTGGTGCCCCTCGCGCGGCGCGCGCTCTACCGCCCGGTCCCGCTGCTCGGCGCCGCGTGCGCGCCTCGGTGTCCGGGGCCGCAGCGGGCGCCCTCGTCGACGGCCAGCCGGACACCCGATGGCGGACGCCCGGGCCGCAGCGGGGCGGGGAGTGGGTCGAAGTCGCGCTGCCCGAGCCCGCGCTCCTCGGCCGGATCGAGCTGATCCCCGGCGGCGGGCCCGAGACGGCGGGGCGGAGGCTCAGGATCCAGGTGTCGGAGGACGGGAAGCGATGGCGCGCCATCGGCGCCAAGCCGGGCCGGCCGGGACTGCGCCGGCAGCTGGGCGCGCCGAGTCAGGTGCTCCTCGTCAAGCCGGTCCGCGTGCGCGGCGTGCGGGTGATCCAGCGCGGCCGGTCGGGAAGGCCGTGGGTCGTGACCGAGCTGCGCCTGGGCGCCGTCGTGGAGCGCCGCTAGTCGGCGCGGCCGAGGGCCGCCTCCGCCGCCTCGAGCGCTCGCGCCGCCGCTTCGGCTGCGGCCTGTGCCGTGGCAGCGGCCGCTTCGGCCTCGCGCAGCCGTGCTTCCGCCCGCTCGGCGCGCCGCTGCGCCTCCTCGACCTCGGCCCGGGCGCCCTCGAGGCGACGCACGGCCTCCGCGTGAGCCGTCGCGGCCGCGTCCGCCTCGCGCCGCCGGGCAGTTGCCTCGGCCTCCGCCCGCGCGCGCCCCCCCGCTTTCCCCTCGTCGACGGCCGCGACCGAAGGCTCCGACGCGAAGACCGGCGGACGAGTCGCGTCGGCGGCCACGAGGGCGTCGAGCCCCGGCGGCTCGAGGTCCTCCGCGAGTCGCCCGGCCGCGACGGACGACGTGCCGGCCGCGAGGGCTTCGAGGGTCGCCTGGACGCGGCGCAGGACGGCGGGCGAGACGGCATGGCCCGCGTCCCGCAGGGCCGTCTCCGCCTCCAGGACCGCCGCCGCGAGCGCGTCGCCGCGGGCTCGCATCGCTCGACGGATCTGCTCGGCCGGCGCGCCGCTCGCGAGAACGTCCCGGACGCGTCCTGCCGCGGTCACCAGCCGGTCGAAGGCGCCCCGGCTGTTCCAGTAGACCTGGTTCGCGGCCCAGGCCGTGGCCGACGGCTTGGCCAGTGCCCTGACTCGGGCGGCCGCGTCGGCGAGGCCGCCCTTCTGGAGACGCGCGGCGAGAGCGTTGCGGGCCGCTGTGAACCCCGCCAGGGGAATGCGGTAGAGCCGGTCGATCTCCGCTTCGACGTCCATGGCCAGCTCCGCTCGGCGCCTCACGAGAGATCAGGGAGAAGGCGAGCCCGGGGATCTGGGCACCCGGTGTCCCCCGAGGCGTTCCCGGGCCGCGCGGGAATCATCGCACGAGGGATCGACGGCGTGCGTCAGCCAGCCCCGAGCCTCCAAACGGCCGTTTCTGATTTGCTCGCGGGTTTGGCTGGGAGGCAGGGATTCGAACCCCGATACCATGG
>JACQGI010000023.1 GCA_016199625.1 Acidobacteriota bacterium | reverse complement strand
TACGACGCCGAGCTGTTCGGCCACTGGTGGTTCGAGGGGCCCGATTTCCTGAACTACCTCTTTCGAAAGATGCACTACGACCAGGACGTGGTGAAGGCCATCACGCCCCCGGAGTTCCTCGAGCGACACCCGGAGTGCGAGGTCGCCCAGCCGCCGATGTGCACGTGGGGCGCCCGCGGGTACGCCGAGGTCTGGCTCAACCCCGGGAACGACTGGATCTATCCGCACCTCGACGTGGCCGCCGAACGCATGGTGGACCTGGCGCGCCGGCACGCTGATCCCGGAGCGCGGGAGCGACGCGCCTTGAACCAGGCCGCCCGGGAGCTGCTCCTCGCCCAGTCCTCCGACTGGGCCTTCATCATGAAGACCAACACCACGGTGGAGTACGCCAAGAAACGCACCCGCGACCACGTCGCGCGCTTCACGTACCTCTACCGGTGTCTCGTGGGGGAGCTGATGCTCGAGGAGCCCATCCTGCGGGAGTTCGAGCAACGCGACAACGTCTTCCCCGAGATCGACTACAGGGTGTATAGATAGAGGAGGAGTCCCTCCTCTATCATGGTTTCGCGAGGACCCGTCCGCCGGGCAGCCGTGGCGGGAACGTGGTACCCCGGCACGCCGGACCGCATCGCCGAGGAAGTCCGGGGCTACCTTGCGGGTGTCGAGCGGCGGGCGCTCCCGGGCCGACTCGTCGGCCTGATCAGCCCCCACGCTGGCCTGCGGTACTCCGGGCCGGTGGCGGCCCACGGGTACTCGCTCCTCGAGGGGCGGTCGGCGCTGACGGCCGTGCTGGTCGGTCCTTCACACCACCATGCCTTCGACGGAGTCAGCGTCTACGCCCGCGGCGCCTTCGAGACGCCCCTGGGTGTCCTCCCGGTGGACGAGGAGCTCGCGGCGGGGCTCCTCGACGCCGCCGCGGGCATCGCCGACGTCGCGACGCCCCACCGCGACGAGCATTCCCTCGAGATGCAGCTCCCCTTCCTCCAGTATCTCGTGCCGGGCCTCCAGGTGGTGCCGGTGCTCATGGGGAGCCAGTCGCGGGGGGAGGTTGACGGGCTCGCGCGGTCGCTGGCGCGCGCCCTCGAGGGGAAGGACCGGGCGCTCCTCGTGGCCTCGAGCGATCTCAGCCACTACCACCCCGCCCCTGAGGCGAACCGCCTGGACGGCCTCGTCGTCGGCGACGTGGAGCGCTTCGACGCCGACTCCCTGATGGACCGCCTCGAGGGCTCCCACGAGCACGCCTGCGGCGGCGGCCCGATGGTCGCGGTGATGAGGGCGGCGCGCACGCTGGGGGCGGACCGAGCCGTGGTCCTGCGTTATGCCGACAGCGGAGACGCCGGCGAGCACGACAAGAGCCGCGTGGTCGGCTACCTCTCCGCGGCCCTCACCGCGGCGAAGCCGTGACCGCTCCCCCGGAGCTCTCGCTCGAGTCGCGACGGATCCTCCTGGCCCTCGCGCGCCGGGCCATCGAGGCTCGCCTCGCGCGGCGGCCGCCGCCCGTCGAGGACCTTCCCCCGGACCTGCGCGAGCCGTGCGGCGCGTTCGTGACGCTGAAGCGCCGGCGGGACGGCGACCTGCGCGGCTGCGTGGGCTACGTGGAGCCCCACTTCCCTCTCGCGGAGAGCGTCGCGCGCGCCGCGGTGGCCGCCGCCACCGCGGACGGCCGGTTCGACCCGGTCACGGCGGGTGAGCTGGCCGGGCTGAGCCTCGACGTGTCGGTCCTCGGACCGGTGCGGCCCATCGCCCCCGAGGACATCCGCGTCGGCGTCCACGGACTCATGATCCGGTGCCGCGGCCACGGGGGGCTCCTGCTGCCCCAGGTGCCGGTGGAGCACGGCTGGGATCGCGTGGCGTTCCTCGAGCACACCTGCCGCAAGGCCGGCCTCCCCTCGGGAACCTGGGAGGATCCCGACGCCGAGTTGTACGGCTTCACCGCTACGGTCTTCGGGGAGGACTAGAGTCGCCAGCCGCCGGCCACGGCGAGAACCTGGCCCGTGACGAAGTCGGCGGCGGGGGAGGCGAAGAAGAGGACGGCTCGCACCACGTCCTCCGGCGCGCCGCTGCGGCCCACGGGGACCCGATCGCCGCCGGGGTCCGGGGACGGGGCGCGCACCTCGCCGTCCACCAGGAAGCCGGGCGACACGACGTTGACCGTGATTCCGCAGCGGGCTTCCTCCAAGGCGAGGGCTCTCGAGAACGCGATGACGGCGGCCTTCGCGGCGGAGTAGGCCGAGACCTTCGGTTGCCCGAGGGCCCGCTCGGCTCCCACCGCCCCGATGTTGATGACGCGTCCCCAGTGGCTCCTCCGCATGTGGGGGAGTGCGAGCCGGCACATGTGGTAGACCGAGTCGAGGTTGGAGGCCATGACCGTCCTCCACTCGGCCGGGTCCATCTCGCCCACGGGCTTCCAGGTGAAGCTGCCCACGGTGTTGACGAGGACGTCCACGCGGCCGAAGGCTTTGACGGTCTCGTCCACGAGGCTCCGGGCCTCCTCGGGCTCCGTCACGTCGGCGCGGCACACGAGGGCCTCCGTGCCTCCCTTGCAGACGTCGAGGGCCAGGGCCTCGGCGGCACGCTTGTTCTCGCGGCAGTTGATCACGACGCGCGCCCGCTGCTCTGCCATGGCGCGGACGAGGGTGGCGCCGAGCCCGCGCGCGCTGCCCGTGACGAGCACGACCTTGCCCCGGAGGGCCTCAGCGTCTTCGGTATGCCCCATGCGTCACCTGCCCGGTCTCGGCCCTCTCAGAACCGGAAGTCCTCGCTCCGGATGCGGCCGTCGCGACCCACCACCACGCGGGTCAGAAAGCGCTGCTCCCCCGGCCGCTCGAAGCGCAGGTCCGTCCAGGTCACCGCTGTTCCGTCGGGGGTCTGCCGGACCTCGAGCCAGGGAAACGGCGAGAAGTCCAGGAACGTGGCGGCCACGTCGCTCGTCTCGCGCACGCGCTGCACCACGGGGTCCTCGGGGCGCTTGTCGCGCCGGTGCAGGGGCGGAGCCGACCCGACGAGGCGTACCTCGCCCGTCCAATAGGCCGGGCCGGAATCGGCCAGGACGCGCCAGCGCGTCGGGTCGATCGGCGTCGGCATGACGGCGAGGCGCCGGGGCTCCCCGGAAGGGATCCGCGCGAGGGCGAGGTCCGTGGCACGGGCGTGGAGCGCCGCTCGCCCGCCGACGTAGGCGAGGACCAGGGCGAGGGACGCCGCGGCGGGGCGCAAGCCCGCGGGGAGCCTGCGGGGCACCAGGAGGCCGCCGGCGAGGAGGATCAGGATCAGGGGATCGACGATGAACACGAGGTCCCAGGTGTACCAGGTGCGATCGAAGGGCGACAGCACACGCGTGCCGTAGCTGGTCCAGAGGTCCATGAAGGCGTGGCCCCCGACGCCGACGAGGCCGCACGCGAGGAGCGCCAGGAAGCGCGAGCCGCGGACCGTCAGGCGGAGCAGCGTGGCGAGGGCCAGGGCCAGGAGCGGAGCGCCCACGACGGAGTGGGTGAGGTCCCGGTGGTGCTGCAGGTAGACGGTCGTGCCCGCGAGCCACGTCACGACGTCGACGTCGGGAAGATTCGAGGCGAGCACGAGGGCCGCCGTGGCGCCGCGGGTGGCCCCGGAGAGCCCGCTGCGCGCGAGGGCGAGCCCGGTGAGGGTGTGGGTGAGGTTGTCCATCTCACTTGCCCGTGACGCGGACCATCTCCGTCGTCGTCGTGATCCCGCGGAACACCTTCTCGATGGCGGCCTCGCGGAGCGTCCGCATGCCCTCCTCGCGCCCGACCTTGAAGATCTCCAGGGATCCCGACTGCCCGGTCACCAGCCGGCGGATCTTCTCGCTCATCGGCAGCACCTCGAAGATCCCCGTCCGGCCGGTGTACCCCGTGTCCCGGCAGTGGAGGCAGCCCTTGCCGCGCTTGAAGCGGTACACCTTGAGCTTCTCCGGGTCCATCCGGAGGACCGCGGTTTCCTCCGGCGTGGGCACGTACTCCTCGACGCAGTGGCTGCAGTTCTCGCGGACGAGGCGCTGCGCCAGGATGCCGATGAGGGTCGACGTGATGAGAAAGTGGGGGATGCCCAGGTCGAGGAGCCGCGTGATGGACGACGGGGCGTCGTTGGTGTGGAGGGTCGAGAGGACCAGGTGTCCCGTGAGGGCGGCCTGGACGGCGTTCTCGGCGGTCTCGCCGTCCCGGATCTCGCCCACCATGATGACGTCGGGGTCCTGGCGCAGCACGGTTCGGAGGGCGCTGCCGAAGGTGATCTCGATCTGCGGGCGGACGGCCACCTGGTTGAAGTCCTCGAAGACCATCTCGATGGGATCCTCGATGGTCACGATGTTGACGTCGGGCTTCGAGAGGTACTTGAGGATGGAGTAGAGCGTCGTGGTCTTGCCGCTGCCGGTGGGCCCGGTGACGAGGATGATGCCCGTGGGGCGGGAGATGAAGTCGTAGAACCTGGGAAGATCGTGGGCCGCGAGGCCGAGCTGGTCGATCCCCTTGAGGAGGATGTCGGGATCGAAGATGCGGAGCACCACCTTTTCGCCGAACGCCGTGGGCATGGTGGAGACGCGCAGCTCCACTTCCCGGCCGTTCTGCTCGCGCTTGATCCGGCCGTCCTGGGGGCGTCGCTTCTCGGCGAGGTTGCAGCCCGACAGGATCTTGATGCGCGAGAGGACGGCGTTGTAGACGATCTTCGGGATCAGGTGGACGTCGTGGAGGATGCCGTCGATGCGGAGCCGCACCAGGGTCAGGTTGCGCTTCGGCTCGAAATGGATGTCCGAGGCGCGTTGCTCGAAGGCGTAGCTCAGGATGTGGTCGAGGGCCTTGATGACCGGAGCCGCGGAGGGATCGAGCTCCGTCGCCTCCGCCGAGAGGAACTCCTGGTTGCCGAGGTCCACCGTAGACACGCGGCTCGAGGTGAGCTGCTTCTCGGCGGTCTTGAGGCTCGCCTGGAGATCGTAGAAGCCCTTGTTGATCGTCTCGACGTCGGAGCGCGTGGCCACGACGCGCTCGACGTCGAGGCCCGTGACCCTCTTGACGTCCTCCTCGGGGAAAGGCGCGAAGGGGTCGTGGACCGCGATGGTGATCCTGTCGGCGCTCTTCGAGATCGCCACCATGCCGTGTTTGCGGGCGAACGGGCCCGAGAGGGCCTTGGTCACGACGTCGAGGTCGAGGTCGAGAGGGTTGATCTTGACGTAGGGCAGGCCGGCGTGGGCGGCGAGGGCCTGGGCCACCTGGACCTCGTTGGCGAGGCCGAGCTGCACCACGGCGTGCTCCGCGCTCAGGGAGTTCACCCTGGTCGCGCGACGGACCCGCTCGGCCTGTTCGGCAGTCAGGACGCTCTGCGCGACGAGGACGTGGAGGAGATCGGGGGACTCGGGCGGCGGCGCGACGATGGCCTTCGCCTGCGGGGCGCTCGGCTTGCGCGGAGGGCTCGCCATCGTCGAGGGATTATGGGGAGCGCTCCGGGCGCAAGTCAAACCTCCCTCGCGAGCGCGGCGGGGCCTCGCGCGCCGCGTTGACGCCTTCGTCGCGCGCGTGCTACGGTCGCCGGACATGGAGTCGCGCAAGGTCACGTTCATCGGAGTTCCGCTGGATCTCGGCGCGGGGCGTCGCGGCGTGGACATGGGCCCGTCGGCGTTCCGCGTGGCCGACATCCACGCGAAGGTCCGCGAGCTGGGCTGCGACGTGGAGGACGCAGGCGACCTCGAGGTGTCGATCCCCGAGACCCAGGCGCCGGGCAACCCGCGGCTCAAGTACCTGAAGGAGATCAAGGAGACCTGCGAGGCCCTGCGCGACAAGGTCGGGGCCGTTCTCGAGAAGGGGAGGATGCCCGTGGTCCTCGGCGGCGACCACTCGATCGCCATGGGGACCATCGGAGGGCTCGCGCGGTTCCACCGGCAGAGGAAGGAGAAGATCGGCCTCATCTGGTTCGACGCCCACGCCGACGCGAACACCGCCGAGACGAGCCCGACGGGCAACATCCACGGCATGCCCTTGGCCGTCGCGCTGGGGCTCGGCGCACCGGAGCTGGTGAACCTCGCCGGCGCCTGCCCCATGGTGGACGGCTCGCGTTCCGCCCTCGTCGGGATCCGGGACGTGGATCCGCCCGAGCGCGCCAACGTCAAGGCCTCGGGCATCGGCGCCTTCACCATGCGGGACATCGACGAGCGTGGGATGCGCTCGGTCGTAGAGGAGGCCATCAAGCGGGCCACCGCCGGGACCGTGGGCATCCACGTCAGCTTCGACCTGGACGCGATGGACCCCGACTACGCCCCGGGCGTGGGCACACCGTCGCCAGGGGGGCTGTCCTACCGCGAGGCGCATCTCGCAATGGAGATGCTGGCCGACACCGGAAAGGTCGTCTCGGCGGAGCTCGTGGAGGTGAACCCGATCCTCGACCAGCGGAATGGCACGGCGAGGCTCGGCGTCGAACTCCTCGCGTCGCTCCTCGGGAAGAAGATCCTCTGACGACGACGGCGGGTCCGGGGGCGCGTTGACAGCCCTCTATCCGGCTGGTAACATTCGCCTTTCGTGCCGTAGGCGCGTGGCTCAGTGGTAGAGCGCTTCCTTGACACGGAAGAGGTCGGTGGTTCAATTCCACCCGCGCCTACCATGATGCGGAGGTTTCGTCTGAGGATCGAGTCGTCAGTGATGTCGCGCCGCTAGATGTCGTCGACCATCGTGGAACCGCCGGACACCACTGGTCCCTCGGGCGAGAGCAAGCCAGCCGACTCCCCGATCGAGATCTATCGGCACAGCTCCGCCCACCTGCTGGCGGCGGCGGTCACGGAGATCTTCCCCGACGCGCAGTGCGGCATCGGTCCGCCCACCGAGGACGGCTTCTTCTACGACTTCCTGACGAGCCGGCCGTTCACCCCCGAGGACCTCGCCGCCATCGAGACGCGGATGGCCGAGATCGTCGCCCAGGACCGGCCCATCGAGAAGAAGCTCCTGCCCAAGGCCGAAGCCCTCGACCTCTTCGCCCGGAAGGGCCAGACGCTCAAATGCGAGCTGATCCGCGAGAAGGCCGGCGAGCAGGTGCAGTGCTATACCATGGGGGACTTCATCGACTTCTGCCTGGGCCCGCACCTGCCCTCGACGGCGCACATCAAGGCTTTCAAGCTCAACCCCAGCCCCGCGGGCGCCTACTGGAAGGGTCGTGAGGGCAACCCGCAGATGCAGCGCATCTACGGGTACGCCTTCTTCGCCAAGCAGGAGCTCGAGCAGCACCTCCACCGGCTCGAAGAGGCCAAGCGGCGCGACCACCGGAAGCTCGGGCGGGAGCTGGACCTCTTCTCGATCGCCGACGAGACGGGGGCGGGGCTCATCCTCTGGCACCCCAAGGGCGGCTTCGTCCGGAAGCAGATCGAGGACTACTGGCGCGACGAGCACCTCGCGGGCGGCTACGACCTCGTCTACAGCCCCCACATCGCCAAGATCGACCTCTGGCACACCAGCGGGCACACGCAGTACTACAAGGCCAACATGTACTCCCCCATCGACATCGAGGGGGTCGAGTACCAGTTGAAGCCGATGAACTGCCCGTTCCACGTCACCATCTACCGCTCGAAGCTGCGGAGCTACCGCGAGCTGCCGTTCCGCTTCGCGGAGCTGGGGACGGTGTACCGCTTCGAGCGCTCAGGGGTGCTGCACGGCCTCCTGCGGGTGCGCGGCTTCACCCAGGACGACGCCCATCTCTTCTGCCGACCCGACCAGCTCGACGCGGAGATCCTGCGCGTCCTCGACTTCGTGACGATGATCCTCCGCACCTTCGGCTTCGACCGCTACGACATCTACGTCTCGACGAAGCCTCAGGACGCGAGCGGGACCGACGAGCAGTGGAGCGTGGCGACGGCGGCCCTCAAGAAGGCTCTCGAGACCCGGGGGCTGGCGTACCAGATCGACCCGGGCGAGGGGACCTTCTACGGGCCGAAGATCGACATCAAGATCAAGGACTCCCTGGACCGCGCGTGGCAATGCTCGACGATCCAGGTGGACTTCCACAACCCGACCCGCTTCCAGCTCGAGTACATCGGCGAGGACGGCAAGGCCCACCAGCCCGTCATGGTCCACCGGGCGCTCCTCGGGAGCCTCGAGCGCTTCTTCGGCGTGCTCATCGAGCACTATGCCGGGGCGTTCCCGCTGTGGCTGGCGCCCGTGCAGGCCGTGGTCATTCCCGTGGCGGAGCGCCACCAGGATTACGGCCGGCAGGTCGCGGGGAAGCTAACGGCCCTGGGAGTGCGGGTGGCCGTGGACGATCGCAGCGAGAAGATGGGCTACAAGATCCGCGAGGCCCAGGTCCAGAAGGTTCCCTACATGCTCGTGGTCGGGGACAAGGAGATCGCGGCCGGCAGCGTGTCGGTCCGCCACCGGCAGGCCGGAGACCTCGGTCCCATGGGGATCGAGGCCATCGGCGAGAAGATCGTCCGGCTCGCGGCCGAGCGGGCGACCGTCGAGGAGCAGGCCGCTTCCGGAGGTGTCCGATAGACCAGAGGACCGTCCGCATCAACGATCGGATCCGGGCCAAGGAGGTCCGGGTCATCGATGACGACGGGGGCCAGCTGGGGATCATGCCCCCGGCTCAGGCCCTCATGATCGCCGAGGAAAAGGGCCTCGACCTCGTGGAGATCGCGGCGACGGCCACGCCGCCCGTCTGCCGCATCATGGACTCGGGAAAGTACTTCTACCAGCAGGCGAAGCGGGAGTCCGAGGCGCGGAAGCACCAGCGGCACATCCAGGTCAAGGAGGTCAAGTTCCGGCCGAAGATCGACGAGCACGACTTCCAGTTCAAGAAGCGCAACGTGGAGCGCTTCCTCTCGGACGGCAACAAGGTGAAGTCGACGGTGATCTTCCGCGGCCGGGAGATGGTCCACAGCGAGATCGGCCGGGGGATCCTGAACCGGCTCGCCTCGGAGCTGACCGAAGTCGCGCTCGTGGAGGTTCCGCCCCGGCTCGAGGGCATGACGATGGTGCAGATCCTCGGGCCGAAGAAGGAGGCCGCGACGAAGGCCCCCCGGGCCAAGAAGGGGGCCGCCGCGGAAGGCGCCCCGGCGAGCAAGGCGAAGAAGGCCCCGAAAGTGCCGAAGGTCCCGAAGGAGCCCGCGGTCGTCGCCGGAGAGAAGGCAGAGAGCGGAGAATGAGGAAGCCCAAGAAGAAGCTGAAGCTCAAGACGAAGCGCGGCGCGGCGAAGCGGTTCAAGCTGACGGCCACGGGCAAGGTCAAGCGGGGCCACGCGACGAAGCGCCACATCCTCACGAAGAAGGCGACGGGCCGGAAGCGGCGACTCCGGAAATCCGGGCTCGTCTCCCCGGCCGAGGCGCCGCTCGTGAGACGGATGCTGCTGGGATAGTCGGCGGCAGCGATTCTTGCCGTATGGGGCGGCTGTCGTGCTGCCCGGGCTGCGTCACCGCCTGGAAGGGTGACGGGCCGGCCGATCGTGGCCGGATCCACCGAAGGAACGGGACATGCCGAGAGTCAAACGTGGAAGCAAGCGCAGGGAGCGGCGGAAGAAGCTCCTCGGGCTGGCCAAGGGCTACTTCCTCAACAAGGGGAAGCTCTACAAATTCGCCAAGGAGGCGGTGGACCGCGCGGGCAACTTCGCCTATGCGGGCCGCAAGAGGAAGAAGCGCGACTTCCGCCGGCTCTGGGTCATCCGGATCAACGCGGCGGCGCGCCTCCACGACATCTCCTACAGCCGGTTCATGGCGGGGCTGAAGCGCGCCGGCGTCGACCTGGACCGCAAGTCCCTGGCCGAGATCGCCGCCCGTGACCCGCAGGCCTTCTCCAAGCTCGTAGAGTCGGCCAGGGCCGCGAGCCCGAAGGCGCCCGCGGCGACGGCCTAGCCCTCGTCCCGGCCGCGGAGGCGGCGCCATGTCCGATCCCCTCGACGCGCTCCAGGCAAAGGTCCGCGCGCTCCGCGAGGAGTTCGAGCGCGCTCTTGGCGAGGCCCGCGACCCACAGGGCTTCCAGGCCGTGAAGGATCGCTTCCTCGGGCGGAAATCGGGGGCGGTCACGGGCCTGCTCAGATCCCTGGCTGGCCTCGCCGAGGACGCGCGACGCGACGCGGGCCGGGAGCTGAACGCCCTCAAGCAGGACATCGAGGCGCGTCTCGACGGGGCGCGCGAGGCCCTGACCGCCCGCTCCCGAGACGAGCGCCTCGCCCACGAGCGCGTGGACGTCACGCTCCCCGGCCGCCCGCCGGTCCTCGGGCGGCGCCATCCGCTGACCGTCGTCCGCGAAGAGCTCGAGGAGATCTTCCTCTCCATGGGCTACGAGGTCTACGACGGGGCGGAGACGGACGACGACTACCACTGCTTCGAGGCCCTGAACATGCCTCCGGACCATCCGGCCCGGGACATGCAGGACACCTTCTACGTGGCCGGCCACTCGGGAGCCCTCCTGCGCACGCACACTTCCACCGGGCAGATCCGCTACATGCTCTCGAACCCGCACCCGCCCGTCGTGAGGATCATCTGCCCCGGGAAGGTCTTCCGGCGCGACGACGACATCACGCATTCGCCGATGTTCCAGCAGGTCGAGGCGCTCGTCGTGGGCCCGGGGATCACCCTCGGCGACCTCAAGGGGAGCATCGAGGCGTTCCTCCACGCGCTCTTCGGCCCGCAGTACCCCGTCCGCTTCCGGTCCTCGTTCTTCCCCTACACGGAGCCCTCGGTGGAGGTCGACCTGGGGTGCATCGTCTGCGGCGGCAAGGGCTGCCGCGTGTGCAAGGGGACCGGGTGGCTCGAGATCATGGGCTCGGGGATGGTGCACCCGGCCGTCTTCGAGGCCGTGAACGCCCGGCTGGGGAGGATGGTCTACGACCCCGAGGAGGTGACGGGCTTCGCCTTCGGCCTGGGAATCGAGCGCGTCGCCATGATGAAGCACGGGATCGACGACATCCGGCTCTTCTATGGCAGCGACCTGCGCTTCCTGGAGCAGTTCCCGGCATGAAGGTCCTCCTGTCCTGGCTGAGGGAGTTCGTGGACGTCCGCGTGGAGACCGCCCGCCTCGCCGAGGACCTGACCCTCGCCGGCCTCGCCGTCGATGCCGTCGAGGGGCGCGGGGAGGACGCCGTCCTCGACCTGGACGTCACCACGAACCGAGTGGACTGCATGAACGTCCACGGCGTCGCCCGCGAGGTCTCGGTCCTCTACGGTCTGCCCCTCAAGCCCCTGGAGGCGTCGTTCGCCGAGTCGGGTGCGGCGTCGGCGGACACCCTCGAGGTGCTGATCGAGGCCCCGGACCTCTGCCCGCGGTTCTGCGCGCGCGTCCTCGACGTGCGGCTGGGGCCGTCTCCGTCCTGGATCCGGGACCGGCTGGAGGTCGTGGGCGTACGGCCCATCAACAACGTCGTGGACCTGACGAACTACGTGATGATCGAGATGGGGCACCCGTCCCACGCCTTCGACCTGGCCCGCATCCCCGAGGGGAAGCTCCGGGTGCGCTGGGGCCGCGAGGGCGAGCGCCTCACGACGCTGGACGGCGTCGCCCGGACCCTCGCCCCGCGGGTGGGGGTCGTCGCCGGGATGCACGAGGCGTTGGCGCTCGCAGGCATCATGGGCGGCGCGTCGAGCGAGGTCTCCGAGACGACGCGGACCGTGGCGCTGGAGGCGGCGTACTGGGAGCCGCTGGCCATACGGCGGGCGGCGAAGACGCTGTCGCTCCGGACGGAGGCCTCGCACCGTTTCGAGCGCGGAGCCGACCCGGAAGGGCCGCCGGTGGCGACGGCGCGCATCGCGCATCTGCTCCAGAAGATCGGCGCGGGAACGAGCCGGCCCGGGCTCATCGACAGCGGGGGAGCGCGACGGGCTCCTCGAACGGCCCAGCTCCGGACGTCACGGGTGACCCTGGTCCTGGGGACGAAGGTGCCGGAGGCGCGAGGGCGCGAGATCCTCACGGGCCTGGGGTTCCGGACGCGGGGCCGTGAGGCGGACGCCGAGGTCTACGAGGTCCCCACCTGGCGAGGCGACGTCTCCCGCGAGGTGGACCTAGTGGAAGAGGTCGCGCGGCATCACGGCCTGGCCAGCATCCCCTCCACCGTGCCGCCGAGCCGGGGCGTGGAGGGCCTGCGCCCGTGGCAGGTGCGCGAGCGGGCCGTCCGGGAGACCATGGTCGCCGCAGGCCTCACCGAAGTCGCGAGCTACTCGTTCGTCTCGGAGGCGGAGGCCGCGGCCGATCCCGCGCCTCGTGTGGCCCTGAGGAACCCGTTGTCGGCGGACCAGGGCGTGCTCCGCAGCTCACTCGTGATCCCCGGTCTGCTCGGGGCGCTGCGGACCAACCTGCGCTACGGCCGGCGCGACGTGGGGATCTTCGAGATCGGGCGCGTGTTCGGCCCCGGGGAACCACTCCCCCGCGAGGAGCGGCGGCTGGGGATCCTCCTCTCGGGAGCCGCCATGCCGGCACACTGGTCGCAGAAGGCCCGCGCCGCCGACGTGTTCGACGTGAAGGGGATCCTCGATGCCCTGGCCGCTCGCCTCGGCCTGGGAGCGCTGCGCGTTGCGCCCGAGGGCCTGCCGCCGTTCGTCCATCCGGGCAAGTCGGCGCGCATCCTCCGGGGGAGCGAGGCGCTGGGTTGGCTGGGGGCGCTGCACCCGGACCTCGCCTCGGCGTGGGAGCTCCGCGACGAGGCCGTCGCCGCCGAGATCGCCCTCGACGGGATCCTCGCCGCGCCGGCGTCGCCGGCGCGATTCCGCCCCCTGCCGCGTTTCCCCGAGGTGAGCCGGGATCTCTCGATCGTCTGCGACGCCGCGTCACCGGCGGCCGACGTCGAGTCGCGGATCCACGCGGCGGGCGGCGATCTGCTGCGAGGGGTGCGGGTGACGGACCGGTACGAAGGGCCGCCGGTGCCGGCGGGCCGGGTGAGCCTGACCGTGGCGCTGCGCTATCACCACCCGGAGCGCACGCTGGCGGGCGAGGAGGTCGAGGAATCCGTGGACCGGGTCGTGCGGGCTCTCCGCGCGGCCGGTGCCGAGATCCGGGGGGAGTGAGGCGATGGAGAACAGCTTCGACGTCCTCGAGGAGAAGGTCCGCAAGGCCGCCGACCTGGTGAAGCGCCTGCGCAAGGAGAACCACGCCCTCGACGAGGACCTCGTCAAGGCCCGTGCGCGGCTCGCCGAGGCCGAGAAGCGTCTGAGCGCCATCGAGGGCGAGCGCTCCGGCGGTGCCAGGGACGCCGATGCGCTCAAGGGCGAGGTCAAGACGCTGCGCCACGAGCGCGAGGAGATCCGGACGCGCATCGCGCGCCTCGTGGAGGTTCTCGAGGGCCTCGACTGACGTCCTTTGTGTCCGCCGGTCGTTTGTGGTGAAATCTCCCCGCTTCCCATGGCGGACAAGCCCACCACCGTCACGGTTCAGATCTTCGGCCAGACCTACACCGTCAAGGCGGGGGCCGACTCCCGGTACGTGGAGGACCTCGCCGCGTACGTGGACGCCCAGATGCGCGAGGTGAGCCAGGCGGCGGGCGCGGTGGACTCCGTCCGGATCGCGGTCCTGGCGGCGCTCAACATCGCCGACGAACGCTTCCGGCTCCAGTCGGCCGTCGACCAGGGCGGGAAAGAGGCCCGCGAGAGAGCGGCCCGACTGGCCCGCGAGCTCTCGACGGTCCTGGGCGAGTAGCCCTCGCCGATCTAGAGCCCGTCCACGCAGGCCACGCAGGCCCTTGCCACCCCGGCAGTGCGGCGCTATCATCCGCTGGACAGGTCCCCTGCATTGTTCGTGATGGATACGGAAACCTCGAACCAACGTCCTTAGCTCGGGGGTCCGAGTCGCTCCGCGGTGTGCATGCCTCCGCGACGAGGAAGCCTGAAGCGGCGCGCAGGGCTCCCACCTGGTGACCAGGTTCAGGTCACGCTCCACACGGCAAAGGCGGGGGACCTTTCGTCGCCAGTCCGGCGGCTCAGGGCGGGCGGCCCGCCCGGGCCGAAGTCGCCGCGCCGGGCTCCGGCCTGCATCGCGAGAGGAGGAACGCCCGCGTGACGAGTCCCGAGACCCCTGTGGGCGAGATCGGCGAGCGCGACCTGCTGCGGCACCTCCGGTCACGCATCCCCGCAGGACCGGGGGTCGTGGTCGGCGTGGGTGACGACGCCGCGGTGATCGAGACGGGCGCCCTCACCCTGATGACCACCGACTGCGTCGTCGAAGGCGTCCACTTCCTCCGGGAGTGGACGCCGCCGGCTCTCCTCGGTCGGAAGATCCTGACCATGAACCTGTCGGACATCGCGGCGATGGCCGGCGTCCCGCGCTACGCCACGGTGAGCCTGTGCCTCTCGACGGAGGTGCCGCTGGGATTCGTGGACGGCCTCTACGACGGGCTGCTGGAGCGCGCAGCGGAGGCTGGCGTCAGCCTGGTGGGGGGCAACGTGTCGCGGACGAACGGGCCGATCGTCGTGGAGGTCACCCTCCTGGGCCACGGAGACCGCATCCTCCGCCGCGCCGGAGCCGCCCCGGGGGACCTCGCCGTGGTGACGGGAAGCCTCGGGGCGGCGGCCGAGGGTCTTCGCCTCCTGAAACACGGGGCTCGCCTGGACTCCGAGGGCACCCTCGAAGAGCGCGGCGTATGGTCGGAGTCCTCGGCGCCCGCGGTGCTCCACTGTCTGCGCGCCCAGCTCGACCCGCGTCCGCCCCTGGCCTTTGGGCGGTCCCTCGCCGAGCAGGAGGTGGCCCACGCGGCCATCGACGTATCCGACGGCCTGTCCGGGGACCTGCTCAGCGTCTGCGAGGAGAGCGACGTCTCGGCCTGGATCGATCCCAAGGCCGTCCCCGTGGACGCCTTCGCGGCGAGCTTAGAGCGCGCGCGGGGGGGAGACGGTCTGTCTCTCGCCCTCCACGGCGGCGAGGACTACCAGCTCCTCGTGGCGATCCCGCCGGAACGCCTCGAGGCGCTCCGCGACCTGGCCGTCATCTGGGAGCTGCCCCTCGCCGTCGTGGGCGCTTTCGCGGGCGGACCTCCGGGTATCTTCCTCAAGGAGGGAGAGGGGCTCACGCCCCTCGACGCCGCGTCCCACGACCATTTCCGTCCGCCGCGCCGCCGGGACGAGACCTCGGGGGCATGAGCGGGCGCCTCCGGCGGACCCTCGACATCCTCCTGCACGTCGAGGACACGCCCCACCGGACCGCCCTCGCTTTCGGCATCGGTGTGTACATCGCCTTCTTCCCGATCCTCGGCATCCACACCGGCCTCGCCCTGGCCATCGCGTTCCTCTTCCGGCTGGGCCGGGTGCCCATCCTGCTCGGGGCCTACGTGAACAACCCCTGGACCCTCGCGCCCATGTACATGGCGGGGACACTGTTGGGCTGCTTCGTCCTGAGCGTGGCACCCCACGGCCTGGGAGAGGTCGATTGGCACCTCACGGGCCGGGCCTTCTACCGGACGCTCTTCGCGACCCTGCGTCCGTACCTCTGGCCCTTCGTCCTGGGAAACACCGTGCTCGGTCTCCTGGGTGGGATCGCCGGATACTTCGCCCTGCGTCTCGTCCTGGAGCGGCGGTGCGCGGCGGCCGGGGGCTGACGCGGTGGAGACCCCCGTCGTTCCGCCTCCGTGGGAGGGACTCGCGGTTTACCCCGTGCGGCCCGAGGGCATCGAGTACGGGCTGGTGGAGGGGAGGCGGGCCCGGGGCTGCTCGCCCGAGGAGCTGCTGGAGCGCTGCCGCCGAGGCGATCCGAGCCTCGTGTGGACGCCGGAGTGGCCGACCCTCGTGCCGCCGGACGAGGTGCCGTTCCTCCGGGGCGCGCGGCGCGCGCGGCTCGCCCGGCAGTGGGCGGGCTTCGCCGCCGTCGCCGGCGGGCTCCTGGTGCTCCTGGCCTCGGGCGGCGCTGGGCCCATGCTTCCCGCGCTGCTGGTCATCGTCCTCGCGGGGTGGGCGGCGGATCTCTTTCGCTCTCATCGGCGGCTGAGCCGGTCGGAGGCCGACTACGCCGGTGCCGTGTCCGCCGCGCGCTTCGGTGCGTGGCTCGGCCTCCAGAGCCCCGCCGTGACCCTGTGCCTGGGAGCGGTCATCGTCCTTCTGTTCGTGGCCCAGGTCGCGGGCGCCGGAGGCGGCGCCCTGGCGGCCGGCCTCGTCAAGGGGGCTGTCCGCGGCGGGGAGGTCTGGCGGCTGCTCAGCGTGGCCTTCGTCCACGGCGGCCCGATCCATCTCTTCTTCTAACGTCGGCGCGCTCCTGGACGCGGGGCGGCTGACCGAGGCCCTGACGGGTCGAGCGAGGCTGGGGCTCGTGTTCTCGGCTTCCGTCGCGGCGGGCAGCCTGGCGAGTCTCGTGCTCCTGCCCGAAGTGCCGTCGGTCGGGGCCTCGGCGGGGATCCTGGGGCTCATCGGGTTCCTGGCCGTGGTCGGTCTGCGCCGGCGGGCGATCCTGCCGGCCGGTTTCGTCTGGGCGGTGCTGAGGAGCATCGGCTTCATCGCCGTGGCCGGCGTGGTGGGGTACCGCTTCATCGACAACGCAGCCCACGCCGGGGGGCTGATCGCCGGAGCCGCCGTGGGAGTCCTGGCGGTCCCGGTCCGCGGGAGCTTGCCGGTCGCGACTCCAACTCCCGTAGCCGTTCTCGGCCTCGCCGGCTGGATTCTACTGGCCGGAGCCGCTCTGCGAGCGGCGCGCGTTCTCCTGTTTCCGGTCGGGGGCTGATCGAGGCTACGCCGCCAGGGGGGGGCGGTGGCGGTGGTGGTCGGTCGCCTGCTGGTACGCATGGCCCACCCGTAGAATCGTCTCCTCGTCGAAGGGGCGGCCGAGGATCTGCAGACCGACGGGCAGCCCGCCGGCGAAGCCGCAGGGGATCGAGGCTCCCGGGATCCCGGCGAGGTTGGCCGGCACGGTGAAGACGTCAGCCAGGTACATCTCCAGCGGGTCCTCGGTCTTCTCGCCGAAGCGGAAGGCGGTCGTGGGCGTCGTAGGGGTCGCCACGGCGTCGCACGCAGCGAAGGCGGTCTCGAAGTCGCGCCGAATGAGGGTGCGCACGCGCTGTGCGCGACCGTAGTAGGCGTCGTGGTACCCGGCGGACAACACGAAGGTCCCCAGGATGATCCGGCGCTTCACCTCCGCGCCGAAGCCCCGATCGCGGGTCTCGCCGTACAGGCGCTCGAGGTCCGGGGCCGGGACGCGCAGGCCGTACCGGACGCCGTCGTAGCGTGCGAGGTTGCTCGAGGCCTCGGCGGTGGCCACGAGGTAGTAGGTGGCGATGGCGTGGGGCGCGTGGGGGAGGGCGATCTCTACGACCCGCGCACCGGCCGCCTCGAGGACGCGCAGCGCCTCCCGGAAGGTCGCGAGCACCCCAGTGGCAACGCCCTTCTCGAGGAAGGCCCAGGGGACGCCGATCCGGAGCCCCTCCACGCCGGCGGCGAGGGCCGCGCGGAAGTCCGGGGCCGCGAGCGCGGCGCTCGTCGCGTCGTGGGGGTCCCAGCCGCAGAGGGAGGAGCAAACGAGGGCGGCGTCCTCCACCGTGCGCGCGAAGGGGCCTATCTGGTCGAGGGAGGAGGCGAAGGCCACGAGGCCGTAGCGGCTGACGCGGCCGTAGGTGGGCTTCAGACCGACGACGCCGCAGAGGGCGGCCGGCTGGCGGATGGATCCGCCCGTGTCGGAGCCCAGGGCCACGGGGGCGAGGCACGCCGCGACCGCCGCCGCGGATCCGCCCGACGAGCCGCCGGGCACGCGCTCGAGATCCCAGGGGTTCCGCGTCTTCTTGTAGCCGCTTCTCTCGGTGGACGACCCCATGGCGAACTCGTCCATGTTGGTCTTGCCGAGGACGACGGCCCCCGCGGCCTCGAGGCGCGCCACAGCCGTGGCCGTGAACGGCGGTCGGTACCCCTCCAGTATGCGCGATCCGCACGTCGTGGGCAGCCCCTCGAGGTCGAGGACGTCCTTGAGGGCCACCGGCACGCCGGCGAGGGGTGGCGCCGCCAGCCCGGTGGCCAGGGCGGCGTCGAGCCCTCGTGCGGCCGCGAGCGCACGATCTGGAAGGAGGTGCAGGAACGCGTCCACTCTCGGTTCGAGGGCGGCGATGCGATCCAGGTGGGCCCGGACGACCTCCTCCGCGGAGAGCGAGCGGCGGCCGACACGCGCCGCGATCTCCGTGGCCGACAGTTCCCAGAGGGCGCTCACCCGATCACCCGCGGGACTCGGAAGAGCCCGTCGGAGGCGTCGGGAGCGGCCTCGAGAGCACGATGCCCGGGGAGCCCTTCGCGGGGCTCGTCTTCACGAAAGACTTCGGACGTCCACGCGTGGCTCATGGGGGGGACGCGGGCCGTGTCGAGGGCCTGGAGCGAGTCGGCGTACGCGAGGATCTCGTCCAGCTGTCGCGCGAAGGTGATGCTCTCCTCCGGCGTCAGGGACAGGTGAGCGAGACGCGCGATCTGGTCGACGGTCTCGACGGTGACTCGTGCCATGAGCCCGTCACTATACCCCGGGGCAGGGCGCTGGGGCGAAACGGCTGATATCCTAGGGCCGTGCGCGTCGAGACCAGAGCGGGGGGATTCCCGACCGGGCTGCTGCTCGCGGCCGTCGGGGCCGCTGCTGCTGCGGCGATCGCGGCCTTCCACCTGGATCGGCTGCCGATCGTCCTGTGCGCCTTCCGGGCGGCGACGGGCCTGCCCTGCGCGACCTGCGGCTCGACCCGGGCCTTCGGCCGACTCGCGCAGCTCGACGTCGGCGGGGCCCTGACCCTCAACCCGTTCATCACCCTGGTCGCGCTCGCCATCGCGGTCTGGGGGGTCGCCGACCTGCTGCTGGCCCTGCGGGGCCGGACCCTCGCGCTCCGGACCTCCGCCGGCGAGGCGAAGGCCATCGCCCTCGCGGTCGTGGCCGCCCTCGCCGTCAACTGGGTCTACGTGCTGGCCGCGGCGCGGTAGGGCGCGGGTCGAGGGGTCGTTTATACTCACCGGAATGAAGGCGAGCCCGGGCCCTGCTGTCTCGGTGATCATCCCGCTCTACAACGAGTGCGAGAACCTCGAGGATCTCCACCGCGAGCTGACGAGCGCCCTCGAGCCCATGGGCCGTCCCTACGAGATCATCCTCGTGGACGACGGCTCGACGGATGGCACGCTCGACAGGCTCCTCGCCCTCGAATCCCGCGATCCCCGGGTCCGGGTCCTGCGACTGCGACGCAACTTCGGGCAGACGGCGGCGTTCTCCGCCGGGTTCGACCACGCCCGCGGCGACGTCGTCGTGACCTCAGACGGCGACCTGCAGAACGACCCGGCCGACATCCCGCGCCTCGTGGCCAAGCTCGAGGAAGGCTACGACATGGTCTGCGGTTGGAGGCGTGAGAGGAAGGACCCCCTCTCGAAGCGCCTGCCGTCCTTCTTCGCCAACCGGCTGATCTCCCGGGCCACCGGCGTGCGCCTCCACGACTACGGCTGCTCGCTCAAGGCCATGCGGGCCGAGGTCGTGAAGAACCTCCGCCTCTACGGCGAGATGCACCGTTTCATCCCGGCCGTGGCGTCGTGGATGGGCGTGACCCTCGCCGAGGTCCCGGTCCACCACCGCCCCCGGATGCGCGGACGGAGCAAATACGGCCTCGGGCGCACGGTGCGCGTGCTGCTGGACCTCTTCACCGTGAAGTTCCTCCTGGCCTACGGAACCCGCCCGGCGCACTTCTTCGGGCTCGTCGGCCTGGGCCTCGGAGGCGCCGGGTTCGCGATCCTGCTCTACCTGTCGTACGTCAAGCTCTTCGAGGACACGGCCATCGGAGGACGGCCCCTGTTGCTGCTGGGGGCCCTCCTCTTCCTGACGGGCCTCATCTTCGTGAGCGTCGGCCTCATGGCCGAGGTGCTCGTCCGGATCTATCACGAGAGCCAGGGCAAGCCGATCTACGTCGTGAAGGAGATCCGGCCTGCCGCCGCGGAGCCCGACCGGGAGCCGGCCCTCCCTCACCGTTGATCCGCGTCCTCTTCCTCACCGAGTCCTTCCACCCGGTCCTGGGGGGCGGCGAGCAGCACATCCGGACGCTGGCGACCCGCCTCTCGGCGTCCGGAATGCCGTGCAGCGTGCTGACGCGACGGACCGACGCCGCCTGGCCGGACGAGGAGGTTCTCGACGGCGTGCCGGTGCGTCGTGTGCCGCCGTCCGGCGCCGGCCGCGGCGGGAAGTACGCCATGGTCCCGCACGCCGTGCGCGCGCTCGTGGAGGAACGGGGATCCTGCGACGTCCTCGTCGTGCGCGGGACCCGCGTCCTGGGCCTGCCGGGCCTTCTGGCCGGGCGCGCGCTGGGGCTTCCCTTGGTCCTGCAGGCGGAGCTGAACGGCGAGATGTCCGGCGAGGTCTACACCTGGGGCACGTCCCTCGACGGCAGGGCGGGGCGGACCGTCGTGAGGGGGGCCGTCGCGGTGCGGAACCTCCTGCTGAGGGATGCCGATGCCTTCGTGGCGATGTCGCGGCGGATCCGGGAGGAGTTCGTGGCGTCCGGCGTGCCCGAGGAGCGCGTGGCCTACGTTCCCCACGGCGTCGACACGACGCGCTTCCGCCCGGCGAGCCCGGAGGAGCGCCGGGCGGTCCGGAGGCGGCTCGGTTGGCCGGAGACGGGGGAGATCGTCACGTACACCGGCCGGCTGCTCCGGGGCAAGGGGCTCGAGACCCTCGTGGACGCCTTCGCGGCCGTGGCGGCCCGACGGCCGCGGGCGCGCCTCGTCCTCGTCGGCTCGGGCGCGGGCCAGGTCCTGTCGGTGGAGGACGAGCTACGGGAGCGAGTGCGCCAGGCGGGGCTCGGCGGCGTCGTCGTCTTCACGGGCCGCGTCGACGCCGTCGAGGACTGCCTCCGCGGGTCCGACGTCTTCGCGTTTCCCTCGGTCTTCGAAGCCCTCGGGATCTCCCTGGTCGAGGCCGCCGCGTGCGGTCTCGCGTGCGTCGGCAGCCGCACCGGCGGCATCGTCGACGTCATCGAAGAGGGACGATCGGGCCTGCTCGTCGCACCGGGTGACACGGCCGGCCTCAGCGGCGCCCTCGAGGCTCTCTTGTCCGACGAGGCACGCCGCGCCGCCCTGGGCGAACGGGGACGAGCCGTGGCTCTCGGGCGCTTCGACTTCGCCGACAGCGTCGAGCGCTACCGGTGCCTGTTCCTCGAGGTCACATCTCGGCGGTCGGGCGCATGCTCGAGGGCACGTGCTGCTCGTGGAGGTGCAGCTCCTCGTCGATGACGGGCGCCTCGAGCTTGAACGACAGGTACAACGCCAGGAGGATCACGGCTGCGAAGGCCCCGACGAAGTGGATCCAGAGGAAGCGCGTCACCTGCTGGATCGGAGCCGTGGCCTCGGTGAGGTCCTGCTCGACGACGAGGAGCCACTGCACCCCCGGCACGTGCTCCACGACGCTGTAGCCCACGAGGCGAGCGGGCTCGACGAGGGCCTCGCCGCCGGCGGCCTGTTCGCGAATCTCGGGCACGGCCCAGTAGCCCCGGCGCTCGCGGATGGCCGCCTCGATCTGCGCGAAGCCGCGAAAAGATCCGCGGAGGATCCTCTCGCTCTCGTTCGAGGCCAGGATGGTGCCGTCGGTGGCCCGGACGAGGGTCGCGTGCCCGGTCCGGCCCACACGGACCGGCGCGAGGACGCTGTAGAGGTGCGCGGCGTCCACGAGAGATCGGACGGCTCCGAGGAAACGACCGTCCTCGTCGTAGACGGGATAGGCCACCTCGAGCAGCGCCACCGTCCCGCCGGCGGGACGCTGGATGTCGCCCACGTAGGCCGAGTGGGTCCCGTCGAGGACGAGAGCCTTGAACCATGGGGTCTCGGCGCTCTGGAGGCGGCCGCCGCGGTTCGAGGCGGCCACCAGGGTCCCCCCGGCGTCCACGACCTGGACGAGCCTGAGCGGCGGGTACACCTGGACCATGTCCCGCAGGCGCGCGGCGAGCGGGGAGCCCAGAAGCGGCGCCGTGAGCTTCGCGTCGGTCCCCGAGGCCCACGCCTGCTCGAGCTTTTTCGCCTCGTCGGCGGAGCGCGGCTTGCCCAGGGCCGCGAGCGTCGAGTGCACTTGCGGGTCGAGGGCGAGCACGCGGAGGTGGTCCACCTGGTCGGAGACGTAGCGCTCAAGGAGGAACTTGCTCTCGAACGCCCGCTGCTCGAAGGACTGGCCCAGGGTGTCCATCAGGGCGCCGCGGGCCATGGTGACGACGAGAAACGACCCGAAGGCCACGAAAGGCATGGCGACGAAGAAGAAGATGGTCAGGATGCGGGTGTCGAGCTCGTAGCGCCTCTTACCCATGGGACCTCCATTCGGGGCCCGGGTGGGGGCCGGCGGCGCCCGTGCGGATGGGGCCGGCTGGGGGGACGCCGGCACGCCCGGGAATTTGAATCCCGCGATCCGAACGCTTCTCAGGGGGAAGACTAGGGGCCCGCATGGTGGAAGTCAAGAGCGATTCCCGCGCTGCACGACCGCCGCGGTAAACTGCCGCTTTCGCCAGCGGCGGAGGATCTCGTTCATGAGAATCGCGCTCACGGGAGCCAGCGGGTATACCGGAGGCCGACTGGTCTCGGCGCTCCTCGCCCGTGGCGACGCCGTCGCGGCCCTCGTGCGCCCGGCCTCGACGACGGATGCGCTCAAGGCCTCGGGGGTGAGGCTAGTCGCCGGCGACCTCTCGGACGCGGCGGCGATCGCGGCGCTCGTGGACGGCGCCGACGCCGTCGTCCACGTGGCGGCCGTCTACCGCACCGCAGGGCATCCCGACTCGTACTACCGCGAGGTGAACGTGTCGGGCACCGAGCGGCTGCTCGAGGCCGCCGCTCGGGTCGGAGTTCGTCGCTTCGTCCACACGTCGACCGTTGGAGTCCACGGACACGTCGCGCACCCGCCCGCGGACGAGACGACGCCCATGGCCCCGGGGGACGTCTACCAGGCCACGAAGGCCGAGGCCGAGCGCCTCGCCCTCGAGTTCCACGGGCGGCGGGGCCTGCCCGTGGCCGTCGTGCGGCCCGCAGGGATCATCGGCCCGCGCGAGACGAGGCACCTCAAGCTCTTCCGCGCGATCGCCCGTGGCCACTATGCCGTCGTCGGTTCCGGGGCGGCGTTCTACCATCCCGTGTACGTCGACGACCTCGTGCGGGGCTTTCTCCTCGCCCTCGAGCGGCCGGAGGCGGTCGGCGAAGCGTTCATCCTCGCCGGCCCCGGCTACGTGTCGCAGAACGAGCTGGCGGCGGTCATCGCCCGCGCGACCGGCGGCCGCGTGCTGCCGTTCCACGTCCCGGCCTGGCCCCTGCAGCTCGCCGGGGCGCTCTGCGAGGCGGCGTGCGTCCCTTTCGGGATCGAGCCGCCCCTCCACCGCCGGCGCGTGGACTTCTGGACCAAGAGCCGCGCGTTCACCATCGAGAAGGCACACCGGCTGCTCGGCTACGCGCCGGTCGTGGGGCTCGAGGAGGGGATCGCGCGGACGGCGGCGTCGTATCGCGAAGCGGGATGGTTGTGAGCCCGCCGCTATCGGGCCCCGCGGCGTCGGGGGAGCGTGCGGCGCGCGTGGTGCTGGCCGCGGTGTCCCTGGCCCTGGTCGCGGCCGCGACCTCGGCGGACCTTCCGCGGCTCTCCGGCGGGGCGTTCTGGGGCGACGGCGCCACGTACTACGCCATGGCGTGGAGCCTCGCGGAGGACGGCGACCTCCGCTACGAGGCCGAGGACCTCCTGCGCGTCCGGCGTGAATTCCCCGGCGGTCCTCAGGGAGTCTTCCTGAAGCGCGCGAGCGGCGGGCTGGCCGTCGACGCCGACGGGAGCTTCCCGTGGGTGCGGCGCGTGCCGGAGGACGCGCCCCGCCTCTACTTCGCCAAGCCTTACGCCTACCCGCTCGCAGCCGCGCCCCTGGTGCGCCTCCTGGGCACGCGGGGTCTCCTCCTCACGAACGGCCTGTGCCTCGCGGCCGCACTGGTACTTTCGTACGCCGTGGTGCGGCGCCGGGCGGGGCCGGGGCCCGCGCTGGCGCTGGCGCTCGTGGTCGTGCTGGGGACGGTAGCCCCGGTCTACGCGCTGTGGCCCGCGCCGGAGGTCTTCAACATGGCGCTGGTGGCCGGGGGGCTCGCAGCCTGGGCCTTCGACAGGCCCCTGCTGTCCGCCGTGCTCCTCGGCGTCGCCACGTACTCGAAGCCGTACAACCTCTGGCTGGCCATCCCTCTCGGGCTGGCGCCCCTCGTGTCGGCCGCCGCCGGGGAGCGGCGTCGCGCCGTCGTCGAGTCGCTTCGGCGCGCGGCCGTGCACGCAGCCACCGTGATCGCGCTCTTCGGCGTGAACGCCGCGGTCACGGGCGAGGCCAACTATCAAGGGGGGCGGGAGAGGAAGACGTTCTACGGAAAGTTCCCCGGCGACGTGGAGATGGTCGAGGGCCGACCGCGGGAGGTGACGTTCGGGAACAGCGGGACCTGGATGAGCACCAACACCGCCGGCCCGCGGATCGAGGGCGTCCACGACGAGAAGGCGTCGCAGGGCGCGGAGCCGCCCCGGACGCCCGCCGAGATCCGCCAGTCCTTCGTTCGCAACCTCGGCTACTTCTGGGTCGGCCGCTTCGGCGGCGTCCTGCCGTACTTCCCGCCGGCGGTCCTGGCCGTCGCCCTCTTCCTTCTCGCGGGCCCGCGCGACGGGCCGGGATGGCTCTGCGTCACGGCCCTCGTGGTGTCGTGGCTCTTCTACCTGTGGATGATCCCCGACAACTGGTACGGGGGCAGCGGCACGGTGGGCAACCGGTATTTCCTGAACCTCCTTCCGCTGACCCTCTTCCTCGTCCCTCGAGGTCGGGAGGTGTCCGTCGCGGCGGCGAGCCTCGGCGTCGCGGCGCTCTTCGTGGGGCCGATCCTCCTGGCGCCCATGCACCACTCGCTGCACCACGGCGCCCAGGCGACGAGCGGGGCGTTTCGGCTGCTGCCCGCCGAGCTGACCATGCTCAACGACCTCGGCATCTTCACGGAAGGGTGGCGGAAGAAGCAGTCGGTGGGGGACACCGAAGGGGATCGGTGGCGCCACTGGCCTGCCGATCCCAGGGCGTACTACCTGTACTTCCCCGACGACGGGACCTACGGCCGCGAGGACGGGCCGCAGGGCCCGGGTTTCTGGCTGCGCGGCGGGGCCGAGGCCGAGGTGATCGTGAGAGCCCTCGAGCCCGTCCGCGGGATGACGCTCCGCATCCTCGGGGGCCCGGCGGGGGACGCGCTCCGCATCCGTCTCGGTGGCCGACGCGCCTCGCTCGCGGTCGCTCCCGGACTGGCGGCCGAGGTCACCCTCGAGGCCGGCGGGGGCTTCGTGTACAAGGACAGCTTCGTTCACGTGCTGCGCCTGGCCTCGACGCGCGCGGGCCGCGCGGGGGCCGACCCCCGCTTCCTCGGCGCGTTCGTGCGCATCGAGCTCGACGTGGCGAAGCGGGAGTAGGGGTCAGGCCAGGTCGCCGGCGCCCGGGCGTGTGCCCCGGAGCATCTCCCGGAGGAGCTCGCGCTCCTTGTCGTCCCAGACGCGCAGGAGGAGGACGGCGGCGGCGTAGGCCGTGCAGGCGAGGGTAGCACCGGCGAGCAACGGGAGGGGACGGCAGAGCCAGAGGACCGCCCCGAAGGCGCACGTGGCCGCGAGGGGTCGCGACGCGAGGCGCGCCCACGAGGCGCGGTGCCCGTAGGTCCGGAGCGTGACCGCGGTGAGGACGAAGTAGGTCGCCTCGGTGGCGAGCGTGGCCGCGGCAGCGCCCACGCAGCCGTGGGTGGGGATCCAGAGGAGGTTGAGGGTCACGTTGAGGAGCAGGGACAGCGTCGAGACCACGACGATCGTGCCCCAGCGACCGACGCAGGCGAGGGTCGTCTCCCCGAGGTTCGAGAGGAACATGAATGCGGCCGCGGGGAGCAGGAGGCGCGCGGCGGGCACGCTCGGCCCGTACTCCTCTCCGAAGAGGAACGGGATGAAGCGGTCGGAGGCGAGGGCGCCGAAGGCGGCGACCGGCAGGCCGACGAGGAGCAGGTACTTGGAGCCGCGCCGGTAGAGCTCGGTGACCCTCCCGGGCGCCGTCACGTGGAGCGCGGCCATGGTGGGGATCAGGGCGTATCCCAGGATGCGCGGAACGAGGGTCAGTCCCTCGAGGACGCGGACCGGCGCCGCGTACCAGCCAACCTCCTTCGCGCCGCGCATCTGCTCGAGCATCACGGCGTCCACCTGGAAGAAGAGCGTGATCATGGCCCCGGCATACGCGAACGGCAGCCCCTTGCGGAACAGCTCCCACCAGAGCGCGCCCCGGTAGGACGGGCGGAGCGGCACGACCCGTCGGTGGATCCAGGCGTAGAGCCCCACCGTGTCGACGGCGCGCACGAGGGCGAAGACCAGCACGAAGCCGGCCACGCCGTACCCGAGGAGCAGGACTCCCGTGCCCAGGGCGAGGATGAGGCCGCGCTCGAGGACGAGGGTCAGGGACTCGGCCCCGAAGTGCTCGAAGGCCTTGAGGAGCCAGCGCAGCGTGGACTGGAGGGACTTGAGCAGGAGGTCGGCCGAGAGCACCACGACGGCGGTCCACGTGACGCCGTCGAAGAGGGCGCGGCCGATGCCGAGACAGAGGCCGAGGGTGAGCGCCGAGAGCACGGCCTGGAAGCCGAGCAGGTTCCCGAAGAAGGCGCGGGCCAGCGAGCGCTCGCGGCTCACGGCGAGGGTCGACGCGTAGGACATCCCGAAGTCGGGGAGGATGCGGAAGAGCCCGACGAAGGCGAACGCGGCGCCGTATTCGCCGAAGGAGACGGGCCCGAGGATTCGCGCGGCGACGAAACCCAGGAGGAAGAGGAGGACGTTCGAGCCTTCACCCACCGCCGACAGGAGGGTGTTCCGTGCGACCCTCCGGCCGGTGGAGTTCGCAGCGTCTCCCGCCGTCAGTCGCCTTTCTCCTTGCGGACCAGGGCGTCGAGGCCACGGCCGATCTTCAGGCAACGGGACGCGGCGTCGGAGTCGAGGAGCTTCTGGCGGGCGGTGGACGTGATCGGAAGGTGCTGACAGGCCAGGTTCACCCAGGCCATGGGCTCCTTCGAGCGCCGCTGCCGGTCGAGGAAGGCGCGCAGGTCGGCGTGGGTGTGGAGGTACCGGGCGAGCGCCTCGACCGCGGCGCCCCACTCGTCGCCGGGATCCCCTTCGTCGAGAGCTTCGACTTCGGCCACGAAGGCGTCGGTCCCCAGGAGGGTCAGAACTCGCCCGCGCCTCAGGCCGTCGAGCTCGATCTTGCGACTGCCGTCCTCCTGGGCGACGTCCTCGGAAACCTCGGCAATCGTCCCGAGAGGGTGGAGGTCCCGGGCCGTGGGCGTCACCACGGCCGGGTCCCGCTGAGCGAGGGCCAGGAGGCGGCGGCCGGTGCGTGCGGCCACGTCCACGGCCTTCAGGAGGCCGGGCCGGCTGACGGTGACGGCGAGCGACGCTTCCGGGAAGAGGCTCACGTCGCGAAGAGGCAGGACGGGCAGCAACAGGTTCACGGATGACGGATCGAGCGTCGGTGTGGCCACCTCACCTCCTCGGTTGCGCGGCCATGTTACTACGCCCCCCCGCGCAGGCGGCGCGTCCACTTGTGGCGCAGCACCGACGAGAGATCGGCGCGCCCCCGCCCCGGGAGCAGCTCGACGTAGTCCTCGCCGATGCGCGCGATGGCGTGGGGGTCGCCGCCGGGGACCGTGATGCGGACGCCCGGGACCTTTCCGCAAAAAGCGGTGCGGTAGCCGATCTCCCGGGCCAGCCGTCGGGCCGTCGGTCCTGAGGCATGCCACGGATAGCACAGGTGGACCACCGCCCTGCCGATCCGCTCCTCGATGAGGCGGCGGGCATCGGCGAGCTCGGTCCGGATCGCCGCTTCGCGCTCCTGGGCCGACTCGGTCCGCCCCCCGATCGGGTGGTGCTCGAGGAACCGGCGCAGGCGCTTCTCCCATCCCTTGCGGTAGAAGAAGCCCTCGCCCCCTTCGGCCTCTACGGTCGCGACGCAGGTGGTTCGCACGGCGGCGTCCTCGTAGAAGCGCAGGGCCTCTGAGGTGCGCGGCTCCGAGCGGAGGAGCGGCGTGCCCAGGGGGAGTTCCCCGGCCAGGCGGTCGCGCCCGTCCTCGTGGATGAGGGGAACGTCCATGCACGCGTAGCCGCTGCGCATCGCCGGCGTGAGGAAGCCGGCCACCTTCGGGCCCGTGTGGATCCGGGCATGGCTCAGGGTGTGGCTCTGGAAGTCGAAGAGGCCGGACCGGTCGAGGGCCTCGATCTCCTCCCACGACAGGAAAGGGGCGTCGCCTCTCTCGCGCCCCAGGACCGCGTCGAGGCGCGCGCGGCCCTCCCGGACCTCGTCGATCGTCGCCCGCAGCGGTCCGGGCCGGGAGACCGTGCGGCCGGGGACGAGGAAGACGATGCCCTTCATGCCGTGTCGCCTCATCAAGGGATACCCCACGCTCCAGACTGTGCCGCGTCCGTCGTCGAAGGTCAGGACAACGGCGCGGTCGGGCGCCGGGCGCGAGCCCATGAGCACCTGGAAGTACTCCTCGGCCGAGAGCGTCACGTAGCCGTTCTCCGACAGATAACGGAGCTTGCGGCCGAAGGTCTCGGGCTCGAGGCTGTGGAACACGAAGACCGGCACTTGTCCCTTCGGGAGGGGGCCGCCGGTGACGAACTCCGGGTACCGCCGCAGCAGGAGATCCCTCGGAACCTCCCACGCCTCCCGCGCGTGCCGGGCCAGCTTCCTCAGTCGCATCGTTCGGCCAGGACCTCGTCGTACAGGGCCTCCATCTGCCGGACGCACTCGCGGATGTCGTAGCGGGCGGCGGCGGCGCGGGCGCGCTCGGCGAGGCCGCGGCGCAGGGCCGCGTCGCCCAGGGCCCGCTCGAGGGCCGCTGCCAGTGCGGGGGCGTCCTGCGGCGGCACGAGGATCGCGGTGACGCCGTCCTCGAGGACCTCGCGGCAGCCGTCGACGGCGGTGGAGACGATGGCCTTGGCCGAGGCCATGGCCTCGAAGAGCGCCAGCGGCGTGCCCTCGTACGTCGAGGAGATGCAGAGCAGGTCGATGGCGCCCAGGACGGCTGGGACGTCGGCCCGGTGCCCGGCGAAGACGACGCGGTCGGCGATCCGCAGGTCCGCGGCCTGGCGTCTCAGCGGCTCCATCTGGTCGCCGTCTCCCGCGAGGAGTACGCGCGCGTCGTGACGACGCGCGAGGACGCGGGCAGCGGCGTCGAGGAGGTACCGGTGCCCCTTCTGGAGGCTGAGGCGGCCCACGCTGCCGACCACGAGGGCCTCGTCGGGGATCCCGAGCTGACGGCGCACGGCGAGGGCAGCGTCTCGCGGCACCGGCGCGAACTCGTCGAGGGGGGCCCCGTTCCAGATGAGCCGCACACGCTCGGCGGGGACGCAGCGCTCACGGACCAGGAAGTCCCGCGTCGAGCCGCTGACGGCGATGGCCCGGTCCGTGAGCGGGGCGAGGAGCCGATCGGCCAGGGCCTGGTACGCGGGCATCCGCGGGTCTGCGAAGTGCTCGTGCAGGACGAGGGAGGCGCCGACACGCCGCGCGGCCAGGCGGCCGAAGTCCGCCGCGGCGTATCCGTGGACGTGGAGGATGCGGGCCCCCCGGGCGCGGGCGAGGCCCACGAGGTCCGTGAGGATCCGCGGGTCGAACTTGCTCCGACGGAGGTGGGCCACCGGAACGCCCTGCTCCTCGAGGAGCCGCGAGGCAGGCTCGGGGTCCTTGAGGCCGCAGAGGCTCACGGTGAACCGCGAGGCATCGTAGCGGGGGAACCACCAGGAGAACAGCCGTGACACGCCGTGGATGCTCGAGCCGGCCACACCGAACTTGTCGCAGACGTGGAGCACCGAGACGGGCATCTCAGGCCGCGCCGCTCGGGTCGGCACCTCGCCCCCGCGAGGTCCAGACGACGGCCCCCGAGAGCGAGAGGAGCACGATGAGGCCGGCCCCCACGAGGCTGAACGCGAGGGCGTTGTCACGCGGCAGGCCCACCTGGCCGAAGTAGACGATGAACAGGCTCTCCCGGATGCCCCATCCGTTGAAGGACACGGGTACGGCCTGGACGAGCGTGCAGAGGGGGACCATGAGAAAGCACGCCGCCAGGGGCAGGTCGATGCGGAGTGCCCGGGCCACGGCGTAGTAGTACCAGACCACGAGGGCCTGGAGCGCGACGCTCGCGCCGAAGGCGGTCCAGACGGCCGCCATCTCGCGGCGATAGACGTGGACGGCCCCCTGCACCACCTCGAAGCGCTCCCGGGCCCACGGGAAGGCCGAGAGCCCGGAGGCCGCCATGAGCGTCCGCGCCGTGCCGGGGCGGAAGAAGACGTAGGCTAGGACGGAGAAGACGAGGCCGAGGCCGAGGAGGACCACGCGGGCGCCGGCGAGGTGCCTCACCGCCTGGCCTCCGGCGACGAAGGCGACGACCGCCAGGAGGTAGAGCGCCCCGAATCCGAGGATCCGGTCGATGGCCACGACGGCGAGGGACGTCGTCGTGGAGCCCGTGAGGTGCGTGCTGTCGCGGACGCGGATGACGTCGCCCCCGATGTTGCTCGGGAGGAAGTTGTTGAAGAAGCTGGCGACGAGGTACGAGGCCGAGAGATGCCGCAGGGGGGCCTCGTAGCCCTGCGCCTGGAGCAGCAGCCGCCAGCGCCAGGTGGAGACCAGCATCATCGCGCCGTAGAGGACCACCGCGGCCGCGAGCAGGATCGTGTCGCCCGTCCGGACGCGCTGGTCGAGAGCCGCGAGGTCGGTCGTGCGGAGCAGGTAGGCGAGCAGCCCCAGGCTGACGGCGATCTTCGCGAGGAGCGGCGCGGTCCGCTTCACGGCTTCTGGTGCAGGATCTGGATGGCGTCGATGTCGGCCCCCTCGGTCACCGTGTCGCCGGGGCAGGGGAACAGCTCGCCGTCCTCGATGCGGAAATACCGGGCCTCCTCCAGCTCGGCCGTCGCGAGGTCGAAGTCGCAGTGGTTGGAGTAGAGGCCGTCGGACGGCGTGCCGCAGCGCTTCTCCTTCTCGAGGAGGACGAAGGGCCCGTCGGGACGCCCCGCGGCGAAGAGCGTCACTTCCTCGCGGCTGGCGGTCTGGTAGATGCGGACGTCGGGACCGGGGCCGTCCACCGCGCAGCCTTCCATGTCCACCGTGACGTGGCCCTGGTAGCCCAGGCTCATGAAGCCGAAGAACATGTCGGGGGCCCTTCCCCCGGCGTCCGGCGGGCCGAGGACCTCGAGGGGATCGTTGTAGATGTTCTGGGCGAGGGAGCAGGCCGGTACGAACCACTCGACCACGGCCTTCGCGTACGGGTCTCGCCCCGAGGAGCACTCGACGGCGACCGTCCGAAAGGTGAACCGGGTCGAGGTCACCTCGCCGGCGAGGCCCTTGGCCGTGACGCTCCAGGTCACCGTGAGGCTTCGGGGGAGGGGCGTCGTCAGTGTGGCGGCGGTGGTGGTGCGCCCGGCCGGCACCGTGACCGGGTCCACCAGCTCGCGAGTGCCGCCTGCGTTGAACACGCGGAAGGTGTACTGCGCCTGGCCAGAGTCGTAGCCCCTTGCATTGCGGACGGACAGCGTCGGCGTGTCGCTCGTGGCCCGAGCGCCCTCGGCCGGGCTGATCGCCTGGGGCTGCGCCGGCAGCTCGTCGGAAGGACCGGTGGGGGAGCCGCATCCCCCGGCGGCGAGGACCAGAAGGCAGGCGGCGACACGTGCGAGACTCATGCGGGTGAGGCTCAGGATCATCTCGGGGGGACGCCTCGCAAAGCTCTCATGCTACAGTAGGTTCCGCGAAACGGTCAACGAGGGGGATGCGTGGAGCCCATGTCCGTGCCCGAGCGTCGACCGGTCGGCATCGAGGAGGCCCTCTCCGCCGGCGGGCGGTCTGCCCTGACGAAGTACCAGGACCTCATCGTCGGGAGCCGAAGCCTCGGTCGATTGCTCCTCTACGAGCTCGTGATCACGCTCACCTCGGGCCTCCCCGGGGCGCTGGGGCTCCTCGTGCGGAAGATCACGTACCCCTGGCTCATGGGCTCGGTCGGGAGGAACGTCACGTTCGGCCAGGGGGTGGTCCTGCGCCATCCGGCCAAGATCCGCCTGGGGGACAACGTGATCGTGGACGATCTCGTGGTCCTCGACGCCAAGGGCTCGACCAACAGCGGGATCACCGTGGGGAGCAACGTGTTCCTCGGGCGGGGCACGATCCTCTCGTGCAAGGACGGCGACATCGTCCTCGGCGACCACGTCAACATCGGGTTCTACTCGGAGGTGTTCTCCGGCTCGAGGGTGACCGTCGGCCGTTACGGGCTCTTCGCCGCCTACACCTACCTCGTGGGCGGCGGTCACGAGTTCGAGGGCGCCGATGCGCCCGTCCTCGAGCAGGCGCGGGTCTCCCGGGGGATCGACCTGGGCGACAACGTTTGGCTGGGCACCGGTGCCAAGGTCCTGGACGGCATCCGGATCGGGAACGACGTCGTCGTGGGGGCGAACGCCGTGGTCACGCAGGATCTGCCCGATGGCGTGGTCGCCGCAGGCGTGCCCGCCCGCGTGGTCCGCAGGCGCGACGGCGGCGCCGTCGACGTCTGAGCGATCGGCTTCGTGTAGAATTTCCGGCGCGGGGGAGCAGGCATGAAGAAGGTCCTGGACGAGAAGCCCGCGGCCGAGGGCCGCCGGAAGGAGTCCGCCGGCCCGTTCACCACGATCTCGGGACGCCCCATCGACCCGCTCTACGGCCCCGAGGACGTGCGGAGCCTGGACTACGACCGTGACCTCGCCGATCCCGGGCAGTTCCCTTATACCCGCGGGGTCCACGAGACCATGTACCGCGGGAAGGTCTGGACCATGCGCCAGTTCGCCGGCTTCGGCAGCGCGGCGCAGACCAACGCGCGGTTCAAGTACCTCCTCGAGCACGGTGGCCACGGCCTGTCGGTGGCCTTCGACCTCCCGACGCTCATGGGACGTGACCCAGACCACCCGCTGTCCCTGGGCGAGGTGGGCAAGTGCGGGGTCGCCGTGACGTCGCTCCGGGACATGGAGACGCTCTTCGAAGGCATCCCCCTCGACGACGTGACGACCTCCATGACGATCAACTCGCCGGCGGCGATGCTCCTCGCCTTCTACATCCTCGTCGGAGAGAAGCAGGGCGTGCCGGAGACGGAGCTGGCGGGCACCATCCAGGCCGACATCCTGAAGGAGTTCATCGCCCAGAAGGAGTACATCTTCCCGCCGCGCCCCAGCATGCGGGTCATCGTCGACATGATCCGCTACTGCACCGAGCACATGCCCCGGTGGAACACGATCTCGATCTCCGGCTACCACATCCGCGAGGCGGGGTCGACGGCGGCCCAGGAGCTCGCCTTCACGCTGCGGGACGGGATCGAGTACGTGCAGTGGTGCGTGGACGCGGGGATGGACGTGGACACCTTCGCCCCCCGCCTGAGCTTCTTCTTCAATGCGCACAGCGATTTCTTCGAGGAGATCGCCAAGTACCGCGCGGCCCGCCGCATCTGGGCGCGGACCATGAAGGAGCGCTTCGGGGCCAGGAACCCGCGCTCCTGGATGCTGCGCTTCCACACCCAGACCGCGGGGGTCAGCCTCACGGCGCAGCAGCCGCTCAACAACATCGTGCGGACGGCCCTCGAGGCCCTCGCGGGGGTGCTGGGCGGGACCCAGTCGCTCCACACCAACTCCTTCGACGAGGCCCTGGCGCTGCCCACCGAGGAGGCGGTGACGATCGCCCTGCGGACGCAGCAGATCATCGCCCACGAGACCGGCGTCGTGAACACCGCCGACCCGCTCGCCGGGTCCTACTTCGTCGAGAGGCTCACGAGCGAGATCGAGGCGGAGGCCCTCGAGTACTTCCGGAAGATCGACGCCATGGGCGGCATGGTCGCGGCCATCGAGCGGGGGTTCCCCCAGCGGGAGATTCAGGAGGCGGCTTTCCAGTTCCAGCGGGCCGTGGAGCGCAAGGGGAAGGTCATCGTCGGCGTGAACGACTACGTCATGGAAGAGAAGCCGGTGCCGATCCTGTACATCGAGGAGTCGGTGGCCGAGGAGCAGGCGGCGCGGGTCGCCGCCCTCAAGGCCACGCGGGACGCCGCGCGGGTGCGTCGGGCCCTCGAGAGCCTCAAGGACGCCGCGCGGGGGGACGACAACGTCATGGTCCCGATCCTCGAGGCCTCCCGGGCCTACGCGACCCTCGGGGAGATGTGCGACGCCCTCCGCGAGGTCTGGGGCGAGTACGAGGAGCCGCCCGTTTTCTGACGCAGGCCACGGAGGCACGGAGACGAGAGGGCCACGATGACCGCGAGCGCAACGGACGAGACGAGGGCAGGGAAACCTTCGAGGAAGGTGCGAGTCCTCATCGCCAAGCCGGGGCTGGACGGCCACGATCGCGGAGCGAAGGTCGTGGCCCGGGCGCTCCGGGACGCGGGGATGGAGGTCGTGTACACGGGGCTGCGACAGAGCGCCGAGCAGATCGTCGCGGCGGCCGCCCAGGAGGACGTCGACGTCGTCGGCCTGTCCATCCTCTCGGGCGCGCACCTGCCCATCTGCAGGAAGGTCATGGAGTTGCTGCGCGAGAAAGGGATGGAGGGTGTCCGGGTCTTCGTCGGGGGCATCATTCCGACCCAGGACATCCCCGAGCTCAAGTCCATGGGCGTCGCCGAGGTCTTCCTCCCGGGCTCCTCGACCCGGGACGTCATCCGTCTGGTCGAGTCGTCGGTCGTCCCCCTGGACCCTCATTGACTCGCACGCGCCGCTCCGCCCTCGCGGGCCCGCGCGTGCGCCAGGGGGACTGCGGGGCCGGACCCGGACCCGGCTCCTCGTCCCCCTGGACCCTCATTGACTCGCACGTGTCCCCCTGGACCCACCGATAAGTCGTTGACATACGGACAGAAGGGGTCTATCTTCGTCGCCAGCGCCTCCCGTTTGGAGCCGTAGCCGTCCGCGGAGGCCGACGGCCGGTTTTCTTCCGGAGGGTCACTGGCGATGGGCAAGAAGATCCTGCTGGCCGACGACAGCATCACCATCCAGAAGGTCATCGAGCTGACCTTTTCGGACGAGGATTTCGAGGTGGTGACGGTCGGCAACGGCCGCCTGGCGGTCGAGAAGGCGCTGGAGGTCCGGCCGGACATCGTTCTCTGCGACATCATCATGCCGGAGAAGGACGGCTACGAGGTGTGCGACTTCATCAAAAAGCAACCACCCCTCGCCCACGTCCCGGTCCTGCTCCTCACGGGAGCCTTCGAACCCTTCGACCAGGAGCGTGCCGCGCGGGTCGGCTGCGACGGCTTCCTCGCCAAGCCCTTCGAGCCGCAGACGCTCATCGCCAAGGTGAAGGACCTCCTGAGCCAGGCCGCCTCGCGTCAGGTGGCCCCCCCTGCTCGCCCGTTGGTCCCTCCGCCGCCGGCTCCGCCTCCGGCAGCGCCTGCTTTCGCGCCTCCGCCAGCCCCGGCGCCCCAGTCCATGTTCGAGGCCTTCGAGGCTCCGGCCGACTTCGAGCCGGCCGGATCGATGCCAGCCGCGCCGCCGCCGCCACCGGCGGCGCCCGCCATGGCCTCCGCCGCCCCTGGAGTGGAGGAGGCATCCTTCATCCCCGACGAGCCGTACGCCCACGAGGCGGCGCCCACCCTCGCCGACGCGATGGAGATGGAGGAAACCCCCCCGGCCCCCGAGCCCATCACGCCGCTCGACCAGGAGCTGTACGTGGCCGACGACATGGACGCCGGACCCGGGGAGCTGATGTCCATCAGCCCCGAGGAGCCTGCGGCGGCCGAGCCGGCCGACTCCTCGTCCACGGTGACGTTCACGCCGGGCGAGCCCGCGCCGTGGTCGCAGCCCACAGTGGAGGTGCCGCTCGAGACCCGGGCGCAGGCGGGCCTCGGATCGGGGAAGGTGGAGCACGAGGGGAGCGCGGTCTTCGAGGAGGTCTTCGAGGAGGAGGGAATGCCGGCCACGGCGCACGCAGCGGCGTCGTACGAGCCCGAGCCGCTGCCGCCGCCGGCCGTCGTGCCTCCGCCAAGGGAGCCCGTGAGCGCCGCGCCGGCTCCGCCGCCACCGCCGGTCCTCGCGCCCGAGCCTGTGGCGTCGTTCGCGGACGTGACGCCGCCTGCGCGGGAGGCCGGAGCCTCGGCGCCGTCGTCGGCCGCGGAGGTGGCGGTTCCGATGGACATGGTCCAACAGATCGCCCAGCGCGTCGTCGCACAGATCTCGGAGAAGGTGGTGCGCGAGGTGGCGTGGGAGGTCATCCCGGACCTGGCCGAGGCCCTCATCAAGAAGGAGATCGAGCGCCTCAAGGCGGAGCTGCAGCAGACCTAGGGTCGCGCTCCGCGCGGCCCGCCACCCGCTCCAAACGAACACGGCGCGCGTCGTCCCCGAAAGGCGGGGCGAGCGCCCGACGCATGGGGAGATCTTCGACTTGATCCAGGAGACACTCGGGAAAACGTTCGAGCCGCGGGACGTGGAGCCCCGCTGGTACCGCTACTGGGAGGAGAGCGGTTTCTTCGGCGCGGATCCCGCTTCCGGCCGCCGTCCGTTCTGCATCGTCATCCCTCCGCCCAACGTCACCGGCTCGCTGCACATCGGCCACGCCTTCACCCTGACCCTGCAGGACGTGATCGTGCGCTGGAGGCGGATGAGCGGCTTCGACACCCTCTGGCTCCCCGGCCTCGACCATGCGGGCATCGCGACGCAGACCGTGGTCGAGAGGCAGCTCGCCAAGGAGGGTAGGCGCAAGGAGGACCTGGGCCGGGAGGCGTTCGAGCGACGCGTCTGGGAGTGGAAGGACGAGAGCGGAGGCACCATCGCGCGTCAGCTGCGTTTGATGGGCTACTCTCTCGACTGGACGCGAGAGCGCTTCACCCTCGACGCGACGCTGTCCCGGGCGGTCCGCGAGGTGTTCGTCTCGCTCTGGGAGGACGGACTCGTCTACCGGGGGAACTACATCGTCAACTGGTGTCCGCGCTGCGTGACGGCGCTGTCGGACCTCGAAGTGGAGGTGGCCGCGGAGAACGGCAGCCTGTGGCACATCCGCTATCCGGCGGCCGACGGGGGGCAGGGCATCGTGGTGGCCACGACGCGCCCCGAGACGCTGCTGGGCGACACGGCGGTCGCGGTGCACCCCGAGGACGAGCGGTACAGGCACCTCATCGGCAGGAGGGTGATCCTCCCGGTGCTGAAGCGCGAGATCCCCGTGGTGGCCGACGCCTTCGTGGACCGGGAGTTCGGGACCGGCGCGGTGAAGATCACGCCGGCCCACGATCCGAACGACTTCCAGGCGGCTCAAAGGCTCGGGCTGCCCGCCGTCGAGATCATGGACGAGCGCGGCGTCCTCAACGGGAACGCGGGCCCCTACGCCGGTCAGGACCGCCTGGAGGCGCGCAAGGGGATCGTCAACCAGCTCTCGGCCGAGGGCCTCCTGGTGAAGTCCACGCCCCACCAGGTCCCGCTCGGCCGATGCCAGCGCTGCGACACCGTCGTGGAGCCGCGGCTCTCGAACCAGTGGTTCGTCAGAACGGGGCCGCTCGCCGAGCCGGCGATCCAGGCGGTGGAGGACGGCCGGATCGTCTTCGTCCCCGAGAACTGGAGCAAGACCTACTTCGAGTGGATGCGGAACATCCGCGACTGGTGCGTCTCGCGGCAGCTCTGGTGGGGTCATCGCATCCCGGCGTGGACCTGCGGGGGCTGCTCGGAGCTGATCGTGGCTCGCGAGGATCCGACGACGTGCCCGAAGTGCGGCGGCACGGCCCTGGTCCAGGAGACCGACGTCCTCGACACGTGGTTCTCGTCGGGCCTGTTTCCGTTCTCGACCCTGGGCTGGCCCGAGAAGAGCGCCGACTTCCGCCGCTACTACCCCAACGACGTGATGATGACGGGCTTCGACATCATCTTCTTCTGGGTGGCGCGGATGATCATGCTCGGGATGCGGTTTGCCGGCGACGTCCCGTTCCGCAAGGTCTTCATCAACGGCCTCGTCCGCGACGAGAAGGGCGAGAAGATGTCGAAGACGCGGGGCAACGACGTGGACCCCCTCGCGGTCATCGAGAAGCACGGGACCGACGCGCTGCGCTTCACCCTGACGGCCCTCGCCGCGCCGGGGACCGACCCCTCGCTCGGCGAGGCGCGCCTGCTGGGTTACAAGGCGTTCGTCAACAAGCTCTGGAACGCGGCCCGGTTCACCCTGATGAACCTCGCGGGCGATCGCGCCTCCGCCGGCGACGTCGCGGCGCTACCTCTGCCGAGCCGGTGGATCCTGAGCCGCCTGCAGGACGTGGCGGGCTCCGTGAACGCCGCCCTCGAGGAGTTCCGCTTCGACCAGGCCGCCGGAGCCCTCTACCACTTCCTCTGGGACGAGGTGTGCGACTGGTACGTGGAGTGCTCCAAGGTGCTCCTGGCCGACGCCACCGAGGCTCCGCGAGCCCGCGCGGTGCTCGTGGAGGTGCTCGAGGCGTCGCTCCGCCTCCTGCACCCGATCGCCCCGTTCGTCACCGAGGAGATCTGGCAGCGCTTGCCCCACGAGGGCCCGTCGATCATGCTGGCTGGGTTCCCGAAGCCCGACCCGACGAAGCGCGACCCGTCAGCCGAGGAGGAGATGGGCCGTCTCATGCGCCTCGTCACCGCGATCCGGACGATCCGCGCGACGTACGAGGTGGAGCCGCGGCGGCGTATCGACGCGACGGTGGTCGCCGGCGGGACCCGGGACCGGGAGTTCGTCGCGCGCCACGAGGCCCTGGTGAAGAGCCTGGCCCGTCTCGAGTCGCTCGAGGTCGTGGCCTCCGCCCCGGACGCAGCGCGCACCATCAACCAGCCCGTGGGTGCCGTCGAGCTGCGCATTCCCATGGCGGGTCTGTTCGACCTGGCGGCGGAAAAGACCCGGCTCTCGAAGGAGCGTCTCAAGGTGATGGACGAGCTCGACGGGCTGCGCAAGAAGCTCGAGAACCCCCAGTTCGTCCAGCGGGCGAAGCCGGAGGTCGTCGCGCAGAGCCGCGAGCGAGTGGCCGAGCTCGAGGGGCGTCTGGCCAAGGTCGCGGCGACGCTCCAGGAGATGGGGGGCTAGAGGTGCTCGTCCCGGGGCTGGTGCGCCACGTCGTCCGGCAGGCCCTCGAGGAGGACCTGGGGGAGCGCGACGCGACGACGGAGGCTACGGTTCCCGAAGCAGCGCGCGCCCGGGCCGTGCTCCTCGCCAAGCAGGACCTGGTCGTCGCGGGCCTCGACGTGGCCGTGACGGCCTTCCGGCTCCTGGACGCCGACCTCGTGTGGCGCCCGGAAGTCGGGGAGGGCACCTGGAGTTCAGCCGGGACGCCTCTCGCCGCGCTCGAGGGCCGCGCCCGCGCTCTCCTCACCGCCGAGCGCGTGGCGCTGAACTTCCTCCAGCGGCTCTCCGGTGTCGCGACGCTCACGCGGCGCTTCGGGGAAGCCGTGGCGGGGACCAAGGCGAGGATCCGCGACACGCGGAAGACGACGCCCCTCCTCCGCTTCCTCGAGAAGCACGCCGTCGAGGTGGGCGGGGGGACGCCGCATCGCTCGGGGCTCGACGCCGCGATCCTGGTGAAGGACAACCACGTGCGGCTGGCGGGCTCCGTGGGGGAGGCCACGCGGCGGGCCGTGGCCGGGGCCGACGGGCTCGAGGTCGAGGTGGAGGTCGAGCGGCTGGAGCAGATCGAGGAGGCGCTGGCGGCGGGCGCCGGGATGCTCCTCCTCGACAACTTCACACCCGAGGAGGTCCGTCGTGCCGTCGCGCAGATCGGCGGCCGGGTCCCCGTCGAGGTCTCGGGTCGCGTGCGCCTCGAGACCGTGCGTGCCTACGCCGAGGCCGGACCCGACTTCATCGCCATCGGGGCGCTCACGCACTCGGCGCCGTCGGTGGACGTCTCGCTGGAGATCGAGCCCGTCTGAACGCCCGACACAGGGACACGGTGCAGACCCGGCGGAACGGGATCACGGCGGCACAGAGACACAGAGCAGGCAGGTGGGAGAGGCTGGCGGTCAGGTGAGGGCGCTCCTCGAGGGTCGGGGCCTCGCGTGGCCTGCGCCCATCGAGCACTTCGCAGTCGTCGGGTCGACCAACGACGTCGCGAAGGAGCGCGCGCGGGCGGGGGCGGCGGAGTGGTCGGTGGTCCTGGCGGATCGCCAGACGGCGGGACGCGGGCGACACGGCCACGTCTGGGCGTCGCCGGCCGGAAACCTGTGCCTCTCGATCCTCCTCCGTCCCGTCTGGACGCCGGAGCGGACGATGCTCCTGCCGCTGGCCGCCGGCGTCGCGGCGTCCGAGGCGTTGGGTGAGTTCGGCGTCGAGGTCCGGCTGAAGTGGCCGAACGACCTCCTCGCCGGGGAACGGAAGGCCGGGGGCATCCTGGCGGAGGCACTCTCCGGCGCGGCGGGTCTCGAGGCCGTCGTCCTCGGGATCGGCGTCAACGTCGCCGTCGACCCCGCCGTTCTGCCGGGGGATCTGCGAGCGACCACGACGTCGTTGCGGGTCGAAACGGGGCGTGACGTCGCGGTGGCGGACGTCGCGGCCGCGGTCCTGGCGCGCCTGGCCGTCTGGTATGATGCGCTCGCGTCTCTCGGAGCGCCCGCGCTACTCGATGCCTGGCGCGCCCGCGCGGTGCCCTGGTGGGGTCACCCCGTGGAAGTCCGTTACGGCGATCGCGTGATCCGCGGCATCGCCCGCGGGGTGGACGAGCGCGGTGCCCTGCTCCTCGAGGAGGAGGGCGGCCGGGTGACCGCGGTGCTGTCGGGAGAAGTCCTGGAGTTGCGCCTGCGATGAGCCTGCTCCTCACCATCGACGTGGGCAACACCAACACGGTCCTGGGCGTCCACGACGGCCCGGACCTGAAGGCGCACTGGCGTCTCACGACGCGGCGCGAGCAGACGGCCGACGAGTACGGAATCCTGGTGCGCAACCTGTTCAGCACCTCGGGCCTCGACCCGGCGGGGATCGGGGGGGTGGCCCTCGCGAGCGTGGTGCCGCCCCTCACCTCGGTCCTCGTCGCGCTCTCGCGCCAGTACCTCGGCCGCGAGCCGCTGGTGGTCGAGCCGGGCGTCAAGACGGGGATGCCGATCCTGTACGAGCCGCCCGGCGACGTGGGCGCCGACCGCATCGTCAACGGCGTCGCGGCGTTCACGGCCTACGGCGGACCCGTGGTCGTCGTGGACTTCGGAACGGCCACGACTTTCGACGTGGTGACCCGGAAGGGCGAGTACCTGGGCGGCGTCATCTGTCCCGGAATCGGCATCAGCGCCGACGCGCTGTTCCAGCGTGCCGCACGGCTTCCTCGCGTGGACGTGCGACACCCCGATCGGGTCATCGGGCGCTCCACCGTGGGCTCCATCCAGTCGGGGCTGTACTTCGGTTACGCCGCCCTGGTCGAGGGGATCATCGCGCGGATCCGCGCCGAACTGGCCGAGCCGACCCGCGTGGTGGCGACGGGGGGCCTCGCGGAGACCCTCGCCGGCGACATGCCCTCGATCGAGGCGGTGGATCCGGTCCTGACCCTCACGGGACTCCGCCTCATCTGGGAGCGGAACCGCACCGGCGCCCGGTAGGCGCGGGCCCGCCATGGCGGTGGAGGAGTCGGTGGACGCCGAGGCGGCCTACTACCAGGCCGTGGAGGAGTTCTTCGTCTCCCGCCGGGGCGATCCCCTGTTCCTCTCGAGCGCCGACTGGATCCTCGTGCACCAGTGGCGTACGGCGGGCGTCCCGCTGCGGGTGGTGCTGCGCGGCATCGGCGACGCCCTCGACAGCCACGCGCACTCCTGGGGCCGTGAGCAGAAGGTGGGAAGCCTGCGATACTGCGCCGCGGAGGTGGAAGCGGCACGCGTGCGCTGGGAACGTGCCCTGGCGCTGGGGACCGAGGAAGGGATGGATCCGCATGAGGCGCTGCGGGGGTTCGCCCAGGCGCTCGAAGGGGCGCAGGGCCTCGGGCCGAGCGCCGCAGCACAGGCGGGGGCGCTGGCCCGGGAGCTGCGGGAGCGCGCCGGGGGCGTGGTGGCGACCGCGACCCTCGAGCCGTGGCTCGCGAGGCGCGAGGAGGCGCTGCTCGATGCCCTTCGCCAGGACCTGGGAGCGGAGCGCGTCACCATCGTGGACGCCGCCGTGGACGAGACCCTCGCCCCCTATCGGGGCCGCATGCCCGAGAAGGTGCTCGCGCAGGTGAGGACGGACGCGGTCGCCCGCCGCCTCCTGGCCGAGCGAGGCCTGCCGCGCTTGAGCCTCTTCCTGTTGTGAGGACGAGGTCTCCCACGAGCCGCGAGGCTCCACACCTCCATCCAGGCGACGTGGTCGAAGTGGCGGTTGAAAAAGGGGTCTACCGGGGTCTGGGGCTGGCACGCCACGAGGGCCAGGTGGTGTTCGTGCCCCGCGGGCTGCCGGGGGACCGCATCCGAGCGCGGATCGAGTCCGTCTCGCGGGGTTATGTGCGGGGCGGAATCGAAACGCTTCTCGAAGGGGGGCCCGGCCGGAGGCCCTCGCCTTGTCCGTACGTGCCCCGGTGCGGGGGATGCGTCTACCAAGAGCTGAGCTATGCCGAGCAACTCCGCCTCAAGGAAGCCATCCTCCGCGAGACCCTCGTGCGGGCCGGGGTCGCGTGGGAGGGGGACCTGCCCGTCGCAGGCTCTCCCGAGATGGGGTGGCGGATGCGTTGCTCCTTCCACGCGGAGCAAGGGGAGGAGGATCTCCGCCTCGGCCTGCACGAGGAAGCGAGCCATCGGGTCGTCGATCTCGAGCGCTGCCTGCAGATCTCCGAGCGGATGAACCGCGCGATGCGCGACCTTCTCACCGGGCTCCGAGGGCGCCCCGGCATCGCGAGGACGGTCCGCGGCGTGGACCTCGCCGAGTCCCTCGACGGGAGTCGTCTCGTGGCTTGCCTGGAGGGCCCCGTGACGGCGGGCGAGGCCGCCGGGCTGGCGGCGCTCGACCGGGGCGCCCCCGGCCTCACCGGGCTGGGAGCCATGGCCGAGGGCCGGGGGCGACGGCGCTTCGTGCTCTTGAGCGGCGAGCCCCATGTCCACGCGGAGGTCCGAGGCCTGCGGCTGCGTTCGCACGTGCGTTCGTTCTTTCAGGCCAACCGATTCCTCCTGGGCCGCCTGGTAGACGAGGTGGTGGGACACGTGGACCCCGGCGGTCCCGTCCTCGACCTCTACGCCGGCGTGGGCCTGTTCGCCATCCCACTCGGCGCACGAGGGGACCGGGTCGTCGGGCTGGAGCTGAACGCGACGGCCGTGGAGGATGCGGCGCACAACGCCCGGGCTCACCGCCTGGAGCACGTCCGCTTCCGATGCGCCGACGTCCTCGCCGGCATGGCGCAGTGCCACGTGCAGCCCGAGGAGCGCATCGTTCTGGATCCCCCGCGCACGGGGGCGGGCCCCGCGGTCGTCGACGCCGTCGCGGCGCGTCGGCCCGCCGCGATCGTGTACGTTTCGTGCGATCCGCCGACCCTGGCCCGGGACCTCCAGCGTCTCCGCGGCCTGGGCTACCGAGCCGATGCCGTGTCCGCTCTGGATCTCTTCCCCGACACCTTCCACGTCGAGACGATCGTCCGCCTGCGGCCCGCCTGACCGGGCGCTGTGACAGCGCGGGGACTGTCCCGCGCCGGCGCGCGAGCGGGTGGGGCGGCGATAGGGTAGAGGACTCATGGCTCGGCCCCTCCTGCCCGTCTCCCTCGCGTGCGCCGCGGGTTGCTTCGCGGGGGACGCGACGTCACCGTGGATGGCCGTGGCGCTGCTCGCCCTCACCGGCGCCCTCCTCGGGCTGGCCCTCGCGACCCGCGAGCCGCGGGCCGGCCTCGCGGCCCTCCTGGGCGCGGCGGCTGCCGTAGGCGCGGCCGCGAGCGGAGCCGAGCGCGCTGCGCACGAGGCCGCGCTCCTCCACTCCTGGCCCGACGCCGAGGATCCCGTGCGCCTCGAAGGGACTGCGGTCACGGACGGGCGAACGTCCGGCGACCGACTCGTTCTGGTCCTGGACGCGGAGGCTCCGGGTGGACGCGAGGCGGGGCGCCCGGCGGGGCGGGTTCGCATCACGGTCGGAGGGGCAACGCGGCGTCCGGAGATCCTGGCGGGGGAGCGCGTCGTGGTTTGGACGTCGCTCCGCCGGGTGCGCGGCTTCGGCAACCCCGGCGCCGAAGACGCGGAAGGGGAGGCGCGCCGTCAGGGGATCCACCGCGTCGGCTATTGCAAGAGCCCACGCCTCCTCGAGTGTCACCGTTCCGCGCGGGCGAGCCTTCGTGGCGCACTCGCCCGGGCGCGAGCATGGGCCCGCGGGGCCCTGACGGCGGCGCTCCCCCCGGGACCGGAGGAGGCCGTCGTGCGCGCCATGGTCCTGGGAGACCGCTCGGGGCTGGACCGGGAGACGGGCGAGGCGTTCCGCATCGCGGGCACGTATCACGTTCTGGCGATCTCCGGGGCGCAGGTGGCACTGCTCGCGGGGCTGCTCGTGCACGCCTGCGGGCTCGCAGGCTGGTCGCGCGGGGCCTCGGGCCTCGTCGTCTCCGTCGCGGTAGCGTTGTACGCCGCGGCGGTGGGCGGCGATCCGCCCGTCGTCCGGGCCGCTGTCATGGCCGTCGTCCTCCTGGGCGGGCGGGCCCTGGACCTCGACGCCGACCTGGCGAACCTCGCGGGCCTCGCGGGGCTAGTGATGCTGCTGCACCGGCCGTCGAGCGTGGGCGACGTCGGGCTGCAACTGTCCTTCGCCGCGACCCTCGGCATCCTGCTGCTGACGCCAGGCCTCCTCCAGCCCCTGCCGCGGTTGCCGCTGCGCCTGGACCTCGGTCTGGCGGCGTCCCTCGGCGCACAGATCCCGCTCCTTCCGCTCCTCGCAGCGCATTTCCACCGGCTGGCGCCGGCGGCGGTGCTGCTCAACCTCCTCGCGGTGCCCCTGGCTTCGGCCGTCCTCGTCGCCGGCCTCGCGGTCCTCGCGGCGTCGGTCCTGTCGCATCGGCTGGCAGCGCTCGCCGGCGACGCCGCGTGGGTCGCCGCGCACGCGCTGCTGCGTACGGGGGACGTCGCCCAACTCGCGCCGGCCCTGGACGTCCGCGTTCCCGCCCCGCCGCTGTGGGCGGTCGCCGCACTGGCGGTCGGAACGGTCCTCCTGGCACGGAGCCGGCGCCGGGGACGGGGTCTGGTCCTGTGTGGTGTCGGCGTCGCGGGTCTGCTCGTGGGTTGCGGCGCGGAGGCGGATGGCCGGCTCCACCTCACGGTCCTCGACGTTGGGCAGGGTGACGCGCTCCTCCTCCGCTCGCCGGGGGGCCGGGCGTTCCTCGTGGACACGGGTGGCGGGTTCGGCAGCGGGCTCGACTTCGGCGAAGCCGTGGTCGGGCCGGCCCTCTGGGCGCAGGGGATCCGCACGCTCGACCGGGTGTTGCTGACCCACGCACACCCCGACCACGTGGGCGGTGCTCCACTCCTCGTCCGCGCGTTCCGGGTGGGGGAAGTCTGGGAGGGCCCCGCCCCGCGGAAGGACCGGACCTACGTCGACCTGGACGCGCACCTTCGCCGCTGGGGGACCACGCGCCGGACCGTCGTACGCGGGGCCGCTCTGGATTGGGACGGCGTGGGGGTCGACGTGCTCGGGCCGGCCCCACCGGGCCGTCCTCCCTGGCGGACGCGGAACGACGATTCGGTCGTCGTGGCGCTGCGGCTCGGCGGCGTGCGGATGCTCCTCACGGGCGACGCGGAGGCGGGCGGGGAAGCCTTCCTCGGGGCACTGCCGAGCGCGGTCCTGAAGGTCCCGCACCACGGAAGCCGGACGAGCAGCACGGCGGCCTTCGTCGCCGGCGTCGCGCCTCGGGTCGCCATCGTGTCGGTCGGGCAGCGGAGCCGTTTCGGGCACCCCCACGCCGAGGTGCTCGAGCGGTACGTGCGGCAGGGGGTGCGGGTCTTCCGGACCGACCTGGACGGCGCGGTGACGGTGGCGACCGACGGCACGACCGTGTGGGTGCGCACCTTTCGTTCGGGCAGGTGGGAGCCGGTCGCGGAAGGGCTTCCCGGGCCGGCCCGAACGGCAGGAAACCGAGACCGGCGAGGCATTTGAAAGGAGGGGGCCTTGTGCTAAGATGCCGCTCCTGCCGGCGAAGAGGGAGCGCTCCAGGCCTGCGATCTGCGTCGCAGCCCCGCTCCGGAGCCGGTTGCGCGCCGCCGCACCGGTGTCGAGCGCCAGGGTGATGAGCGACGAGAAAAAGCCGTTCACCGTGAGGGACCGCCGGCACTTCACGCCCGATGGCCGCGTGCGTGCCGACCCCGCGCCAGCGGAGGCGGCTCCCGGCCGGTCCGAGCCCACGCCCCGCGCCGCGGAGACGCCGCCCGGGCCGGCGCGGGATGCGCCGGGCGAACCCACCGCCGACTTCGCCGGGTTCCTGCTGTCCCTCGGGGCGCAGGCGGGCATGCTGCTCGAGCGGGCCTCGACGGCACCGGAAGAAGCGGCAGAGGATCTCCGGAACGCGCGCTACCTGATCTCGGTCCTCGAGATGCTCCGCGCGAAGACCGAGGACCGGCGGACGCCGGAGGAGGAGCGGGTTCTGGAGGGCCTTCTCTACGAGCTGCGCATGGGATATCTGGCGCGGGCGGGAGCGGCGGGCGCGTGAGGCGAGCGCTCGGGGCCGTCTTCACCCTCCTTCTCGCCACCGCGCCCGGGTTCACGGCGCAGGACCCCGAGAGGGTGATCGACGTCCGGGCCACGCGCCCGGCGGCGAGCAACAGCTTCGAGGCCCTGTGGGGGGCGTACCGGAAGGCCGACGCCGGTGGCGACGCGGAGAACGCGCGCAAGATCCTCGACGAGATCCGGCGCTTCCGAATCGAGCGCAACGTCCGCAGCCTCGAGGAGATCGGCCTGGCCCTCGTGGCCCGCGGCCTCGACGCGCTGCAGAAGGGTGATCGCGCGCGCGCCGAAGAGGAGTTCCGCCAGGCGATCGGCCTCGACCCGTATCTCCCCGACGCGTACTTCGGCCTGGCGCTCACCGACTTGAAGAAGGGTCCCCTCGGGGTCCTCCCGGCTGTCCGAAGCACGCTGGCGGGGGTCACCGCGCGCCTCGACACGGCGCGGGGGGAGTACTACCTCCTCAGCCTGGTGGTAGCGGTGGGCCTCCTGGGGCTCCTGGCCACGACGCTGATCGTCGCGCTCTCGATGCTCCTCAGGTACGGCACCCTCCTGCTGCACGACTTCGAGGAGACCTTCGGAGCGGGCCGCGGTCGCGCCTTCGCGCTGGCGGTCCACGGCGTTCTGATGTTCCTCCCTGCGCTCACGTTCCAGGGCTGGGCATGGCTGCCGCTGTGGTGGCTGGCGCTGCTGTTCCTCTACGCCTCACGCGGGGAGAAGGTCGTCGTGCTCGCGACCTTAGTGGCGGCGGCGGCCTCGGGTCCGGCGATCGCCGTGCTCGAGGGGCGGGTGCTCGCGGCGCGCAACCCGCTCTTCCGCGCAGCGACCCTCGCCATGGAGGGCGGGCCCGACCGCAGGGCCATCGCAGACCTCGACGCAGCGGTGCGCTCGACGGCCGACGACGTGGACCTGGCCTATCTCCTGGCCGTCCAGTACAAGAAGGCCGCGCAGTACGAGGACGCGGCGGCGGTGTATCGCGACATCCTCCGGAAGAACGAGAAGGACGCCATCGCCCTCAACAACCTCGCGAACCTCGAGTTCGCCCGCACGGAATTCCCCGCGGCGATCACCCGCTACAAGCTCGCCGCCCAGGCGGGAGAGGGCGGGTCGTCGAAAGTGCTGGCGACGGTCTACTACAACCTGAACCTGGCGTACCTCCAGAAGTTCGAGCGGCAGCCCGCCGACGAGGCCCGGGCGCAGGCCGACCGTCTGGGGGGCGGGCTGACCCGCGAATACGACAACCTCTGGAAATACGAGGCCCGGAACGAGAACGCCGTGGTGGACCTGGGTCTCAGCCGGGAGCAGGTCTGGGCCAAGTTCGCCGGCGTCGCCGAGGGCGTCGGGACGAAGAACGTGGCGGGACGAAGCGTCGGCGCGACCGACCTCGGCTCGCTGGCCCGGGCCGCGGCGAACCGGTTGAGCGCGTTCCTCCTGGTCTTCGTCGCCGTCTACGTCGGTCTCGCCCGGTGGCGCGGCAGGCGCATGTTCACCATGCGCTGCCAAAAGTGCGGCACGCCGTTCTGCAAACGCTGCCACCTCGGCGCGGCGCCCACGGGCCTGTGCACTCAGTGCTTCCACCTCTTCGTGGTGCGGGACGGCGTGTCGGGCCCCGCCCGGAACCAGAAGCTCCTCGAGGTCCAGAAAGAGGACGAAAGGCGGGAGCGGATCTTCCGCGCCCTCTCGCTGCTCTCGCCGGGGGCCGGGCATCTGTACGCCCACAAGGCTGTAGCCGGGGTCCTCTTCTCGCTGGCCTGGTACCTGCTCCTCTCGCTCACGCTCCTCGCCGGGCGCATCTTCCCGGTGACGGAGGCGCCGGCGGTCCTCTCGGGCCGCTGGCCGCTGGTGATGGCGGGGATCCTGCTGCTCGTGACCTACGTGCTCGCCAACCGCGCGCGGCCCGACTTCGAGGTGGCGCTGCCGCTGCCCCGGGGCCCCCGGCGTGGTCGGACCGCGTGAGGACCCGAAATGGCCCTTGAAGGGACGATCAAGGACTTCGGGCTGCCCGACATCTTCCAGCTCATCGGGCTGCAGCGGAAGACCGGCGTCCTCACCCTGAAGAGCGACAAGGAGACCGTCACGGTCACGTTCGAGAATGGCATGGTCGTGATGGCCGACTCCTCGGCGAAGCGCCTGGAGGACCGCCTCGGGAACGTGCTGGTCAAGCAGGGCAAGCTCACCAAGGAGAGGCTCGATGAGGCGCTGCAGACGCAGAAGGCGACCCTCCAGCGGCTCGGGCACATCCTCGTCACGCAGAACTACATCACCACCAAGGACCTCAAGGACGCCCTCCAGGTGCAGGTGTCCCAGATCGTCTTCAAGGTGTTCCGCTGGCGCGAGGGGGAGTACCACTTCGCCCCCACCGACTCCGTCGATTACGACCGCGAGAACTTCAACCCCATGAGCGCGGACTTCATCCTCATGGAAGGGATCCGGATGGTGGACGAGTGGCCCATCATCGAGAAGAAGATCCCCTCGATGGACATCGTGTTCCGCAGCGTCGTCGACCCCTCCTTGATCGAGGTGGGGGGCGGCGAGGACGGAGGCGGCGACGACCCCTTCGCGGGCCTGAGCGCCGAGCCGAAGCGGAGCGCGGCCAGCTCCTCGAGCAAGATCCGCCTGACGCCCGAGGAGGAGCGGATCTACCGGAAGGTGGACGGCACGCGCACCGTGCAGGCGATCATCGACGGTACCGGCATGGCGGAGTTCGAGGTCTGCCGGACGCTCTTCGACCTGCTGAACCGCAACCTGATCTCCACCGTCGGCCGTGGCGTGGCCAAGGAGTCCGCCGCGGTGCGCCCCGAGGCGCCGGCCTCGGCCGCGCCCGGCTACGTGGTGGTGGCCGTCGTGGCGATGCTGTCGGTGGTCGGGGTCTTCGCCCATCTGCGCTCGCCTTTCGCCGTCACCGGCCTCTCGCCGTTCCTCCAGTCGCCGTTCGAGAGGCTCCTCGAGGGTGTGAGCCACACGCGGCTCGAGCGTCTGGACCGGGCGATCCTCGCGTTCCATCTGCGTCACGGCGCCTTGCCGAGGACCCTCGAGGATCTCGTGGAGGAGGGGCTCGCGGACCGGAGCTTCCTCAGGGATCCCTGGGCGCGGCCCTACCACTACGCACTCACCGAGAACGGGTACCTGCTCAACGCCGTGGACGACGCCGGGCGTCCCGTGGCCGGCACGGTGATCGAGAGGGTCGTTCCGGCGGAAAAGCCCTAAGCGTCCCCGATGGAGCTGGCCCGGCTCGACTCACTGGTCCCGCGCGGGTGGGCCCGCCCGGCGGTGTCCGTGGGGAACTTCGACGGCGTCCACCGGGGCCATCAGGTCCTCGTGGAGGTGGCTGTCCGCGACGCCCGGAGCCTCGGGGGCACCGCCGTCGTCCTGACCTTCGACCCGCATCCCTCCCACGTCCTGAGCCCCGACCGCGCTCCGAGCGCCCTCATGACGGTGGAGCAGAAGGCCGAGGTGCTGGCCGGGCTCGGCGTCGACAAGCTCGCGGTCCTGCCCTTCACGCCCGAGCTGTCCCAGGAGACCCCTGACGAGTTCGTGCGGCTGGTGATCGAGGCGACCCTCGGAGCCCAGCTCGTGGTCGTCGGCTCGGGGTTCCGCTTCGGTCACCGCCGGGCCGGGGACGTGGAGACCCTCGAACGGCTGGGACGCGAGAGGGGCTTTCGGGTCCACGCCGTGGAGCCGGCGCTCCACGAGGGGGCTCCGATCAGCAGCACGCGCATCCGGGAGGCGCTGGCGCGCGGTGACGTGGAGGCCGCGAGGATCCTCCTGGGCCGCGCGTTCTTCGTCGACGGCACCGTGGTCCCGGGGGAGGGGCGGGGAAGGCGCCTGGGCATCCCGACGGCCAACCTGGATCTCGTCAACGAGACGCTGCCGGGAGGCGGCGTCTACGCCGGACGGTTCCGCGGGCTGCGGGCCGACACGGGAGAGCCGCGGCCGGCCGTGGTGAACGTCGGCCGGCGTCCGACGTTCGGTGGCGGCCGGGTCACCGTCGAGGCCCACGTGCTGGACTACGAAGGCGACCTCTACGGCCGCCCGGTCCGCCTGGAGTTCCTGGTCCGCCTCCGCGAAGAGCGCCGCTTCCCGGGCGCCGAGGCGCTCGTGGCGCAGATCCGCCAGGACGTCGCGCGCGCCCGTGAGGTCCTGGAGAAGGCGTGAGGAACGGGGTATAGTCCGGCGATGACGCCCGCAGCGGAGGCGGACCTCGTCGACGCCGCCGGGGCGACGACGGGCGAATGATGATCGGCTCGAGGCGTGGATGAGCGAGCTCACGGTGGAGACCCGCGACCTCGAGGACGTCACGCTGCTCTACCCGAAGGGGTTCATCAACGCCCATACGGTGCGGCTCTTCGAGACCGCCCTCCAGAAGGCCGTCGACGAGCGGCGTTTCAAGATCGTGGTGAACTGCTCGGGGCTCACCTACATCGCCAGCGCGGGCCTCGGCGCCATCATGGGGGCCATCGAGGAGATCCGGGCGAGCGGCGGCGACCTGCGACTCACCGAGCTCAACGAGACGGTCCTCAACATCTTCGAGATCCTCGGGTTCGACCGCCTCTACCGGATCTTTCCCTCGGAGATGGATGCCATCCTGAGCTTCCGCGAGGGAATGGCCTCCTGAAGCGCGTGCGGGGAAGGAGCGGCCCCTCGCGGGCCCGGAGCCCACGGGTGGCGAAGGCGAGCCTGCTGCTCTGGATACCGAGCGATACGTCCTACCTCGGGCTCGTGCGCGACGTCACCAAGAAGATGGCCGAGCACGCCGGCTTCGACAGCGGCACCGCCGACCGCGTGGCCCTCGCGGTGGACGAGGCGGCGACCAACGCCCTCGAGCACGCCTACCAGGGGGCGACCGACAAGGAGGTCGAGGTCCGCTTCGAGGACCGCGGGGCCGAGTTCCGGGTGGACGTGGTCGACACCGGGCAGATGGTGGACCCGCGTGCCGTTCCCAGGGTGGACCTCGCTCGCTACGTGAGCGAGCGGCGTACGGGCGGCCTCGGGGTCCACCTGATGGAGAAGATCATGGACTCCGTGACCTTCCGCCGGTCGGCGCGCAGGAACATCTGCTGCCTGGTGAAGCGCAAGGGCTCCGGGGGGACGGAGGGCGCGTGAGCCCGCCGGTCGTCTTCCAGTACCAGAGGGCCCTCGACCAGTTCCGGCGCGAGGGGCGCGAGCGGCCGCTGCTCAAGCGGATGTCGGAGCTGATCTCGCTCCTCGATCTGACCACGACGTTGAGCGCGGGCCTGCCCGGCAGCGAGGTTCTCGACGCGGCGCTGTTGATCGTCCTGGGAGAGCTACAGGCCGGTCGGGGGGCGTTGCTCGTCCGGACCGAAGCCGGGTTCCGGGTCACGGCGGCCCGAGGGCTGGCGCCCGGGGCGCCTGAGGAGATCGCCGAGGGACCGGAGACGGCGGTCTTCCGGGGGGCCGCCGCGTCCGCGGAGGGACCGCTCGAGGCCTTCGGCTTCGACGTCGTCTGCCCGGTGGAGAAGGGCGGGCGCGTGATCGCCCTGATCGGCCTCGGACCGCGTGCCGAGGGGCGCGCCTACGGAGAGGAGGAGGAGGCGTTCCTCTGGAGCGTCGCGGCCTGCGCGGCGACGCCCATCGAGAACGGACTGATCCACCAGGAGCTGGAGCGGGTCAACCAGAGGCTGTCCCTCAAGGTCTTCCAGCTCCGGAACCTGTTCGAGATCAGCCGCGAGCTGACGGCCAGCCTCGACGAGGACGAAATCCGCAATCTCACCACGGCGACGCTCATGGGCCAGCTCCTGGCCTCGCGTTGCGCGGTCTACCTCCCGGGTCCTGGTGGCCTCGCCCTCGTCCACGGCCGCGGGATGCGCGCCGACGCCGATGCGGCGCCGGTTCCGGAGGCCGCCGCGCGCCCGGTCCTCGACGGGCTCTCTGGGGCGGTGGACGTCGCGTCGCTCCCGGAGGGAGCCCTCCGGTCCCGACTGGCGGCCACGCGCATGGCTCTGGTGGTGCCGCTCTCGACCGGAGGGCGCGCCGAGGGGCTCGTCGCGGTGGGCGAGCGGGTGTCGGGCAAGCCTTTCGGCGAAGAGGATCGCGAGATCGCCTCGACGCTCGTGCGGCAGGCGGCGGCCGCCCTCGAGAGCGTGCGCCTCCACCGCATGCGCCTCGAGAAGCAACGCCAGGACCGCGAGCTCCAGATCGCCCGCGAGATCCAGCAGAGCCTGTTCCCAGCCTCCTGGCCCGACATCCCCGGCTTCGAAGTGTCGGCGGGGAGCCGGAGCTGCCACGAGGTGGGTGGGGACCACTACGACGTGATCCCGCTGGCCGGAGGACGCTTCGCCCTCGCGATCGCCGACGTCTCCGGCAAGGGGACGCCCGCCAGCATCCTCATGGCGTCAGTCCACGCGTCTCTGCGGGCCCTCGCGGGGACTACGCGGCCCGCCGGGCTCATGGAACGGCTGAACGGGTTCCTGTTCGAGAGCACGCAGGCGAACAAGTACGTGACCCTGTTCTACGGCGAGCTGGATCCGGAAGAAGGGGAGCTGGTCTACGTGAACGCCGGCCACGTGCCGCCGTATCACCGCCGGCCCGACGGAGGACGCGCTCGGCTGACCGCGGGCGGTCCGGCGCTGGGCCTCCTGGAGGGGGCGTCTTTCGAAGAGGGCTGTCTCCGCCTGCACGTGGGCGACGTCGTGGCCATGGTCACTGACGGCGCCACCGAGGCGGCCTCCCCGACCGAGCAGGAGTTCGGAGACGAGGGCGTGTTCGCCGCCCTCGATGCCGGGTGGCGCGGCACCGCGGGGGGAGCGCTCGCCGGCCTGTTCGGCGCCGTGGACGCCTGGGCGGGTCCCGCGGGATGCGCCGACGACCTGACGGCCCTCGTTCTGAAAGCCCTATGAACATGAGACTGCACAACACGTTGACCGGACGTGTCGAGCCGTTCGAGCCCCAGGCGCCCCCCGAGGTCCGCATGTACGTCTGCGGGCCGACGGTGTACGACCGGGCCCACGTGGGGAACTTCCGGACCTTCGTGGCGTCGGACCTCCTGCGCCGGGCGCTGCGGTACAAAGGATACCGCGTGAAGGAGGTCATGAACCTCACCGACGTGGAGGACCGGATCATCGGATTCGCCAGGGACGCCGGGAGCGACCTCCGCGGGTTCACCGAGCGCCACATCCGCGCCTTCGAGGAAGACAGGGCCGCGCTCCGCCTCGAACGGCCCGAGGTGGTCCCCCGCGCCACCGAGCACGTCCCCGAGATGGTGGACTTGATCCAGCGGCTCATTGAGCGGGGGCACACGTACACGGCCGACGGCAGCGTCTATTTCCGGATCGGGAGCTTCCCCGAGTACGGGCGGCTGGCGCGGCTGGACGTCTCGGGGATCAAGCCGGGCGCGCGCGTGGACAGCGACCGGTACGACAAGGAGGACGTTCGAGACTTCGTGCTCTGGAAAGCGAAGCACGACGAGCCGGAATGGGCGCAATGGGACGCCCCGTTCGGTCGCGGTCGTCCCGGCTGGCACATCGAGTGCTCGGCCATGAGCATGAAGTACCTGGGGGAGACGCTCGACCTCCACGCCGGTGGTGTCGACCTGATCTTCCCCCACCACGAGAACGAGATCGCACAGAGCGCCTGCGGGACCGGCCGGCCCTTCGTCCGGCACTGGTTCCACGTTCAGCACCTGCTCATCGAGAACGAAACGATGTCGAAGAGCAAGGGCAACACCTTCACGATCCCCGACATCGTCGCGCGGGGTCACCGGCCGGAGGCCATCCGTTACCTCCTCTGCTCGGGCCACTATCGGAAGACCATGAACTTCACCTGGGAGGGGCTGCACCAGGCGGCCGCCGCCCTCGAGCGGGTCCACGGGCTGCTGACGCGCCTCGGGGAGGTCACCCGGGAAGGCGCTCCGGGGACGGAGGTCGTGGAGGCAGGCCTGCGGGCGCGCCGGGCCTTCGACGACGCCCTGGCCGACGACCTGAACACCCCGGAGGCGCTCGCGGCGGTCCACGGCCTCGTCACCGAGACCAACGGTCTGCTGGCCGCGGGCGCGGTCACGCGCGAAGGGGCCGGCCTGCTGCGCGCGCACGTCGAGGCGATGGACTCAGTCTTCGGAGTGCTCGTGGCTGCGGGGGAGGACGGGCTGTCCACAGAGGAGCAGGCCCTGTACGACGCCCGACAGGGCGCGCGCCGCAAGCGTGAGTTCGGCCGGGCCGACGAGATCCGGGGGCGGCTCGAGAAGCTCGGGGTGGTGCTCGAGGATACGCCCCAGGGGACACGATGGCGCCGCAAGCGCTGACCGCCGTTCTCGACCGGCTCCGGGCGCGCCTCCTGCGGCCGGGCGAATCGGGGGAAGAGCTCGCCTGCGGGCACCTGGAGAGCGCCGGCTACGTGATCCTGGCGCGGAACTATCGGTGTCAGTCCGGCGAGGTGGACGTCGTGGCTCGGGACGGGACGACCACGGTCTTCGTCGAGGTGAAGGAGCGACGCGGTGCGTCCCACGGCGAGGGGCACGAAGCCGTGACGTTCGGAAAGCGCCGGCGGATCGTCCGTGCGGCGCGGCTCTACGCCGCGATCCAGGGCCTCTCGGACGGCCCCGTGAGGTTCGACGTCGTCTCGGTGGACTGGGGCCTCGATGGGGCCCTCAGACTCCGGCACGATCGGGGAGCCTTCGACGCCGACGGCCGCTGAAGGCTGGAGCGGGAAACGGGATTCGAACCCGCGACTTCGACCTTGGCAAGGTCGCACTCTACCACTGAGCTATTCCCGCGTCCTTGCGAAGGCGTATGTTAGCGGGTCGGGGCGCGGTCGTCAACCGAGGGCGAGGTCGGCGCGGGCGAGGGTGGCGGCGCCCAGAGGCCGAGGTTCTGCTCGGCCTCCCACGCGCGGCGGATGCGCTCGCGCAATCGCCGGCTCTCCACGTCGCCGGGCGCAGCGAGTCGGGCGGCGAGATCGGCCATCCGTAGCGCGTCGGGGTAGGCCCCTTCGTCCATCGCCCGCCGTACGCCGGCGACGAGGGCATCCAGCGACGCCCGATCGGTCTCGCTGCTTCGGAGCGGGGGACCCGGCAACAGCGTCCGGATCCAGAGGAACAGTCCGCCCCCCAGCAGCAGGCCCAGTGCGGCGGCCGTCAGCAGTCGGCCGATAGGAGACGCGGCGCCGGGTGCCGCCGGTCGCGTCACCGGAACGGGGGGCGTGGGGAGCGAAGGATGACGGTGCAGGGAGATCGTCCGCACGGCCTCGGCGTCCACGGCACCGAGTAGCGCCTGGATGAAGGTTCCGGCGCTGGGCCAACGCTCCTGGGGCTCCTTCGCCATGGCCCGGAGGATCGCCTCCTCGACCTTGGGAGGCAGGGCCGGGACGAAGGCGCGGGGAGGCGTCGGCGTGTCGTGGATGTGCCGCATCATGACCTCGACGGGCGTCGTGCCCCGGAACGGGGGCTCGCCCGTCAGCATCTCGTAGGCCATGCACCCCAGCGAGTAGATGTCCACCCTGGTGTCCGGCTCGTGGCTCCGCGCCTGCTCGGGGGCCATGTAGCCAGGCGTGCCCACGACCCCGGTCGTCTGCGCGGTCCCCGGCGTCGTGGCGACGACGCGGGCGATGCCGAAGTCGGAGAGATAGGCGCGGCCACCCTCCCCGAGGAGGACGTTGGCGGGCTTGACGTCGCGGTGGACGATCCCGAGGGCGTGGGCGTGATCGAGGGCGGCCGCCGCGTCGAGGAGGATCGCGGCCGCCTGCGGCAGGGGCAGGCGCCCCTTCTTCAGCACGTCGAGGACGGAGCCGCCCGGCACGAACTTCATCGCGAGGAAGGGACGCTCCTCCTGGATGTCGGCGAAGTAAACCGGGACGATCGCCGCATGGTCGAGGCGGCCCCAGATCTGCGCCTCGCGGCGGAAGCGGTCGGCGAAGCTCGGCTCGGCGAGGAAGTGTGCGTGGAGGACCTTCAGGGCGACGTGGCGGTCGAGGGTGCGGTCGTACCCCTTGTAGACGATGCCCATGCCCCCGCGCCCCACGACCGAGAGCACCTCGTAGGGACCGAGACGATCGCCTGGAACGAGGTCACTCACGGGTCGCGGACCACGCGAAAGCCGACGTCGTTCCGCACGCGAGCGGGGTCGAGGCGATCCCTTCGCTGCACTTGCAGGACCTCCGGGCTCCCTTCGGGGCTGGCCCAGCTCCCGCCCCGGACGACCCGCGCCTTGCCGCCGCCTTCGTGCAGGTCGTGACACCACTCGGCGACGCCTCCGGCCATGTCGTAGAGGCCGTAGCCGTTCGGTCGAAACGAGCCGACCGGGCAGAGCGCGCCTGTGGCGAAGCAGCTGCGTCCGCGGGGCTCCTCGTCGCCCCAGGGGTACAGGCGGTGGACGAGCCCGCCGCGGGCGGCGTGCTCCCACTCGGCTTCCGTGGGGAGCCGGTAGACGCGTCCTGACTCGGCGGAGAGCCAGCGGGAGAAGGTGACGGCGTCGTACCAGCTCACGTTCACGACCGGTAGCTCTTGGACCAGGCCCCAGAAGGGTGCCGGCGGCCTCGGGCGGCCGGAACGCTGACAGAACGCCAGGTACTGGCGATTCGTGATCTCCGATCGGGAGACGTACACGTCACCGCGCGGGCCTCCCGGCACCAGAACCATCTGGGGTTCGAAGGGCGACGCAGGTGACGGGGCGAGGCCGCGGGGGACTCGGACCGGGGCCCGTGGAATCGGCGTCGCTGTGGCCTGGGGCGCGGACGCCCCGAGGGCCGCGAGGAAGGAGTCGTCTGCCCCGGCCGCACGGAGGATGTCCAGGGTCTCCGGCGTCGCGTGGAAGGCGATCCCGTGTCGCGCGACCAGGGCGCGCAGCCGGGCCCCCGTGACCCCGGCGTGCAGGAGGACCACGACCTCGATGTCCCGGAGGGGACCGCGAGAGGCGGAGGGCGGCGGCTCCTGGGTGCCGGCCACGAGAAACATCAGGGGAAGCGCGGCGAATCGCCGCTGGGGGAGCCTCATCGGTACCGGGCCGAGGGGCGATTCTGCACCTGCGTGGCGCGGGGCGCAAGGGCGCAAGGGCGCAGCCTTGAAGAGCACGGGGGAGTCTTCTATAGTGGGGGGCCGTCGGGGCGGCGTAGCCAAGTGGTCAAGGCGGAGGTCTGCAAAACCTCTACTCTCCGGTTCAAATCCGGACGCCGCCTCCAATCACTTCAACGACTTGCGGGAAACGTGCAGGGCCGAAAGGGCGCTGATTGTGCCCGAACTGTGCCCATTCTCCGAAAGAGGTCACCGCGGGCCCGCCTTCTTCAACCGCTCCACCCTGGCCGTCGCCGCGGCCGGCGGCGCCTCGGCGAGTTTCGCGAGTCCCTCGGCGAGGTCCCGCTCCGCGACGATGCGGTAGCGGTCGAACACGCTGCGCGTCTTCCAGCCGCAGAGCTGCATGATGACGCGCTCCGGGACGCCGGCCCGCGAGAGGTTCCGGGCCGCGCTGCGCCGGTAGTCGTGCGGGATTCGGGCGACGGTTCGCCGGAGCAGACGGCCCTCCGCATCCCGAACATCCTGCCCCAAGCCGGCCGAGACGCACGCCTTGGCCCAGCTCCGATAGAACGTGACGATCGGCTCGCCGTTCCGGTGGAAGACGTGGGAGACGACCATGCCCCGGGCCTTCTGGACGGCGTCCGTGAGCTCACGGCGGTGGGCGATGAGGGCCTCGAGCGCAGGGAGGGCGCCGTAGGGAAGCGTGCGGGGCTCGCCCGACTTCGTGTGCTCGATCCGGATCACGCCCGCGGCCTCGTCCACGTTCCGCCATTGCAGGCCGAGGGCCTCGCCCTTCCGCCAGCCGGACCAGAAGAGGAACTCCGCGACGTCGCCCTCGTCCGGGGGGAGCGCGGCGCGGACGGCCTCGTGTTCGTCGCGCTCGAAGAAGCCCGCGCGGGCGTTCGTGGCCCTGACGGTCGGGAATGCGGCGGGGACCTCGTTCGGGAGTAGCGTGCCGCTCTTCCTGGCCAGGGTGAACGCGCGCTTGAACGCCGCCAGCTCGTTGCGGATGGTGGCGCTCGCGGCGCCCTCCTCGTTCCGCGTGGTGACGTAGGCCGCCAGCCGCGGCGCCGTGATCGTTACCGCCTTCTCCTTCTCGCCGAAGAACGCGGTCAGGTGCGACCACGAGAGGTCGATGCGCCGACCCGAGCGCCGGTTGTTGAGCTGGTAGTCGGCATCGATCAGTGCCCGGAGGTCCGTCAGCAGCACCTTCTCCGCCTCGCGTACGGGCCGCCCCTTCCCCAGCTCCTCGTGCCTCCGCTTCAGGAGGGCGACGGCGTCGGGCCGCCTCGACGATCCCGACGACTCGCGGTGCTTCCTCCCGTCGTGGTAGTACGCGATCCACCACACCCCGCCGCGCTGGTAGACGCGGCCCATTCCTCGCGTGCCTCGCTTCATCGTGACCTCCTCGTGAACAGGGACGCCTTGCCGTGCTGAGTCTTCGGCAGCAGCCCGTGGCGGTGCCGCGCCGTGTAGATCCAGGTCCGCGCGGTCCGTTCGGGGACGCTGTGCTCCTCGGCGATTCGCTTCGCCGGGTTCTCGCCTGACCAGCGGCGATAGTCCCGCGCGATGGACTCGTAGAAGGAGCGCGGCCTCGGCGGGCGGCCGCGCCGACTCTTCGTGTGCGGGGGCGCGTCCAATTTGATGCCGAGCGCGTCGGCGATACGACGGGCCCGCTCCTGCGCGTCGGCAGGCCAGAGTGTGCCCGCGATCCTCCCAAAGAGCACCGCCTCGAGCCAATCCACGGCAACAGGAGACGCCGCGTGCGTGCCCACGGGTGCCTTCCGGACTATCTGCGTGGACAGGCCACCAGGCGGAACGTTCGCTGCCGACGTGGACCATTCGCCAGGCGCGGCCCTCCGCCCCTCTCGAACGCCTGCGATGACTGGGGGGGTCTCATCCGGATAGATGCGCACCTCCGACACGACCATGCTCCCGGCCTGCACCGTGAGCCGCTGGGCTGCGACCCAGCCCGGAGCGAACGGGATCAGCACCCAGTAGCCGCCGACCTCCGTCTCCAGAAACCGCGCCCCGCTGAGCTTCTCGCTCCGCGTGCGCCTCGGTGCTCGCCTCAATTGTCCCCTTGCTGCCATCGCCTCCAATAAAAACACATTGATGCGGTGTTTGTCAACAGACGATGATGTGGCGGTGAGGACGCGATGACCTTGCGGTTGCGAGCCGAGCGATTGCGGCGGGGCTGGTCAATGACGCGAGTGGCCGGACTCACCGGCATCTCGCCCTCCGACCTGTCCCAGCTCGAGCGTGGTCTCCGGCCAGCATTCCCGGGCTGGCGACGGCGCCTTTCGGATGTCTTCGGCGTCTCGGAGGGCGAGCTGTTCGCGAGGGAAGAGGCCCGCGAGGAGCGGGCCTCCTCATGAAACTCGACCAGATCGCCCGCGAGGCTCTGCGCGACGAGCTTCCGGGACTGTTGGGTGAGCTCGTGACCGCCGAAGCTATCGTGCGGATCCGCCTCTCTGAAGCGCCGCCCCCCGCACCTCCCGCAGCCACTGGCCGCGTGATCGGGCCGGAGCAGATGGCTGCGCTCGCGGGGACCTCGAAGCGCGCCATCCTCGCAAAGACCCGGGGGTTGAAGTTCCGCTGCGACTTGTCCCGGAAGCGACCTCGCGCTGTGGAAGTCGACTTCGTGCGCTGGCTCGCGGAGCGCCGCGGGTGACGCGCATGACCGACCGCCTGCTCACGTCGGCGATCGTCCGCCTGCTCCGCCTCGTGCGCCGGCTTTCGCTCGCGCGCTCCCGGCGTCCGGGCGAGCCGTGGCCCGGGCGGGCCCATGCGCTCGTCTGCGCGGGACTGCTGGCCCTCGGGGAGGAGCGGCGCCCGTGACCTTCGTCAAGCTCGACACCAACATCCTCGACTCGTCCCTCTGGGTCGAGCCCGCCGACGTCCGGATCGCCTTCATCACCATCCTGGCGATGGCGGGCCCGGATGGCGTGTGTCCCGCGACGGCCCCGGGGATCGCGCGACGTGCGAACCTTCCTCTGGACGTCGTCGAGCGGGCCCTCGCCGTCCTCGAGGCCCCGGATCCCCACAGCCGCTCGCTCGCCGAGGGGGGGCGTCGCGTCCGCCGCGTGGACGGCGGTTACCTGGCCGTGAACTACCTGAAGTATCGCCAGCGCGATCACACGGTCACGGAGCGGAAGCGGCGCCAGCGCGAGCGCGACCGGCAGGCCATCGTCGAGACCGCGTACGCCGAAACCGCCGGCATCGTGGACGCCTACAACCAGGTCTTCGGGACCCGGCTGAGTCACACGGCCGGAAACCTCAAGGCGGCGCGGCGGGCCCTGGACGGCGGCTACACCCTCGGGCAGATGCGGGCCGTCTTCGAGGCCGTGAAGGCCCGGAGCACGGAGACCGCGAGGTGGTGCGCGGAGCACAACAGGGCCTTCGAGTACCTGATCCGGCCAACGTATCGGCACCGCCAGTCCGGCGAGATGGTCCAGGGCCCGCTCGACAAGATCACGAACGAGCTGGGCGTGGCGCGTCCGGAGGCCCCCGACGATCCGCATCTTGAGGCCGCGCTCGACGCGCTCGACCAGAGCACGGCCATGCCGAACCCGCGAAAGAGATCAGCGTGACCACGACCACTTTGCCGCCGGCCCTGCAGAACGCCGAGGCCGAGCGGACCGTCATCGGGGCCGTGCTCGTGAACCCGTCGCTCCTTCCCTCGGCCACCCTGCGGCCCTCCGACTTCGCCGGCGCCGCGCACCGCATCATCTGGTCCGCGATCCTGAAGCTCGACGAGGCCGGCACGCCGATCGACCACGTCACCCTGCGGGACGCGCTGCTGACGAGCGGCCAGCTCGAGGCCTCCGGCGGCGTCGGCTACGTGGGTTCCCTCGGCGATGGCGTGCCCCGCATCTCGAACGTGGAGGCGTGGGTCGCGATCGTCCGCGACCGGGCCCGCCTGCGGGCCGTCACCGTGGCCGCGGAGCGCATGCTCACCATGGCGCGATCGGGCACAGCCGACGCCCACGAGGTCCTGGAGCGCGGCCAGCAGGCGCTTGCGAGCGTCGCCGAGGCAGTCGGGGCCCAGGTCAACCTCGACGTCGCCACGCCCATCGAGGAGGCGATCAGGGACCTCGAGGCCTCGGCGCGGAGCGAGGGCCGGGGCTTCAAGACCGGGATCGCAGACCTCGATCGCCGGATCGGGCAGCTCCTGCCGGGTCAAGTCGTTCTCGTCGCGGCCCGGACGGGCCTCGGCAAGTCAACGCTCCTCGCCAACCTGGGGGACGCCATCGCCGCGCAGGGCGGAACGGTGCTGCTGATCAGCGCGGAGATGTCGGCCCGCGAGATCAACCGGCGTCGGGTCCTGGCCGAGGCCCGGGTCCGCGCGGACCGCTTCGAACCCAACGGCGTGACGCCACTCCGCAGGGAGCGGGACGCGATCGCCGCGGCTGCGGAGACCCTCAAGGAGCGGCGCTTCATCGTGGAGGCCTCGGCGCCTGCGCCGCTTGAGCTTCGGTGCAAGGCCCGGTTCGTCAAAGCGGCCATCGGGCTCGACTGCCTCATGGTCGACTACTTGCAGCTCCTGCCCCCGGGCCCGGGCCGTCGTGGCGAAACACGCGAGGCCGAGGTGGCCCGTGTCAGCCGGGCCCTCAAGCGGCTCGCCCAGGACCTCGAGGTGGTCGTCATCGCCGCGGCGCAACTGAGCCGAGCCCCGGAGCAGCGCAAGGACGGACGGCCACGGCTCAGCGACCTCCGCGAGTCGGGAAGCCAGGAGCAGGACGCCGACGTCGTCCTCCTCCTCCACCAGGAGGACGAGACCTCAAGCACGGCCGAGGTCATCGTGGGCAAGCACCGCAACCGCGGCCGGGGCTCCGTCAAGGTCCGTTTCGAAGGGACCTATCACCGCTTCGAGGACCTGTCCGAGGACGAGGTCTGATGAATTGCAACCATCGGGTGTCGGAAATGTCACGGAGCTTGTCACGGTGTCACGCCGTGACTATGTGACAGCTATGCGTCTCCTTCTACTTCTACTTCTACTTCTGTTTCTGTTGGGAGAAGGGGTGCAGGGGAGGAGGGCTCACAGCAGGCCCAATCACCACAGCTCCGGAAGGGTGCATTCCAGGATCGGACGTCCCGGCGCCGGACGGGCACAGTTCGGGCACAGGGCCTCGCGGGACCCGCGCCAGGCGCGGCCCTCAGCGCGGGGTGTGGTTCAGGAAACCGCGTGCCGCCCTGACCAAGCCGGGAGGCCGGCGACCCCATGAAGCCCACGCCTCCGCCTCGGAAGACCCGCCGCGGCTATGTGCAGAGCGGCTTTCACCGGACGAAGGCCGCCCTCTCCAACCGTGGTATCTCGGCGCTCGACGGCCGATCGGCGCTTGCCCGGGCCGTGCGCGACTGGCGGGCCGCGGTGGCCTCGGACCTGGGGGGTGAGGAGGGACTCTCTCAGGCACAGCGGACGGTCCTCGACGTCGCGGCGCAGGACGTCGTCCTGCTCACGGTCGCCGACTCGTGGCTGCGCGAGAACGCCGAGGCCGTCATCAACCGGCGATACCGGCGCTTCGTGCCGCTGGTCGAACAGCGGCTCAAGGTGGCGTCGCACCTGACCGGGCTCCTCGAGAAGCTCGGGTTGGAGCGGCGCGCGAGAGAGATCCCGCGCCTCAGCGACTACCTCGCGGGCAGGGATGCCACGCGCAAGGGCCCCGCGAGCGCCGCCGTCGCCGTCGCGTCGCCCTCACCTGGCCCCGATCCGGAGGCGGCATGACGACGCGGCCCCTCAGCGAGCGTGAACGCCTGGCGCTGGAGGGAGCTGCCCGCGGCTGCGTGTCGGGAACGCTCGCCGAGTGGCCCGAGCTGGCGGGCGCCTTCGCGGTCCTCGGGTGGAAGGTGCCGGCGACCATCCGGGCCGGCGCGATGCGGGGGCTCGCACGGGCGGCCCTGGCCGAGCTGCACGCGCCCCGGTTGCGCATCATCGGTCCCGGTGCCGTGGTGGACATTCCCCGCAACGGCCGCGAGGCAGCAGGGAAGGGCGGCGCCGCGTGACGATCATCGAAGCCCTCAGCGACCCGCACCTGTTCGGTGCTCTACCTGCCTTCCACGACCTGACGTCCTGGCGGCCCTGGCTCGCCTTCCTGCGCGCCGTCTACGGCCTGCCGATGGATGATCGGGACCTCGAGCTGTTCCGGGCGCACACGGGCCGCCAGACGCCGAGGGCGGGCGGCTATCCCGAGGCCGCCTGCATCGTGGGAACGCAGAGTGGCAAGAGCAACGTCGCGGCCCTGGTCGGGGTCTTCGAGGCCGCGCAGGCCGTGATGGCAGGCCGGCGCGGGCTGTACGTCCCGCTGATCGCGCAGGACCTCCGCGGGGCCCAGCGAGCCCTACTCGCCTACGTGCGCGAGGCCGTCCAGGCGTCGGAGGTGCTGCGCGCGGAAGTGGCCCGCGAGACGGCCGACACCCTCGAGCTGGCCGGCGGGGTGTCCCTCGGGGTCTACCCGTGCCGGCCCGCGGCTGTCCGTGGGATCCGGGCCGCGTGCGTCGTCGTCGACGAGCTGGCGTTCTTCATCGCGACGGACGGGCGCCCAACCGACCGCGAGATGCTCCGGGCCGTGCGCTCGCGCGTCGCCACCACGGGCGGGAAGCTCCTGATCCTGTCGAGTCCCTACGCGCAGGCCGGGGCCCTGTGGGAGCTGCACCGGAAGCACCACGGGCGGGAGGACTCCCCCACCCTCGTGTGGCAGGCCACGGCGCCGGAGATGAACCCGACGCTCCCCGCCGACTACCTCGCCCGCATGGAGGCCGAGGATCCCGAGGCGTACCGAAGCGAGGTCCTCGGCGAGTTCCGCGCCGGCATCTCCACGCTCTTCGACCCGGAGGCGCTCGAGGCGTGCGTGGCCGAGGGCGTACGCGAGCGGGCCCCGGAGGACTCGCCGCGCCCGTGGTACGTGTCCTTCGTGGACGCCGCGAGCGGGAGCGGCAAGGACGCCTTCACGGCGGCCGTGGCTCACCTGGTCGGGGAGCGCGCCGTCCTCGACGTCGTGCGGGCCTGGCGGCCCCCGTTCAACCCCTCGGGCGTGATCGGCGAGGCGGCCGACCTGCTGAAGCGCTACGGCCTGCGCGAGACGACGGGCGACCGTTACGCCCCGGGCTTCGTGTCAGAAGGCTTCCGCGCGGCCGGCATCACGTACCACGCCAGCGAACGCGACCGCTCCGCGCTGTACCTGGAGCTGCTGCCCGCGGTGAACGCCGGCCGCGGGCGTGTCGAGTTGCTCGACGATGCCGAGCTTCTCCGCGAGCTGCGGGGCCTGGAGCGGCGCCGTGGGACGAGCGGGCGGGACCGTGTGGACCATCGGCCCGGGGCTCACGACGACCGTGCCAACGCGGCGGCCGGCGCCGTCGTGCTGTGCCTGGAGGCAACCCGCTCCCGACCGCTCGTGATCAAGGAGGCCCTGTGGGGCTGACGTCTGGACGGCGAACGAAGGGACGCAGACGGACTCGACGGCAAACGACGCACAAAGGAAAGGGCAGAAGACCATGACGAACGTTGCTTACACGCTGGGCCTCGAGGTCCCGGCGCACATCAAGACCTGGCAGAGCCTGAGGCCGCAGTGGGCCCAGGACGTCGAGGAGAAGCTGCGAGCCCTCCTCACGATCGCCCAGAGCTTCGATCAGGGCTTCACGGAGATCAGCGACAACCCGGACCTGACGCCTCAGGGCCAGCACAAGGGTCTCCTCTCGCTCGTGACCAAGACACTCGGCCTGGTGACGCGGTGGATCGAGGCTGCGATCCTGCCGCTCGACAACCGCATCAAGGGCCTGGCGGATGTGGTCCTCAGGCGCGGCGCGATCGCCCGGCCGACCGATCCGGCCGAACGCATCGCCTACGAACTGCGCCTCGCGGAGATCCGGGCCTCGGCCCGGGCGCTCCCGCCCACGGAGCGACTCGCCGCGTACCTGGCGACATCCGACCCCATGGTCATCGACGCCTTCGAGAGCGCGCCGCCCATCGTGGAGTCGTTCGGCGGGAAGCGCCCGTTCGTGGCGCCGGAGTTCCGTCCGCTCGTCGACCCCGACCGCAAGCTGACGATGGTCCTCGAGCGGGCGCGGACGTCCGACCCCGCGACGGCCGAGGAGCTGGAGCTCATGCGGGAGCTACGGCACCTGTACGCCATCACGGTCACCGGGCTGCGCAAGCAAGTGCTCGCCGCGGTGCCGGCGTCGCACGAGCCGATGGAGGACCCCGCCCTCACGACGACCAGCGGTGACGTCCTCGAGCGGTAGCGTCTCGGCCGGCGCCACCATCTCGCGGTGCCTGTTGTGCTCCGCCTCGTTCGCGATCACGGCGGGCGAGGCGGACTGGTACCGCGAGAAGGGGTGGGTCCTTCCGCGTCGGTGCGCCCGTTGCCGGCGGATCCGGCGCACCGGCAGGCCGGCCGAGGTCCTGGCGCGACCCTCCGAGACGATGACGGATCCGTCCACGGACGCGGTCGCCCCGGGCAGCCCGTCGCGCGAGCCGGCGGCCACCTCGAGGTCCGCGGGCGATCGGGCGAAGGAGCCCGCGTGAACGCCGCCTCCGGCATCGCCTGGTGCACGACCTGCGGGCGCCCGTTCGCCCCCCGGCTGCGTGGGACCGGCCCCCGGAAGCGTGCGCTCTACTGCTCGGCCGCATGCCGGCGTCGGGCGTCCCGTAGACCCCCCCCTGACTGCGTGCGCACGCAGTCGGAGACACGATCGGGGGCCGAGACGGGCGATGGCCCGTCCCGGATGCTGGCCGATCCTGGGGGCGCCTGGTGAACGCCGGGAAGTCACCCGCCCATCCATCCGTCGTGGAGCGATGGTGGATCGCGGCCGAGGCGCGCCGCGTGCGGAGCCTGTTCCCGCCGGATGCGAAGGGGCTCTGCTGGATCGAGGCGCTCGAAGCGGTCGACACCCAGGACGGCGCGTTCTACTACTGTGAGGGCTCGTGCAATCTGCCAACGCAGGTCGGGCGCTTCATCGTGCCGCTCCACGCCTGGCTCGAAGAGCTTGGCGGGGCGGTGATCGACCCAAGCCTGCCGACCGCGACGAATCGGCGGGCCGAGAGCCGCTACCGCCTCGACGCGTGTTTGCTAGGCGCGATCGAGCGGAAGGGGCATCTGACCAACGCGGATGACCTCCTGACTGCGTCGGCGCGTACGGGCACCACGGTGCCGGCCCCAGGACGATCCCGTACCGGTGCTCCGCCGGGACGTGACGAGGGGTCCCGCCGTGGGTAGACTCCGCCGAATGACCATCCGAAAACGCAAGGTGACCACGTTCGAGTGGTCCTGCACCTGCGAGCGCTGCGGCCACAAGTGGAAGACGACGGGCCCGAAGCCCCCCCAGGCGTGCGCGCGCTGCAAGGCTCGCGGATGGGACAAGCCCGCTCGCCCCTACCGGCGCCGTCAGAAGTAGCTTGACCCTGGCCCCATTCCGGGGGATCATCCGGCCAGTGTTACTCCTAGGTTGTAAACCTAATGACTCGCCTGGAGGGGATCGGCCTGGCGCTCGCGCTCGTGGGCCTCGCGGCGATCGCTGACGACGTCGCCGGCATCGCGCGGCTCCTGGCCGGGCTCGCGTTCGGCTTGGGCCTCGCGGTCCTCGTGGATCCGCGGCGCGCGTGAAAGAGCCGGTTCCTCTCGGGGCAATCCGGAGGTGGAGCATGGCGAAGACCGGGAAGGGGACGCGGAGGCGGCCGACCGAGGAACGGAAGGCAGCGCTCCTCACGCTGGCGAAGTGCGAGGCCGCGGCGGCCGACCTGCGGCAGATACTTGGCGAGGGGAGGACCATGGCGAGAACGGACTCGATGGTGTCGCACTCCGTGGCCGCCGAGAGGGACAGGGAGGCGACGGAGGCGGAGGCGTTCCTTCGGCGCCGGCAACCCATGGACGGGCTGGAGGCCCTCGGGAGGCGGGAGCAGGAGTGCAGGCGCGAGATCCTCCGCGAGCTCGAGGGCCTCGTCGAGGCGATGAGGGATCCGAAGGCCGACGCTTGGGCCCGGCAAGTCGAGGGCACCGGGGAGGGCGGCGACGGGCTGATGTCCCGCGAGGAGGCCCTCCGCTGGCAGCTCTTCCAGAAGGGCCCACGGGGCTGGTGGGTCAAGCTCGACGCAGAAGGGCAGCGGATCCTGAAGTCCTACGCCCGCACCCTCACCGCCCGTACCCTCACACCCTGGAGCATGGCGGCCGTCGCGCAGCTCGTTGCGAACGCGGCCTCGGCGCGGCTCGTCGCAGACTTCGCGGGCGTCGTGAGACGCGCCCAAAGTTGGCCGCTTGCCTCCGGGCGCCGCCCCGGATGGGAAGTGTTCATCGAGCATAGGCTCGGCAGCGACATGAGCACGATGCTCTGGGATAGCAAGCCCTACGTGTCGCCGTCCGACGTCGTCAACGTCTTCCTCCGCGACCGCCCCTTCATGGCGAAGCTCATCCGGGAGGTGCCTGGCCGATCGCAGGCGCGCCGAGAGTCCACACGCCGGCGGCAAGTGGCCACGGCGGGAGGTGGGCGATGAAGCCCCGGGCTCTGACTCTCGTGCTCACCCGGACGCGGGTCAACACGCTACGCCGCGTCGCGCGTTGCATCGCGGGCGGCCCGCTGTCCCGAGACGTCGAGAAGGGGGAGGCGATCTACTGGACGCCGCGTCGGATCCTCGAGACGCTGCTCGACGAGCCCGACAAGCGAGGGTTGATCCAGTGGGCGATGAACTGGTGGCCGCGCCCCCGTCGTCGCGTCCTCGAGTCGAAGCGTCGCACCGCGTAGGGGGAAACCTGGGGGCCCGGTGGCCGCACGCGCCCCGGGCCCCCTCGGTGTTCGCTTGTGCCCGTTCTGTGCCCATTCTATCGGTTGTCATGCGTCCGAACAGGCCGGGACGTCCTCCGGGCACGTCGGTTTCGGCCAGTATCCACGCGGGTTCGAGCGAATGCCGTCCCGTCGCGCAGTGCTCCGTCCGTTCTGCAAAACCTCTACTCTCCGGTTCAAATCCGGACGCCGCCTCCATCCTCCTCCCCCCATCGACGAATGAACCCCGCGGGACGCCGGCGTCCTCGTGTGAGGACGGTCAGCCCAGCGCGTCCCGCCCCTAACTGCCGCTGGCTCCGTGGGCTCACGCGGGTCCTGCCATGGCACCGTTTCTGCTTCAAGGGCGAGACGGAGGGCGGCGAAGGCAAAGGGTCGCCCCGAAGGAGATCCGATGAGACGAGTCTTGGTCACCGCCACACTGGGCCTCCTCGCGGCTCTGCCCGCCACCGCGTCCGCCTCGGGCGTCGAGCTGCGCCTCGGCGGCTTCTTTCCAAGAGCCCAGAGCAACCTGTTCACCGACGACGCCGATCTGTACAACGTCGATCCCAAGGAGGACTTCCGCGGCGTGAGCGGGGGGATCGAGTTCAGCGTCCGGCTGGCGCGCAACGTGGAGCTGGGGTTCCACCTGGACGGCTACGGCCGCGAGGTGGACACGTCCTACCGCGAATTCGTGCGTGAGGACGGCCGCGAAATCCTCCAGACCCTGAAGCTCGACGTCGTACCCGTGGGCGTCTCGCTCCGTCTGGTGCCGACCAGCCGCCGCGCGCGTCTCGCGCCGTACCTCGCCGCGGGCGTGGACCTGTTCTTCTGGAACTACGAAGAGTTCGGGGACTTCGTGGATTTCGAGGACCCCGAACTGAACATCCTCGCGGACCACTTCGTGTCCGACGGCGTCGTGCCCGGATTCCACGTGGCGGGCGGTGTCCGTGTGCCCCTCAACCGCGACCTGAGCGTGACGGGCGAGGTGCGCTACCAGGTCGCGAAGGAAACGGACATGGGAGGCGACTTCTTCCGCGCCACGGACAAGAACCAGCTCGACCTCACCGGGGCGAGCGCGACCATCGGCGTTCACTTGAGGTTCTAGGTTCCCTCGACCCGCTCGCACGACGCCGCGCCCCTGAGGCAAGCGAGCGGGTCGCGGGGGCGTGCTACCATCGGGCGAGATCATCGTGACGACGCCCTCCGGACTCCCCGCGTGACGCGTCGCCTTTCGCGCTCCCTCCCCGTCGATCTCGGTCTCGTCGCGGCGCTCGCCGTGGTCCTGCTGGCGAGCCTCTTCGGCGGCTCGTTCCTCCGTCCCTACGACGCCCCGGAGTTGGAGCCAAGCCCTGCACTGCTGCCGGTCTACCTGCTCCGCTCCCTGGCTCGCCTCGGGGTGGCCTACGCCGCGGCCCTCGTGCTCGCCCTCGCCGTCGGGCACCTCGCGGCGCGCTCGCCGACGGCCCGGCGCTTCATCCTCCCCACCCTCGACGTGCTCCAGTCCGTTCCCATCCTCGGGTTCTTCCCGGCGGCGGTGGGCCTGTTCATCGGCGTCTTCGGGGGCTCGGCCCTGGGCGTCGAGGTGGCCGCCGTCTTCCTCGTCTTCACTTGCATGTTCTGGAACCTGGCCTTCGGCGTGTACGAGAGCCTGCTGACCCTGCCAGAGGATCTCCAGATGGCGGCGACGCAGTTCGGGGTCAGGGGCCCGCTGCGGTGGAGCCGCCTGATCCTCCCGAGCGTCCTGCCCACGCTGCTCTACAACTCGCTCCTGTCCTGGGCGAACGGGTGGTACTTCCTCATCGCCAGCGAGATCATCGCCGTGGGGCCGGCGCGGTACACGCTGCCGGGCCTGGGCAGCTATCTCGCCCAGGCCGTGATCGCCGGCCGCCACGATCGGACGCTCCTCGCCCTGGGCCTCCTCGTGGCGACGACGGTCGCGATGCACCTCCTGCTGTGGAGTCCCCTGGACACCTGGGCCGAGCGGTTTCACCTCGAGGAGACGGGTGACCATCCGCGCACGCCTCGCGTGGCACGGGTGCTGGGCCGCAGCCGCATCGTCCGGGGGATCACCCGTTCCCTCGTGATCCCCCTGGGGCAGCAGGCGCTCGGCGTCGCAGGCCGCGTCCTCGACTTCGTCGGCCGCCATGGTCGCGCCGTGGGGATCCTGGTCGCCCTCGGACTGCCGGCGGCGATGGCGTACGGCGGATACGGGCTCTACGGCCTCTTCTCCGGTCGGCCCCTGGCCCCGGAAGTCCTGGGGCTGCCCCTCGACCTCTTCTCGAGCTTCGTGCGCGTGAGCCTCGGCGTCGTCCTCTCGGCCGCCCTCGCGGTCCCCCTGGCGCATCGGATCTCGCGCAGCCCGGAGCGGCGTGCCACCGCCGTCGCCGTCATCCAGATCCTCGCCAGCGTCCCGGCCACGGCCTTCTTCCCCCTGATCGCGGTGGTCGTCACGTGGGGGCTGGGCATGAACGCGGCGGCGGTCCTCCTGGCGCTGAGCGCCATGTTCTGGTACGTGCTCTTCAACGTGGTCGGCGCCGCGGCGGCGATCCCCAAGGATCTCGTCGAGGTGGCACGAGGGCTCGGGCTGGGAGGGGCGGGCTACATGCGTCGCGTCTTCGTCCCGGCGGTGGCCCCGGGGCTCGTGACCGGCTGCGTGACGGCGTGGGGAGCCGGCTGGAACGCCATGATCCTGTGCGAATACCTCGAGACCGGGGGGAGGGTCCTGTCGGTGCGGGGCGTCGGCGCGACGCTGGCGCGGGCAACGTACGTGACGGGGGACATGCAGGTCGTTGCGGCGAGCCTCGCCTCCATGGTCCTCCTCATCATCCTGGTCAACCGCCTCTTCTGGGGGCCGCTCTATCGGCAGGTGGCCGCGCGCTGTAAGATGGAAGCCTGATCCCGCCATGGAGCCCCCGCGATGGCCCAGACCACGCCCCGCGCCGCCCCGGTGGTCCTCCGCCTCGAGGGAGTCGAGCAGCTCTACGACGGGAAGATCCGCATCCTGGGCCCCCTGGATCTCGAGGTGCGGGACGGCGAGTTCCTGTCCCTCGTGGGCCCGTCGGGATGCGGCAAGAGCACCCTCCTTCGGATCGTGGCGGGGCTCCTCCGGCCGACCGGCGGCGTCGTGCGCCTCCGGGATCGACCGCTTGGCGGCGTCAACCGCAGCGCGGCGATGGTCTTCCAGTCCTTCGCCCTCTTCCCGTGGCTGTCGGTCGTGGAGAACGTCGCCGTGGGGCTGGAGGCGCAGGGCGTCGGGATCCGGGAGCGACTCAAGAAGGCCGAGAAGTACATCGACCTCGTCGGCCTCTCGGGATACGAGCGCGCCTTCCCGCGGGAGCTGTCCCGGGGCATGAAGCAGCTCGTGGGCCTGGCCCGGGCCCTGGCGGTGGAACCGGAGCTGCTCTGCATGGACGAGCCCTTCTCGGCACTGGACGTGCTGACGGCGCGGACCATGCGCGACCTCGTGCTCGACCTCTGGGCCTCGCCGGCGGTGACGACGAAGAGCATCCTCCTCGTGACGCACAGCATCGAGGAGGCCGTGGCCATGTCGGACCGCGTGGTGGTTCTGAAGGCGAACCCGGGCCGGATCGCCGAGACGGTCGAGCTCAAAGCCCTCCCTCGCCCGCGACGCTCGGATGCTCCGGCGGTCCGCGAGACCGTGGACCGCATGTACGCCCTGCTCGCTTGAGGACCCCGTCGATGCCCGAAGCCTTCGAGCCGCTGCCGCACGCGCCCATCGGCCGGGTCCTCGGCCTCCTCGAGCACCTCCGCGAGGTACCGGGCGGTCGGGAGGACCTGTACAAGCTCGGGGCGCCTCTCGGTTACGAGCTGGACGACCTCCTCCCCGTGACGGAAGCGGCGAAACGGCTGGGGCTGGTGGTCGTGGCCTCCGGCGACATCGAGCTGACCGCGGACGGGCGCGCGCTCGCCGCCGCCGAGGAGCCGGAGCGCAAGCGACTCGTCGCGCGGAGGCTCGAGGCGCTTCCGCTCATCGCCGCGATCCTGCGCGAGGCCGAGAAGGGCCGGGCGGCCAAGAAGCGCTTCCTGGAGCGCCTGCGCTCCTCTTTCTCGCCCGGCGAGGCCGAGCGCCAGCTCCAGACCGCCCTGGACTGGGCCCGGTATGGGGAGGTCTTCGACTTCGACGGCGACGCCGAGGAGTTCGTCCTGGGCCCCCGGGAGTAGGGAGCCCGATGCACAAGGTCGTGCTCTGGGTCCAGCAGATCCTCGTGCCCGCCTTGGGGCCGGCGGGGCTCTTCATGGCCGCCTTCCTCGACTCGTCCTTCCTCAGCCTCCCCGAGATCAACGACCTGCTGGTGGTGACCTGGGCCGCGGCGCGACCCGAGACCGCCTGGGTTCCGGTGCTCATGGCCACCCTGGGGTCGATCGCGGGCTGCTCGGTTCTGTGGTGGCTCGGCGGGCGGGGAGGCGAGGCCTTCCTGGTCCGGCGCTTCGGAGCGGCGCAGGTGGAGCGCACGCGCGCCGCCTTCGAGCGCTGGGACCTCCTGGCCCTGGCCGTGCCGGCCGTCCTGCCCCCGCCGATGCCGTTCAAGGTTTTCGTCCTGTCCGCCGGGGTCTTCCGCGTGTCCTACCGGCGCTTCGTCCTCACGCTCCTCGTGGCCCGCGGGCTCCGATACGTCGTCTGGGGAGCGCTGGGGGTGGTCTACGGGGACGAGGCCATGGGCCTGCTCCGGGCCGTGGACGCGTGGTTCGCCGAGCGCGTCGCGGCTGCGGGCGTCGTGACGGCGGTGCTGCTGCTCCTCGTGGGCGCCGGATACTGCGTCCGGAGGTGCGGGCGCGCCCCGAGCGCGTCCCAGGAGGCTCGATGAGTCTGCTATCATCTCGCAGGGGGAGACCCGGGGCCATGCGATGAGAACGAAGCGGCTGGGAACGTTCAGCACGGTGCTGCTCGTGGCGTCGACGGTTGCCGGCGGGCTCCTCGGGGACCGGGTCCTCGCCGGGAGCAGCCGGCTGCCCGACCACCTGCGCCAGTATTCCGCCATCCTCGCAGCGATCGAAGACCAGTACGTGGACGAGGTGAAGAGCGATCGTCTGGTGGCCACGTCGATCCGCGAGATGCTCCGAACGCTCGATCCCCACTCCAACTTCCTCGAGACGCGCGAGTACGGGCAGCTCCAGGAGCGGCAGAAGGGGTCGTACTACGGCCTGGGCATCACCGTTCAGTCGGTGGACGGCAACATCACCGTGGTGTCGCCCTTCGAGGGCACGCCGGCGCACCGCCTCGGGATCCGCGCCGGGGACGTCATCAGCCGCATCGAGGGCGAGGACGCCCGGGGGATGAGCATCGACGACGCGGTCAAACGCCTCCGGGGCGCCAAGGGGACCCCCGTGAGGATCACCATCGTCCGCCAGGGGTACGACGAGCCGCTGGAGTTCACGGTGATCCGGGACGAGATCCCGCTCCACTCGGTACCGTACTTCTTCATGCTCGACGACAGGACCGGCTACGTGCGCCTGCTGGACTTCAACGAGACCACGGCGTGTCGGGTCGGCGAGCCGAAGGACTGCGAGAAGGAGCTCGAGCGGGCCCTGCGAAAGCTGAGGGAGAGCGGCGCGAGGGCCGTCGTCTTCGACATCCGGGACAACCCCGGCGGGCTCCTGGACCAGGCCTTCGCCGTGTCGAACCTGTTCCTCAAGAAGGGCCAGCTCGTGGTGTTCACCCGGGGCCGCACCAAGCGCGACGAGACGAACTACATCACCGAACGCGAGACTCCGTTCCTGGACGTGCCGCTCCTCGTCCTCACGTCCCGCCACAGCGCCAGCGCCTCGGAGATCGTCGCAGGCGCGCTGCAGGACCACGACCGGGGACTCATCGTCGGGGAGACGACCTTCGGCAAGGGGCTCGTCCAGACCATCATGCCGCTGCGGAACAGCCGGGGCTACGCCCTCGCCCTCACCACGGCGCGCTACTACACACCGTCGGGGCGGTCGATCCAGCGCGACTACGGGTCCACTGCCTTCGAGGACTACGTGGCGCCCCGGGAGCGGAAGAGCTGCAACGAGCCCCACGGCGAGCCGAAGCTCACCGACGCCGGCCGGAAGGTCTTCGGGGGAGACGGCATCGCGCCGGACTACTGCGTCGAGCCCGAGACGCCGGGCAAGTTCGTCGCGTCGCTGATCGGCCGGCAGGTCTTCGTCGGCTTCTCGAGGGGATACGAGGCCTCGGAGGGAACCGGGGTCGCCGACATCGCGGGGACCGGCCGGCGGTCGGACGTCGTCTCGGCGAAGGTCAAGGTGATCGACCGCGGCTTCAAGGTCGACGAGCAGGTCCTGGCGGACTTCCGGACCTTCCTCGAGGCCCGGAAGATCCCCTACACGCCCGAGGAGGTCGAGGCGAACCGGGAGATCCTGTCGCGGCTGATCCTCGAGGAGGTCGTGCGTCAGGTCTTCGGCGAGGCCGAGGCCCGGAAGCGCACCCTGGCGTGGGACCCGCAGGTGAGGAAGGCCATCGAGCTGGTCCCGAAGGCCGAGGTGCTCCTCACCGACCCGCAGCGCTACATCGCCGAGCGCGAAGCCGAGCAGCGGATGGCGTCCGCCGGCGGGGGGCGCTGACCGCGGCGCCGCCGGTCGCGGCCAGGGCGCTTCCTTGAAGCCTCCGCGGGTCGCGTGTTAATCTCCGCTCACCGCTGGAGGCCGCCATGTTCACGCGCATCGGTCGCTTCTTCAAGGCCATCTTCAACGCCATCCTCGGCGAAGCCGAGGCCCAGGTCCCCGTCGCCATGCTCGAGCAATCGGCGCGCGAGATGCTGGACAACCTCCGCGCTCTGCGGGAGGCCACGGCGACGACCATCGCCTTCGAGACCAAGGGCAAGAGGGAGCTCGACGCCCAGAACGCCCGGGTCAGGAACCTGGACGCGCAGGCCGAAGAGGCCCTGAAGCAGGGGAACGAGAAGCTGGCCCGCCGCGCTCTCCAGCTCCAAGTCGAGGCCAAGGCCACACGGGAGCGGTCGGAGCAGGTCTACAAGGCCGCGAAGCTGCGCGGCGAAAACGCCCGGGCGAAGCTCAAGATCGAAGAGGAGCGCATCCAGGCGAAGATCCGCCAGCTCGGGGAGCTGAAGGCCGTCAGCGAGATGAACAAGGCGCAGCGCCGGATGCAGGAGATCACCGACGAGTACAACATCGACGGCGCCGTGACGGTCTTCGACAAGGTGGCTGGGTCGATCCAGGAGCAGGCCGACAAACTGTCGGCCATGGACACGATCGCGGTGTCCGAGGGCGAGGAGCTGGATCGGCAACTCGCGGCCATCAGCAAGAAGACCGAGGTGGACTCCGCCCTCGACGCGCTCAAGGCCCGGCTCTCCGAGGGGACGTCGGCCGCCGCCGTCCCGACGAAGGAGAAGGAAAAGATCTCGTCGGCCTTCGACGAGAAGTAGGCGGGGGCTCGCCCGGCACCCGTCCCTCAGCGCCCCCCCCCGATCGCCTCGCCGCGGCCGGGAAGTGGGTCCGACCCACTACGCTCGTCCGCCCGTCCACGGCCGATTGCCCATCGGTCGATGCTGCCGTAAAATCGAGTGTTTGCGTCCCGTGCGCCGGCGCGCACCGGGGAGCCACCGAATGCCCGAAGCCATCATTTGCCGCGGCGTGCGCGTCCACAACCTGAAGAACATCGACGTCGCTGTCCCTACGGGGCGGCTGGTCGTCTTCACCGGGGTCTCAGGTTCGGGGAAGTCCAGTCTCGCCTTCGACACGCTGTACGCCGAGGGCCAGCGCCGGTACGTCGAGAGCCTCTCCGCCTACGCCCGGCAGTTCCTCGAACGCATGGAGCGCCCCCTCGTCCAGTCGGTGGAGGGCATCTGTCCCGCCATCGCCATCCGGCAGCGGACGCCCTCCCGGAACCCCCGCTCCACGGTGGCGACGGCCACCGAGATCCACGACCACCTGCGCCTGCTCTTCAGCCGCGCGGGCCGAACGGTTTGCGACATCTGCGGCAGTGAGGTGACCCAGGACACGCCGGAGTCGGTGGTCGAGCGGCTCATGGGTCTCGGCGAAGGGACCCCGCTCCTGGTCGGATTCCCCATCGCGGTCGGTGGGACGCCTCTGGCCGACCTGCTGGATCGACTGCGCAAGAAGGGGTTCGCACGGCTCCTCGTGGGCGAAGAGGCCCTCGTCCTCGAGGAGGCGGCCGACGGTCTGGCCGGGACCGGGGAGATCGTGGTGCTCGTGGACCGGCTCGTCGCGCGGGCCGAGGCGCGCTCCCGGCTGGCGGACTCCGTCGAGACGGCATTCGCGGAGGGGGCGGGGCTCGTCCGCGCGCAGGTCGTAGCGGGGCCACAGTTCCGGTTCTCCGAGCGATTCGAGTGCGCGCGTTGCGGGCGCGCTTTCGAGGACCCGCAGCCCCGCCTCTTCTCCTTCAACAACCCCTACGGCGCCTGCGGCACCTGCCACGGCTTCGGAAACCTCATCGAAGTCGACCAGAACCTGGTGGTCCCCGACAAGGGCAAGACCCTGGCCGAGGGAGCCGTCGAGCCTTGGGCCAAGCCGCACTACCGTGCCCTGCAGGAGGAGCTTCAGCGGCTCGCCCGGCGGCACCGGATCCCGATGGACGTGGCCTGGGCGGATCTCAGCGAGGGCGAGCGCCGGCTGGTGCTCGAGGGCGACGAGGAGTTCCAGGGCGTCGTCGGCTTCTTCAGGTGGCTCGAGACCAAGAAGTACAAGGTCCAGGTCCGCGTCTTCCTCAGCCGGTACCGGGGGTATCAGACCTGCACCACGTGTCACGGCACGCGGCTGCGGCCCGAGGCGCTGCGGGTCCTGGTCGGCGGTCGGAACATCCACGAGGTCTGCTCGTTGTCCGTGCGCGAGGCCCGCGAGTTCCTTCGTGACGCGGCGCTGGGGGAGCGGGAGCGGGCGGTGGCCGGCAAGATCGTCGCGGAGGTCGACCGGCGGCTTCGGTTCCTCGGCGACGTAGGGCTCGACTACCTCACGCTGGACCGTCCGTTCGGCAGCCTCTCCGGCGGCGAAGCCCAGCGGATCGGCCTGGCCACGGCCCTGGGCACCGGCCTCGTGGGGACGCTCTACGTCCTCGACGAGCCGTCGGTGGGGCTCCATCCGAGGGACACGGACCGCCTCGTGAACACCCTGCGGGCTCTGCGCACTCAGGGGAACACGGTGGTGGTCGTGGAGCACGACCGGAGCGTCATGAAGGCGGCCGACCACATCGTGGACCTCGGCCCCGGCGCCGGGGACCAGGGGGGGCGCGTGGTCTTCGAAGGCTCGTATCCCGAGCTGCTTCGGGACGGACGGAGCCTGACGGGGAAGTACCTGCGCGGCGAGCTGACGATCCCGGTGCCGGTTCGCCGGCGCCGGGGCAACGGCCTGCAGCTCCTCATCCGCGGCGCCCGCGCCCACAACCTGAAGGACATCGACGTGCGCATCCCCCTCGGCGCCATGAGCTGCGTCACCGGCGTGTCGGGCTCGGGCAAGTCGACCCTCGTCCACGAGGTGCTCTGCGCGGCTCTGCTCAAGCGGAGGGGAAGATGGGACCGCGCCGTCGGGGCCCACGACGCGATCGACGGGGCCGAGTTCGTCGACGAGATCGTGGTGGTGGACCAGACGCCCATCGGCCGCACCCCGCGGTCCAATCCGGTGACCTACCTCAAGGCCTTCGACGCCATCCGCAGCCTGTTCGCGGCCACTCCCGAGTCCCGCAAGCTGGGCCTGGGCTCCAGCCACTTCTCCTTCAACGTGCCCGGTGGGCGCTGCGAGGCCTGCTGCGGCGACGGTCAGGTCAAAGTGGACATGCAGTTCCTGGCCGACGTGTACCTCGTCTGCGAGACCTGCGGCGGCCGGCGCTACCGCCCGCAGGTCCTCGAAGTCCGCTACCGCGGTCGGACCATCGACCAGGTCCTCGACATGACCGTGCGGGAGGCGCTGCACTTCTTCTCGGGGCAGCCCCGGGTGCTGAAACGGCTGAAGGTGTTCGAACAGATCGGCCTGGGCTACGTGCGCCTCGGGCAGGCGGCCACGACCCTCTCCGGGGGCGAGGCGCAACGCGTCAAGCTGGCCTCCCACCTCCTGAGGAGACCGGGGGAGCGCGTGCTGTACGTCCTCGACGAGCCCACCACGGGTCTTCACATGGCCGACGTGAGTGAGCTCCTCGCGTGCTTCGGCCGCCTCCTGGATGCCGGAGCCACCCTCGTGGTCATCGAGCACAACATGGACGTGGTGAAGCAGGCCGACTGGGTGGTGGACCTCGGCCCGGAGGGCGGGGCCGCCGGCGGCCACCTCCTCTTCGAGGGGACGCCCGAACGGCTGGCCTCGCAGAACGTGGGCCTGACGGCCCGATACCTGCGCGCGGCGCTCAACGGCGCGGCACGGGGCCTGGCGGCCCGCGGGGCCGGTTGATCGAAGGGTCCGTTCTGATATCATCCCGCGGTGCCGCGGCGCGCCAACCGAGGCGCGCGAGGAGGATGCGGATGATTCGAGGCTCGGGGGCCGTCGTCGCTGCCATGAGCCTGATCCTGTCGGGCACCGCCCACGGCGCCGCGTCGCCCCGTCCCTCCTTCGACGATCTCCTCGCCAACCTGAAGAGTCCCAACGCCAAGACCCGTGAGGACGCCGCGTCCTCCCTGGGAAAGAGCCGTCGTCGGGAGGCCGTCACGCCCCTGGCGGCCCTCGTGCGCGATCCGGAGCCGAAGGTCCGCCTCGAGGTGGTCAAGGCCCTGCGCGAGCTGCGGGACCTCGACGGCGTGCCGGCGCTCGTCACGTCGCTCGGGGACGGAGATCCGAAGATCAGGCGCGAGGCGATCGAGGCCCTCGTGGAGATGTACGCCGAGAGCCCGAGCACGACGCCCGTCGAGAACTTCCTCGACATCTTCTCCGACGAGTACGACCGGGCGTCGATCCCGCCCTACACCGCCGTGGACCCCTCGGTCTACCAGGGCCTGGCCGCCGCCCTGAAGGATGAGGAGAGGGAGATCCGCGAGAAGTCAGCCCTCGCCCTCGGCATCCTCGACGGCCGCTCGGTCGTCAAGGACCTCGTCGCCGCCGTCTCGGATCCCGAGCCGGGGGTCCGCGGTGCCGCCGCGACGGCCCTCGGCAAGGTGGGGACAGCCGAGGAGGGCAAGGCGCTGATTCCGCTGCTGGCCGACGAGTCCGAAGGGGTGCGCAAGCGCGTCCTGAAGGCGTTGGGCGTGCTCGAAGTGAAGGAGGCGGGGCCCGCCCTCCGCCAGATGTACGAGGCGAACCGCCGGAAGGACTTCGGCCTTCGGGTCCTGGCCTGCCTCAGCCGTGTCGGGGACCCTGGACAGGGGGACCTTTTCCGCGAGCTGATCCAGGATCCCGATCCCGAGCGCAAGCGACTCGCCGTGGAGGGGCTCGGCCGGATCTCGGACGCTTCGATGCTGGGAGCCTTCACCAAGGACTACCAGCGCGAGCGCAACGAGGAGCTGAAGCTGGCCTACAGCTTCTCCCTCACGCTGCTGGGCAACCGCGCGTTCCTCGACAGCCTCGTGCTCTGTCTGCCCTCGAAGACCCTCGGGAGCCGCTGCCGCGGGTACATCCTGGAGATGGGCCCCGAGATCCTCCCAGAGCTCTACCCGTACCTCAACGACCCGGAGGCAGACGTCCGCGCCGAGCTCTGCGACATTCTCGCGGCGCTGGGGAACGCCGAGGCGATCCCGCGCCTCGAGCCGCTCGTCGACGACCCGAGCTCCAAGGTGGCCGACCGCGCCAACCGGGCCGTCGAGCGCCTGAAGCGCAGCACCGTCACCGGGGCCACGCGACCGTAGGTCGTGAGGAGCGTTCCGGATGAGATCCCATGCCTCGGTCGCTCTCGTCGCACTCCTCGCCGGGGCGTGCCAGCGCGACGCCGCAGGGACCCCGCCGCCGCCGACGCCAGTGGAGGAGGGGAAGGCGCTGCTCGGGCAGGGACAGCTCGACGCGGCGCTCGCGAAGTTCCAGCAGGCGGGCTCGCAGGCCGACGGCCTCTACTACCAGGGTGTCGTCTGGGCCAGGAAGGCGGAGATCGCGCCCCTCCCGACGCCCCCTCCGACCTTGGAGCCCCTTCCGCGCGGGACCGAGCCGCCCCCGGCCCCCGAGTTCAAGCCAGAGGAGCTGACGGCTCTCGACCTCTACGAGAAGGCCCTCGCGGCCCGCGCCGATCATCCACAGGCGCACCTGGGCGTGGCCGAGCTGCTCGGTCCTCACGCGGCCCATCGTCACGACCTCGAGGAGGCAGCGAAGCAGCGGCGCCCCGCGCGGAAGGGGCGGGCTCCGGAGCCGACGCCTCCTCCTGCGGCCGAAGGGCCGGACTTCAGCGTGGAGCGGGTCCTCAAGCACTACCAGATCGCGGTCCAGGGGGACCCGAGGACCCAGGCGCCGGTGGACGCGCTGCTGCGATTCGCCCAGCGGGTCGGCCGGCTCGTCGAGGCCGAGGGAGCTCTCCAGGAGATGACGCGGCGCGAGCCCGAGAGGCCCGAGCCATTCATCCGGTACGGGGACTTCCTCGCCAACGAGAAGAAGGATCCCCAGGCGGCCGTGGAGCAGTACAAGCAGGCGCTGGTGTGGCGGGCGGAGGACGACACCACGCGGTCGAAGATCGCCGAGATCTACATCACCCAGGGCGTCGAACACTGGAAGATCCAGCAGTACGCCACCGCGCAGGCTCGCTTCCTGGAAGCGCAAAAGTGGATCACCGACAAGAACTCCCCCCAGGGCCTGAAGCTCCAGGACTACGTCCTCCGGCTCCGGGAGCTGCGCCCGCCCCGCTGAAACGGCCGTCGCGGAGCTCGTCAGTAGGCGTTGTGCCCCAGGCCGTTCTCGTCCACGTAAGCCAGGGCGTGCACGTCGGGTCGGCCCGGGGATTCGATCACGTAGAGGAACTCGCTCCCGAAGGTGATCCGATCCCCGGTGAACCCTCCCGTCGGGCCCACGAGGAGGTGAGGGTCGTAGATCCGCACCTGGTAGGGCTGCGGGTTCTCGCGAGGGGGGAAGTTCACGGGCACGCCCGTGGCGACCCCGCGCCAGACGAAGTGCCCCGGGTCCGCTGTCAGGGCGAACTCGGTCCCGGGTCTCATCCAGCTCCCGAAGAAGACGACGAGGTCCTCGCAGCGCCCCCCCCCGAGGCATCCGGCGGGCTGCCGGTACTCGACGGTCACGGAAACCAAGCGCGGGGCAGGGACCGGGGGCGGGTCCTCGGGCCCGGCAAGGCGGAACTCGTAGCAACCCGCCGCCGGGACCGCCAGGACCACGGCGAGCACGGCGGCGCGGGCTCGGGGACTCATCGCGATCGCTCTCCCGGAGATTGAGACGCATCGGCCCGGCACACGGCCGGGTCGGGCGCTCTTGCCGGCGAAATTCCGCGGATGATAGCATGCCTCGGCTCGATGCCTGACTCCGGCTCTCTGGTCCTCGTCATCGACGACGACGACGCCGTCCGCAAGACCTGTGTCGAGTTCCTCCGGGCGAGGGGGAACCGGACGTTGGTGGCGGCCTCGGTCGGCGAAGGGCTTCGCCTGTTCGCGGACAAGCGGCCCGCGGCGGTCCTGCTGGACCTGAAGCTGCCCGACGGAACGGGCATCGACGTGCTTCGGGAGCTGCAGCGCCAGGCGCCGGGGACGCCCGTGGTGATGGTCTCGGGCTACGGCAGCCTCGACGAGGCCGTGGAGGCCATGCGGGTGGGCGCGGCGGACTTCATCGAGAAGCCGGTGTCGCGCGAGCGGCTGTTCGCGGTGCTCGACCGCGTCCTGGCGCCGCCTCGGGTCGGTGGCGAGACGGACGTCGAGAGGATCGCCGACGGGGCGCGATACGGCATGGTGGGCCGCTCCGAGGCCATGCGACGGATCTACCAGCTCGTGGAGATGGCGGCCCCGACCAAGTGCCGGGTGTTCATCACGGGGGAGAGCGGGACGGGGAAGGAGCTCATCGCCCGGGCCATCCACGCCCTGTCGCCGCGCCGCGACCGACCCTTCATCGAGCTCAACTGTGCGGCGATCCCATCGGAGCTCATCGAGAGCGAGATGTTCGGTCACCTGAAGGGCGCGTTCACGGGGGCGGTGGGGGACCGCAAGGGGAAGTTCGAGGTGGCCGACGGCGGCACGCTGTTCCTCGACGAGATCGGGGACATGAGCCTCATGACCCAGGCGAAGCTCCTCCGCGTGCTCCAGGAGGGCATCGTGATGCCGGTCGGGAGCTCCGAGAGTCGTCCCGTAGACGTGCGGATCCTGGCGGCGACCAGCAAGAACCTCCTCGAGGAGATCGCAGCGGGTACCTTCCGCGAGGATCTCTACCACCGCATCAACGTCCTGACGATCGCCGTGCCTCCCATGAGGGCGCGCCGGGAGGACATCTCCGAGCTGGCGGAGCACTTCCTCCGCCTCGCCAGCGTCGAGAACGGGGTCAAGCCGAAGCGGTTGTCCTCTCGTGCCGTGGACCTCCTGGTGCAGATGCCGTGGCCCGGCAACGTGCGCGAGCTGCGCAACCTCATGGAACGGCTGGTCGTCCTCGTGGGCAAGGACGTCGTGGGTCACGAGGACGTCATGGCGGCGCTCCACATGCCGAGCGGCGCGGTGAGCGACGGCGCCCTGCCCCTCAGGCAGGCCCGCGCCCGCTTCGAGCGGGAGTACATCCTTCACCGCCTCACCGCCAACAAGGGGAACCTGGGGGAGACGGCCCGGGACCTGGGGATCGAGAGGACGAACCTCTATCGGAAAATGAAGCAGCTCGGGATCCGGCCCCCGTCGCGATCCCGGGCGTGATGTTGTACGTCTGATAACTCGTAGTTGAGAATCTGCATCATCCGAAGACCAAGAGGAGAGCGTGCAGCGCAGTAAGTCATTATTTTACACTGACTTACTCGCAGCGTCTGGTTTGGCATGCGTCCTGCACAGGTCTCCCACCGAATAGGGACCGCCTCGCTCCAGTGGCCGCAAGCGCTGGCGCGTCGGGACCTCCGACGGTGACGGCGTGGTTTGGAGGGAGCCGCGTCGTGGTCGTCGGGAACGTTCGGCCGCTCGGCCGGACGGGGTTTCCGGCAGCCGCGTGGTCACGGGCAGCAAAGCGGTCCCTTTTCATTCCCCCGGTCGATCCTCGTCCGCCGACGCCTTTGGCCTCCGGCGCCCAGTCGGTGTAGATTCACACCTCGCCCTAGAGGCGGGGAGGTACTCTTGACCGTGAAGAAGGCCCTCATCACCGGCATCACCGGCCAGGACGGCAGCTACCTGGCCGAGTTTCTCCTCGAGAAGGGCTACGAGGTCCACGGCCTCGTGCGCCGGAGCAGCTCGTTCAACACCTGGCGCATCGACCACGTCCGCGAGCGCCTGATCCTCCACTACGGGGACCTGGTGGACCAGAACAGCCTGGTGCGAGCCCTCGAGACCATCCGGCCGGACGAGGTCTACAACCTCGGCGCGCAGAGCCACGTGAAGGTCTCGTTCGAGATGCCCGAGTACACCGCCGACGTCACGGCCATGGGAGTCCTGCGGCTCCTCGACGCCGCCCGGGATCTGGGGCTCCCCACCCGCGTCTATCAGGCGGGGAGCTCCGAGATGTACGGCCTGGTCCAGGAGACGCCGCAGACCGAGCGCACGCCCTTCCATCCTCGGTCGCCCTACGCCGTGGCGAAAGTGTACGGTCACTGGATGGCGGTGAACTACCGCGAGAGTTACGGGCTGCACGTCTCGAATGGAATCCTCTTCAACCACGAGTCCCCGCGCCGCGGGGAGAACTTCGTGACGCGCAAGATCACCATGGGCCTTGCGGCGATCAAGAGGGGTCGGGCGAGGGATCTGCGCCTCGGCAACCTCGAGGCGAAGCGCGACTGGGGATACGCCAAGGACTACGTCGAGGTCATGTGGCTCATGCTGCAGCAGGAGCGCCCCGACGATTACGTCGTCGCAACGGGTGAGACGCACTCCGTGCGCGAGTTCCTCGAGGAAGCCTTCTCCTACGCGGGCTTGAACTGGCAGGATTACGTCAGGGTCGACGCCAAGTACTTCCGGCCCGCGGAGGTGGACCTCCTCCTCGGCGACCCCGCGAAGGCGAGGACGAAGCTCGGCTGGGCGCCGCGGGTCACCTTCCGGGAGCTCGTCCGCCTGATGGTCGACGCCGACATGGAGCGCGATGGCCTCGCCACGCGGCCCCCGCGGTAGCTAACCCGCCTCGACGGCGGTGCGGCTGGCGATGAGTGCGTCCAGCTCCTGCTTGAGGCGCGGCAAGATCTCGTCGTAGGTGAAGGCCCCGATGCTCTCGGTCCGGCGCTTCAGGTTGACGTGGGTCGGACCGCACCAGAGCCCCAGGTCCGCGTCGTCGGTCTCTCCGGGGCCGTTCACCCGGCACCCCATCACGGCGATGGTGAGGGCATGGCGCTGCGCGTACACCGTCATGGCCTTGACGGCCTCGGCGAGCTCCACGAAGCGCTCGTTCTCCACCCGCGAGCAGGACGGGCAGGAGATGATGTTCAGGGTGTCGTCGTCGAAGACCGGCACCGATCGGAAGCGCCCTGCTGCGATGTCGGCCAGGATTTGCCTTCCGACCAGGATCTCCTCGTGCTTGCGGGGGTTCGGCAGGGTCAGGCTGACGCGGAGCGTGTCGCCGATGCCCCGGGAGAGGAGCTGTTCGAGCGCGACCCGTGTCTTGACGATCCCCTCGGGCGGGATCCCCGCCTCGGTGACGCCGAGGTGGAGCGGGACGTCGGGCCGGGCGGCCGCGAAACGCTGGTTCGCCTCGATCACCTTTCGCGGGTGGGAGTCCTTGAGGCTCACGACGTAGCGGTCGAATCCCAGGTCGTCCATGTAGCGGCAGTGCTCCAGGGCCGATTCGACCATGGCCTGCACGTCGTCCCCGGGGTAACGCGCCTTGATGTCGGGATCCACGCTTCCGCAGTTCACGCCGATCCGGACGGCGCAGTCGTGCTCCCGGGCCACCTCGACGAGAGAGCGCACCTTTTGCAGGACGGGCTTGTCCTTCTCGTGGTGGTACAGGTGGCCGGGGTTGTAGCGGACCTTGTCCACGTGGGGCGCGACCCGGGCGGCCAAACGGTAGTTCTCCTGGAGGTCCACGACGAGGTTTGCGGTCGTCTGGCGGCGGACCTCGGAGAGGGCCTCGACGTCCTTCGGGGCGTCGACGGCGACGCGGACGAGGTCCCCGCCGGCCCTTCGAATGGCTTCGGCCTGCTCCACTGTGGCGTCTACGTCCTGTGTGCGGGTGGCACACATGCTTTGCACGGCCACGGGATGACCCCCGCCCAGCGTGGTGCGCCCGACCCTCACGGGGCGCGTCGGGTTGCGCTTCATCCGGACCATGTTAGCAGAGCTGACCCGTGGGCCGGAAGCGCCCGTCAGCCCGTGGGGCGGTGGCCCGGCACGCGAGAGCCGAGGCGGGCCAGGGCCCGGAGGGGCTCGAGGGGCGCCGTGACGACCCGGACTCGTCCAGCCCGGATCGCCGCGAACACGGCCGGGATCGTCCTCGCTTCGGCATCGACCAGGCTGTAGGTCGTCCCGAGCTGCCACAGGCGATGGCAGTCCGAGGTCCCCACGAGCGGCAACCCCATGCGCCGGGCGTAATCCACCGCCCGCCTATTGAAGTCCACGGTCCTCGTGTAGAAGTGGGAGAATTCGACGGCGTCGAACACGTCGAGGTTCTCGCGGAGCTTGCCGTTCAGGCACTTGGGGGCGGGGAAGAAGGGGTGAGGGGCGATGACCAGCCCGCCGCAGCGCCGGAGGTCCCGCACGTGCTCGAAGGTCCGAACCCGCCACCGTCCGTACGGCATGTCGAGGAGCAGCGTGTGCTTGCCTTCGATGGCGGCCTCGGCCCCCGGGATGAGGAGGATGCCGAGGTCCTCGGCCCGCTGGCGCAGGTCCTCTGTGTGGATCCGCTTGTTGTGGCACGTGAAGGCGAGCACGTCGAAGCCCTGTCGGGCGGCGGCCACGAGCAGCTCGACGGCAGTGTAACGGATGAAGTCGTGGGGATCCTCCCGGGTGTGGATGTGGAAGTCGGCCTTGAGGATCACGGCCTCAGCTCCCGAGGCGCTCGAGTGCGGCGACCCCCCGCCTCATGGGGATCCAGAACGTCGCCAGGCTCACCGCGGCCGCGAGGACGAACGCGGCAGCCATGAGGGCCTGACGCCACGCGGGGATCGGAACGTCGCGGTAGTCGTACCACAGGTAGACCGACGAAGGCCAGGCCACCAGGGCGATCTCCACGAGGACGTAGAGGACCGCGAGGATCATGAAGGCGACCCCCCCGTACGAGCCCGCTACCTGGGTGACGTTCTCGTAGCTGAAGAGGGGATGGCGGGCGCCCATGCCGGCGGCGAGCCCCACGAGGGCGAAAGTCATGAAGAGGACGGCCAAGGCGTCCACGGCCTTGAGAAAAGGGGCGACGCCCAGGAACTCGTTGGACACGATGGTCAGCGTCTCGGCGAGGACGAGCACTGGCAGGAGGCCGGCCCAGAACTTGGACCAGAGGAACGAGCGCATGCTGACCGGCGACGCGCGCACCAACCAGAACGCCGGTCCCTCGACCGAGACCGCCGGAAACACGAAGCGCACCGCCACCGCCGAGAGGACGAGTCCCGCCATGGCCAGGTTGACGAAGGCATACGCGTTCTTGACGAAGGCGCTCATGTACGGAAGCCGGTCGAGGTCCAGGACGCGGAAGTTGTAGAGGTACACCATCACGAGGGCCAGCAGGAGCAGCAGCTGCGACCACTGGGTCGTGTCGCGGAGGAAGATCTTGAGGTCCTTGATGAGGAGACTCCGCGTGGGCGTCGGCGCGGGGAGCAGTCCGATGAGGCGCTCGAGGAGGGCGAGGCTCGTGAATCTCGCCTTGCGGGCCTCCTGAGCCTTGCTCCATCCGGCGAAGTAGTGGCGGCCGAAGACCGCGCGCGCGAGCACCGTGAAGGCGAGGGCCGTGGTCCAGAGCGCACCGGCGTGCAGCCAGTCCACGTCGCCCTGCAGGGCGGCGAAGAGCGCCTCCCCGGCCCAGAAGGAGGGCAGGAGTGGCGTCACCGGCGACTGGATCGTCGCGAAGAACCCCGTGATGTCGGGGAGCGACTGGACCGAGAGCAGGCGCTCGGGACGGAGGAACCGGAGCAGCATCACCAGCGCCACGGCGAAGAGGAGCCCCATGAGCATCAGGATGTCGCGAGCCCGGCGCGCCGGGAAGATGTTCACGAGGGCGAGGGTCACCACCGACCCGGCTGCCGCCGGGATGAGGACGAACGGGACCAGGGTCAGGGGGATCGCCGCGTAGTAGGCTCCGCTCGCGCACCGGGCCAGCCCCACGGCGAGGAGCACGGGAAGCATGAAGGTCACGACCATCCAGGAGGCCTGTCCTGCCGTCTTGGCGAAGCGGGCGTAGAAGAAGCGCTCCGCGGTCACGGGAGCCGCCAGGACCAGGCGCAGGTCCTCGGAGAGGAAGAACGTCGAGAGGGCGGTGACCACGGCGCTGAAGGCCAGGAACGAGAGGAAGGTCAGGAACAGCCACGAGAGGCCGAGCCGGACGAGGTACTCGCCCAGCTCCTCGTAGGACAGCAGCTGCCACGTCAGCCAGAAGACCACGCCGAACACCAGGGCCGCCACGACGAGGCCGACGCCGGCGAAGACGGCGGCCCGGGCAGCGTCGCCGGGCTGGCGGCGCTGGGCGCGGTTCCGGGCTCCCCAGACCACCGGGCTCAGAAGGTACGTGAACGGGCGGGCGAAGACCGCGCCGCCCTCAGAGGGCATCGGGGATCTCCTGGAAGCCCGAGCCGCCCGTGAGCTTCAGGAAGACCGGCGTGAGCTGCTCGTCCTGTCCACCCGCCAGGGAGCGCAGCTCGTCCACCGTGCCCCGGGCGATGATGCGTCCCTGGAGAATGATGCTGATATCGTCGCACATCTCCTCGGCGACCTCGATGGTGTGGGTGCTCATGAGGATCCCGACGCCCTTCCGGCTCATGGCCCGAAAGACGTCCTTGATGAGCCGCGCGCCGCGCGGATCGAGGCCGACCATCGGTTCGTCGACGACGACGGCCTTCGGCCGGTGGAGGAAGGCGGCGCACATGACCAGCCGCTGCTTCATCCCGTGAGAGAAGGCCTCGACGAGCTCTCCAGCCCAGGCGCTGAGCTCGAACAACTCCAGCATCTCGGCGATCCGACGGTCCATGCCGTCGCCGTCGAGGCCGTACAGACCGCCGTGGAAACGGAGAAACTCCCTGGCGGTGAGCTTCTCGTAAAGGAAGGGCCGGTCGGGGATGAAGCCCAGGGCGGCCTTGGCGGCTTCGGGTCGCGTCGCCAGGTCGTGGCCGTCGATCACCACGTGTCCCGACGTGGGCTTGAGGAGGCCCGCGATGATGCAGATCGTCGTGGTCTTGCCTGCCCCGTTGGGTCCGAGGAACCCCTGGATCTGGCCGGGGCGAACGTTCAGCGAGACGCCGCCGACGGCAGTGAACTTGCCGTAGTGCTTGACGAGATCGATGACCTGGATCATGCCCTTCCTAGTCGGGTTGGGACCAGCACCAGCGGCCGCCGCCGTCTCGACGTGGCAGGGTCAGCTCCAGTGGCTGGGGCGCGTTGGCCGGGGCACGACCCACCAGGATCGGAACGGAACCCGGGCGCAGCTCCACGTGGAGCTCCTTCATCTTGAGCCGCCCGATGGACTGCACAAGGGCGGCCTGGCGGTCGAGCCCTCCCCGGATGAGCCGCACGTGGGTCGCGTCCGCGGGGAACTGGTTGAGGGTTGGGTCCACGGGCAGCCACAAGCCCCGCCCCGCGGGGCCGGCCAGGTAGACCTCGGGCCACGCGTGGTAGTAGAAGGCGCCCTGGACGTACACGAGGCCCACGGCCACGCGGGCCGGGATCCCGAGGGACCGCGCCAAGGCCACGTAGAGCGCCGTGTGCTCGTTGCAGTCCCCGATGCGCGTGCGGAGAACCTCGCGGGCCGACGGCAGGCTCACTGTCGGCCGCTTCTCGAGGAGCGCGGCGACGTGGCGAGTCAACCGTTCGGCGGCGAGACGGTGGGACGATGCGCCAGCCGCAGCCCTGCGCCCCTCCTCGGCGATCTCGGGCGCGTCGCTCTCGATGAGGGGTTCGGGGGCCAGGAAGCGGGCGGCCTCGGGGTCAGCGGGGCCCGCCGCGAGGCTCCTCGGGCTCACGATCTCGAACTCCCCTCCCGAGACGCGCTGGCCCGCACCCTGGAGGTCGGCCTCGGCGAAGTCTCCGCCCTCGAGGCGGAAGCGGAGGAGGGTCACCGAGGCAGGATCGTCGATGCGGCGCGGCGGTTCGGGGACCACGGCGGCCGCGCGGAGCATGTCGCCGCGCACGTCGCCCGGGACCGCGAGAGCGGTGGCCTGGTCCCGCGTCTCCCGGAGGACGACGAGCCCCATCGGGCTCTCTTCCTTGACTACCTCGCCGACGTCGGTGACCCACGAGGAGGACGTGATGCCCGAGAACTCCGTCTGCACCCGAAAGGCCGGCACAGGTCGGCCCGCGGCCCACACCACTTCCCGCCCTTCGACGACGACGGTCATCGGGGCGTTGCGCAACGTCGCGGGGTCGAAAGCGGAGACCGTGAACCTCTTGCCGGGAGCAAGCCCCTCGGCCGCAAGGCGTCGCGGGAGGTTCAACGCGAGAAGGGGCGTCTCGGGGATCTCGCGGGCCTCGGTGCGCGTCCCCGAAGACGTCCGGATGGTGAGGTGCAAAGTCCGGCCGTCGAGCCGCCCGTCCACCTCGATTGGGCCCGTACCAGGGTCGAGGGAGAAGGAGAAGGATCTCGGCATGAACTCCCGGTCCACTTGGACGCTGGTCTTGAGGCGCGCCGCCGTCGAGGACCCGAACAGCGTCATCTGGAGCTGCCCCTCCTCCTGGAGTAGGTATCCGTCGTCGGTCGGGACGGTCTGCCCCACCATGAACCCGATCTTGTGCCCTTTGTAGTAGACCCCCTTCCATTGAGCGCCGGCACCGTAGCGGCCGATATCGGCGGCCAGGGTCGCGGCGGACACCCCGGTCGCGACGGTGCGGTGCAGGAGAACGCCCATCTGGACGAGCCAGGCGAGGACGATCAGCGCGGAGAGAGGGCGGGCGACCGCCCGCGGCACGGGCCTCAGGATCCTCACGAGGGCCGTCCCGCCCGAGCGAGCATCCCTGATTATAGCGGTGGGGGTGCTAGACTGCCGGCACCTTGGACCCCTCGCGTGTCGACGTCGTCCTCGTCCGTCCGGCCCGGCCTGCGAACGTGGCTGCGGCCTGTCGGGCCATGAAGAACATGGGGCTGCGGAGGCTGCGGCTCGTCGGCGGCCCGGAGGGGGAGACGATGCAGCGCGCCGACGTGCGAGCGCTCGCCTACGGTGCCTGGGACGTGCTCGACGGCGCGGAGCGGGCCACCTCGCTCGCGGGCGCCGTATCGGACGCGGCCCTCGTGGTGGGGACGTCTTCTCGCGGTGGCGAGGGGTCGTGGACGGCGCGGCGTCTCGCCCTGGAGGGGGCGTCCCGCGCTGGCGGAGGACGGGTGGCCGTGGTCTTCGGACCGGAGGCATCCGGGCTGACGGGCGAGGAGCTGGCGCTCTGCCATCAGCGGGTCCACGTTCCCACCGATCCGGCCCAGCCCTCCCTGAACCTGGCCCAGGCGGTTCTCGTCGTGGCCTACGAGATCGCCGTGGGCGCGAGGGAGGAGGTCCCTGCCGCGATCCCGGCGCAGGCGTCGGCCGGGGAGATCGAGGCTGCCCTCGGCGACCTGGGCCGGGGCCTCCTCGGCATCGGCTACCTGAACCCGCGGAACCCCGAGGGGATCCTCGGCGAGATCCGTGGGCTCCTCGTCCGCGCGTCGCCGACGCCGCGCGAGGCGTCGCTGCTCCGCGGGATCGCGCGGCAGATCCTCTGGGCGGCGGGGCGCATTGCGACGGTCCCTGGCGGCGACGGATAATGGGCCGCAATTCAAGGAGCGGGACATGAGCGAGCTGCGTGTGCCGACCATCGCGCTCACGGCGGAGATCCTGTGCGCCGACGGGCGCAGCTTCGTGGGGCGCATCTTCGTGCCGGCCACGGCGTCGCGCCATCCGGGGCCGATGCGCCCGGAGGAGTGGATGAACGAGGCTGCCCCCTTCTTCCCGTTCCTGCCGGACGACGCCAAGGCGCCGGTCGTTCTCAACAAGCGCGAGGTCCTCGTCCTGACCGTCCCTGCCCTCGCGGACGAAGGCGACATCCCCGAGGAAGCGTCGAACCCGGTCCGGCGCGTCATCCTCGAAGCCGAGGACCGCCGGCTGGAGGGCAGCCTGATCCTCGACATGCCCCAGAACCAGATCCGCGTCCTCGACTACCTGAACCGCCCGCAGGCCTTCCTCACGCTGCGCGACGGCGACAAGCACCACCTGGTGCAGAAGGAGCGGATCACGCGCGTCATCGAGGTCCGGGAGGAGTGATGCAAGCGAGCTGCCCCCAGTGCTCCCACGTGATCGGCATCGACGACGCGAAGGTCCCGGACCGGCCGTTCGGCGTCAAGTGCCCGAAGTGCCAGAGCGTGGTCCGTCTGCCGGGCCGGGCCGCCGTGGGCGCGCGCTCGCCCGAGGCCACACCCGCGCCCGCACCGGTTTCGGCCGTACCGGCGCCCCGCCCGGTCACCGGAAGCGGACCTGCGGCCGAGATGGAGGAGCTCTTCCGGACCATGGTCGAGTGGAAGGCGTCCGACCTCCACCTCTCGACGGGCTGCCCTCCGATGCTGCGCCACGATGGCGAGGTCAAGGCGATCCCCGGACGACCCGTACTGGGCCCCGCGGATGTCGAGCGGATCCTCTGGCCCATCGCCCCCGAGCGGAACCGCGAGGAGTTCAAGCGGCGCCATGACACCGATTTCGCCTGCGAGATTCCCGGCCTCGCCCGCTTCCGGTGCAACTTCTTCATGGATCGCAAGGGAATGGGCGGCGTGTTCCGGGTCATCCCTACGAAGATCATCGCCGCGGAGGACATGGGCCTCTCCCAGGAGATCCTCCAGCTCTGCCACCTGCCCAAGGGGTTGATCCTGGTCACGGGGCCCACGGGCTCGGGGAAGTCCACGACGCTCTGCGCCCTCGTCGACTACATCAACCGCAATCGCACCGACCACATCATCACCATCGAGGACCCCCTGGAGTTCGTCCACGACAACAAGAGGTGCCTGATCAACCAGCGACAGGTGGGCGAGCACACCGACTCCTTCAAGGACGCGCTCCGCGCCGCCCTCCGCGAAGACCCCGACATCGTCCTCGTGGGGGAGATGCGCGACCTGGAGACCGTCTCCATCGCCATCGAGACCGCGGAAACAGGGCACCTGGTCTTCGGGACGCTGCACACCTCCTCGGCCCCCTCGACGGTGGACAGGATCATCGACCAGTTCCCGGCGGACCGTCAGAGCCAGATCCGCGTGATGCTCGCCTCGAGCCTGAAGGGCGTCATCTCCCAGATGCTCTGCAAGAAGATCGGCGGCGGTCGGGTCCCCGTCCTCGAGGTCCTCATCGGGATACCGTCGGTCTCGAATCTCATCCGCGAGTCGAAGATCTTCCAGATCCCCTCCATCATGCAGACCGGGAAGAAGTACGGCATGTGCCAGATGACCGACAGCTTCGTGGACCTCGTGAAGAAGAAGGTCGTCGAGCCACAGGAGGCGTACGCGAAGACCCAGGACAAGGTCGGTCTCATCAACGCGTTCAAGAAGAACGGCATCGACACGTCCTGGGCCCCCGCGGACGTCGGCGCCGCCGGGGGCGCTCCCGCGTAAGTGGAGACCCTCCCGGTCCGCGGCGAGACGCCCGATGAGGCGGTCGTCGCCCGCGCAGTCGACGCGCTCCGGCGCGGAGAGCTGCTGATCTATCCCACGGACACGCTCTATGCCCTTGGCGGCCGCGCCGGGGAACCGGGGGTCGGGCAGCGGGTTCGCGCGGCGAAGGGGCGGGAGGCCGGCAAGGCCCTTCCCCTCGTCGCGGCCGACGCGGCTCAGGCGCGGGGGCTGGCGGCCGGGTGGCCGCCCGCGGCCGAACGGTTGGCGGCACGGTTCTGGCCGGGGCCCCTGACCCTGGTGCTGCTCGCCGCGCCCGGCGTGCCCGCCGAGGTGACTGCGGGCGGGGGGACCGTGGCCGTGCGCGTTCCGGGCCTCGCTCTCCCTCGGGAGCTCTGTCGCGAGACCGGGCCGCTCGTCTCGACCTCCGCCAACCGGTCGGGCGGACCGGCTCCGCTGACGTGCGCGGAGGCGGTCGCAGCCGTAGGAGAGGCGGCGGGCCTGGCGCTCGACGCGGGACCCGGACGACCCCAGGGATCCACGATCGTGGACGTGGCGACGCAGCCGCCCCGGCTGCTGCGGGCGGGCGCGATCCCCTGGCGCGACGTCCAGGCCGTTTTGCTTTCGGGCGCGCCTTGCTAGAATCGAAACACAGGGAGGCCCCAGAGCCCATCGCGACCGAACCACGAAACCCTTCTGCCTCCGCCGAACGCGCCCTGCTGGTCGGGCTGGCGTCGGGCGGAGGCCCACGTTCCCGCACCGAGGCGTCCGTGGCCGAGCTGGGGCTCCTCGCCCGCGCCGCCGGGGCCACGGTCGTCGGAAGCCTCATCCAGGAGAGGAAACGCCCGGACCCGGCGACGTTGATCGGACGGGGGAAGGTCGAGGACGTGGCTCGCCTCTCCGAGGAGAAGGGGGCGGACGTCCTGCTCTTCGACGAGGACCTGTCGCCCGCGCAGCAGCGCAACCTGGAGCAGGCCGTCGGACGCAAGACACTCGATCGGACCCAGTTGATCCTGGACATCTTCGCCCGGCGCGCGCGCTCCCGCGAGGGGCGGCTCCAGGTCGAGCTCGCGCAGCTCGACTACCTGCTGCCGCGGCTGACGGGCAAAGGCGTCATGCTCTCGCGCCTGGGGGGCGGAATCGGAACGCGCGGCCCCGGGGAGACGAAGCTGGAGACCGACCGGCGCCGGATCCGTCAGCGGATCCGGGCGGTGCGCCGCGAGATCGACAAGGTGCGGCGCGACCGCCATACCCGGCGCGAGGCGCGGCAGCGCTCCGAGACGCCCATCGTGGCCCTCGTGGGCTACACGAACGCGGGCAAGTCGACGCTCTTCAACGCGCTCACGCGGGCGGGAGCGGCCGTCTCCGACCAGCTCTTCATGACTCTCGACCCGTTGGTCCGCCGCGCCCGCCTGGGATCGGGCCGCGACGTGCTCCTCGTGGACACCGTCGGGTTCATCCAGAAGCTGCCCCATTCTCTGGTCGCCGCCTTCCGGGCCACCCTCGAGGAGGTCGTGGAGGCCGACCTGATGCTCCACGTCCTGGACGCTTCGGCAGAGGACCTGGACCAGCGCGAAGCGGCGGTGAACGTCGTGCTGGAGGAGATCGGCGCGGGGAAACGGCCGCGCATCGAGGTGCTGAACAAGAGGGACGAGGTCGCGCCGGCGCGTCACGGCGTCCTTCTGGCCAGTCGTCCCGACGCGGTGCTCCTCTCGGCGCGAACGGGCGAGGGGCTGGAGTCGCTGGCCGGGGTCCTGGCCGCGCGGCTGGACCTCGTTCCGCGCACCGTTCGACTCCGCTTCGACGCCGCCGACGCCCGTGGCATCGCCGGCGTCTACACTGCCGGCAAGGTGGTCTCCCACGAGGTCCACGGGGACGAGGTGCGTATCCGGGCCGAGATACCCGCTCGCTTCGTGGACCGGTACCGGGGGCACCTCTGCTGATGCCCCGCTTCCTGCGGGGCTCCCTGGCGCTCGCCGTCCTCGCGGTCCTGGCGTGCGCGCCGGCGGTGCGGCCCCGCTTCCCCGAAGGGGAGGACTACGTCTTTCCCGTCGCCCGAGCCGGGGAGCTGCGGGCCGAGGAGGCGCGCCGGGTGGACGAGGCCTGGCGGGACGTCCTGGCCGGGCGGTCATCGTCGGCCCAGAAGGACTTCCGGAAGCTCCTCGAGCGCCGCCCGGACCTGGTGCCGGCCCGCGTGGGCCTCGCCTACGCTCTCCTCCGCGCCGGGCGGTTCGACGAAGCGGGGCGTGGCTTCGAGGCAGCGCTCGCCTCCCGGCCCGACTACCTGCCGGGGCTCCTCGGCGCCGGGTCGGCGGCCGTGCGCCGGCGGGATCCCGAGCGGGCGCTCGCCTACTATCGGCGCGCGCTGGCCGTGGACGCGACCGATGCGACGGTGCGCCGGCGGCTCGGAGAGGTGAAGCTGCAGGTCACCGAGCGGCGGGTGGCGGAGGCGCGCGGCGCCCTGGGGGCCGGAGACCCGGAACGGGCCATCGAGGAGTTCGCGCGCGCCCTCGACGTGGCGCCGGAGCTCGGAGGGCTGCGCGTGGAGCTGGCCGAGTTGCTGGCGGGCCGCGGTGAGATCGACGAGGCCGTCGCCTTGCTCCGGGCCGATCCAGGAGGGGACCGCCAGGTCATGTTCCGCCTGGGAGACGTGCTCTCGGAGCGCGGGGACCACGCGGGCGCCCTCGAGGCCTACCGCCGCGCCCTCACACGCGATCCGAAGGATGCCGAGGCCCTGCAGCGGGCCCTCGACGCCCGGCGGGCGTGGGAGCTGCAGCAGATGCCGCCGGAGTACCAGCGCATCTTCGCGGCGCCGCGGATCACCCGCGCCGACCTCGCGGCCCTCGTGGCCGTGAAGGTCGGAGCCCTCGCCCGGATGCCCCGGGGCGAGCCGCGGGTCGCCGTGGACATCTCGGGGTCGTGGGCCCGAGAGCACATCCTCGAGGTCCTGGCCCTCGACGTCATGGACGTGTATCCGAACCACACGTTCCAGCCCGCGGCCATGGTGCGGCGTGGCGACCTCGCGCGGGCCGTGGCGCGGGTCCTCGACCTCCTCAAGGTCCCGACGGGCGCCGGTCCCGTGCTGAAGGACATGTCGGCGAACAACCTCTTCCACGGGGCGGCGTCACGGGCCGTGGCCACGGGCCTCATGGACTTGACACCCGAGGGTGCCTTCGAAGCCTGGCGGCCCGTCTCGGGACAGGATGCCGCCGCGGTGGTCGAGGCCCTGGTGCGCCTCGTGGGGCCCTGAGGCGAGCGTCGGGGTTTGCTGGTAGGATGCGTCCCGGAGGCCACCGGCATGGACGACCGCGAGCTGCTGCGCACCGTTCCCATCTTCGCCGAGCTGAGCGACGACGACACCGCGGCCCTCGCCCGGCTCACCTCGCGCCGCCGCTACCCGAAGGACACCGTGGTCTTCTTCGAGAACGAGGAAGGGGACAGCCTCTTCGTCATCGTCGAGGGGCGCATCAAGGTCACGATCCTCGGAGACGACGGGCGCGAGATCATCCTGTCGGTGCTGGGACCGGGAGACTTCTTCGGGGAGATGGCGCTCCTCGACAACGAGCCCCGCTCGGCCACGGCCATCGCCGTCGAGGAGAGCGAGCTTCTGGCGCTGAACCGGGCGGACTTCCAGGGCGTCGTCTCCGAGAAGGCGAGCATCACCACCGCACTGATCAAAGTCCTGACCCAGCGGCTGCGGCGGGCGAACCACCAGATCTCCACCCTCGCTCTACTCGACGTTTACGGGCGCGTGGCCCGGGTGATCCTGGACATGGCGCGCGAGGAGGGCAAACGCCTCAAGGATGGCCGCATCGCCTTCCGCCGGGCGACGCACCAGGAGATCGCCAACCGCATCGGGACGACCCGCGAGACGGTCACCCGGATGCTCAAGGACCTCGAGCGCCAGGGGCTCATCCACATCGAGGGCCGCGAGATCATCGTCCAGCCCGACTTCGAGAAGTCCTTCGACTGATCACCCCTCGCGCCGAGCCCCTTCCGGTTCGATTCCTGTGCGGGTGGCGGCGCAACTCTTGCTACAGCAGGCTCAGCAGGTGGTCCTTGATCCGGGCGCGGACGCTCTCGTCCTTGGTGGCGGCCAAGGCCAGCTCCCACATCTCCACGGCCTTCCGCCAGAACTCCTGGCGTTGGTAGAGGTTCGCGAGCGAGGTGATGGCGTCGTAGAAGTCCGGGTTGTTCTGGATGGCTTTCTCGTAGTGGTCGATGGCATGGAAGACCATGTCCTTCTTCTCGTAGGTCATCGCCAGGTAGTAGTGGAGCATGTCGTTGAACTGGTCGATGGCGAGGCCGCGCTTGAAGGCGGCGACGGCGTCGTCGAGTCGGTCCTGTTTGAGGGCGATGACGCCCTCCTTGAGGTGCTGGCGGGCCGCCGCCTCCGAGTCGGCCGGCACCGCGGGCGCCCGGTTCATGAGGACCTCGACGCGGCGAAGGAGGTCGGCGGGGTCGAAGGGCTTCTCGACGTAGTCGTCCGCCCCGTACTTCTCCTTGACGTCGGCCGCGAAGCGCCAGCCGGTGTGTACCGCGGAGACCATGATGACCGGGATGTGGCGGAAGCGTTCGCTGGTCTTGAGCTGGCGGCAGATCTCGAAGCCGTGGACTTCGGGGAGCATGCCGTCGAGGATCACGAGATCGGGCATGGCCTCGCGGACCTTGGCGAGGGCCTCGCGTCCCGCTTTGGCCGTGAGGACCTTGTAGCGGCGCGTCTGGAGGATCGTCTGGATGAGCTTGAGGATGTTCTCGTCGTCGTCCACGACGAGGATCGTCTGGACCTCCTCCACGGCGGGCACGCGCGCCGCCGGGGCGGGCGGCGGGGTCGTCAGGAGGGGAGCTCCCGCCAGGGTCTCGAAGATCGCCCGCTCTCGCTCCTCGAGGGGTGCCAGAGGCGCCGGGGGCACGGGGCGCGGGGGGCTGGGCGCCGCAGCCGTCGGGGCGTGGGACGACGCCGCGGGAGCCTCGGACTCCCGCGGGCGCTGGACGTTGGGCGCGATGGTCTTGCGTCCCGCCTTCAGGGCCCGACGAGCCTCGACGATGGCGTTCTTGATGCTCGACTCGAGGGCGATCATCGGGGCGAGTCGGACCCCGGTCTTGAACTCGATCTCCGAGACGAGAACGTGGTCCATGGGGTCAGACATGGCGAGCTGCAGGCGGGTTCCCTCGACCTTCACGGGGAAGATCAGGTGTCGTTCGCACAGCTCGAGGGGGATGACCTCGAGGAGGCCGATGTCGATCTCCTGCTTCGAGAGGTCGACGGAGGGCACGCCGAGCTGACGTCCGAGGTACGTGACCGCGAATTTCTCCGTGAGGATCCGCTGCCGGACGAGGATGCTCGCGAGGCGCTCCCCGTAGGTCCGCTGGAGGGCGAGGGCTTCGGCCAGCTGGGTCTCGCTGACGAGATCGGCTTCCCGGAGGATCTCTCCCAGCTCCTTCTTAGGCATCGGGTCTCGCCTCCTCGACGGGCACGCGCACCTCGCGCTTCCGACTCTCCGAGCAGATCGCCGTGTCGATGCCGATCAGCTCTCCGCGGACGTTGACGAGCGCGGCCTGGGCCCCCGCCAAGGGAAGGAGCGTGCCCCACCGCCTCCTCACGCCGGATCCTCGCCGCGCGGGCGCCTGGGCGCGCGCCGACGGGCCTTGGGGAGGTCCAGACGGAGCAGACCGTCCCGGAGCTGAGCCGTGACCCCGCCGGGATCGACGTCCTCGGTGAACTTGAAGGTGCGCGAGAAGGCTCCGTCGTTCCGTTCCATCCGGTGGAAGCTCTCCGGCCGCATGGGGGATCCCATCCGTCGCACTCCCCGGAGCGTCAGCTCGTCGCCATCGACGTGGACCTCCACGTCGTCCTCGCCCACGCCCGGAAGCTCCACCTGCACCACGAAGCCTTCGGCCGTCTCGTAGACGTCGGCCATGGGCGTCCAGCCGCTCGCCAACAGCGCGGGGGCGTGAGGGCGGGTGCGGAGGAGCGCCTCTTCGAAGAGCCGGTTCATCCTCTCCTGCAAGGTCAGAAGATCCCGGAGAGGGTCCCACCGCCGCGTGGTCACGGGTTCCTTCGGAGGGGATGGGGGCTCAACGGACGCAGTGTAAGTCGCCCCCGACGAGACGGTCAAGACGGGCCGTATCGTGCGGGCCCCGCCTCAGGACGAGAGGCGCCTCTTCAGCTCGGCGAGCAGCGTGAGGGCCTGGAGGGGGGTGAGGCCGTCGACCTCGATCCGCCGCAGATCTTCGAGGACGGCCTCGTCCCGCCCGGAGAAGAGGGCGAGCTGTCGGGCGCCGGAAGGAGAACCGGCATCGGAGTGGGCGATCCGCGGTCGCCCCTCCCGGTCGAACTCCGTCCGCTCGAGATTGCCGAGGATCTCCTGGGCACGGACGACGACAGGGGCGGGGAGCCCCGCCAGGCGCGCCACCTGGATCCCGAAGGACCGGTCCGACCCCCCGGGCTCGATCTTCCTGAGGAAAACCACCGCGTCCTTCCACTCGCGGGCCGAGACGTGCAGGTTGCCGACCCCGGAGATGTCGGCCGCGAGGTCGGTGAGCTCGTGATAGTGGGTGGCGAAGAGACACTTCGGGCCGGGGCGGGGGTCCGCAGCGAGATGCTCGGCGACGGCCCACGCGATCGAGAGGCCGTCGAAGGTGGCCGTGCCGCGGCCGATCTCGTCGAGGAGCACGAGGCTTCGGGACGTCGCGTGGCGGACGATGTGGGCGGTCTCCTGCATCTCCACCATGAACGTGGATTGCCCGCGCAGAATCTGGTCACTGGCGCCGACTCGGGTGAAGAGGCGGTCCGCGACGCCGACCTTCGCCTCGCGGGCCGGGACGAAGGAGCCCATCTGCGCCATGAGGACGATGAGGCCGGTCTGGCGGAGGAACGTGGACTTGCCTCCCATGTTGGGTCCAGTGAGGATGTACAGCCGAGCCGCCCCCTCGCCCATCCCGAGGTCGTTGGCCACGAACGGGTCGGGGAGCAGCCGCTCCATCATGGGATGCCGCCCCTCGGCGTAGGCCAGCTCGTCGCCGCGAGAGATCCGCGGCTTGACGTAGTTGTAGCGGCAGGCGACCTCCGCCAGGGACGCGAGGACGTCCAGCGCGGCGGCCGCCCGGGCGGTCTCCTGGACCCGTCGCGCCTCGGCCGCCACCCGGGCGCGGAGGGCCTCGAAGATCTCGGCCTCGCGGGTCAGGATCCCCTCGTCGGCCCGCAGGACCTTCTCCTCGTACTCCTTGAGCTCCGGCGTGACGAAGCGCTCCCCGCCGACGATGGTCTGCCTGCGGACGTAATCGGAGGGCACGAGGCCGAGGTTCGCCTTGCTGATCTCGATGTAGTAGCCGAAGACGCGATTGAACCGCACCTTCAGGGACGCGATGCCGGTCCGTTGGCGCTCGCGCTCCTCGATGGCGGCGATCGTGGTGCGGCCGCCGCGGCTGACCTCCCGCAGCTCGTCCAGCTCGGGGTCCACGCCGTCACGGACCAGGCCACCCTCCTTCACCGACGCGGGCGGGTCCTCGACCAAAATCGCCTCCACGTCGGCCGCCACGTCCGTGGGCGGGTCGAGGTCCTTGACGGACCGCCGGGTGAGAGGGGCGATGCACTCTGCCAGAGCGCTCTCGGCGTCGGGCAAGGCGCGGAGGGACCGGGCGAGAGCCACGAGATCGCGTGGGCCGGCGATGCCGAGTGTCACGCGGCCGAGGATGCGCTCCAGGTCCTGAACGCCGCCCGCCGCGTCGCGGAAGCGTCCTCTCTCCAGCGTGCGGTACGCCAGCTCCTCGACGGCGTCGAGGCGGTCCTGGATCTCCTCGACGCGCACGAGGGGCCGCAGGATCCAGTCGCGGAGCAGACGCGAGCCCATGGGGGTCCGCGTCTCGTCGAGGACGTCGAGGAGTGTCCCGCGGCGCCCGCCGTCGGCGAGACTCTCCACGAGCTCGAGGTTGCGGCGGGTCAGGGCGTCCACGACGAGAGCGTCGCCTTCGTCGCGCGTGCGCAGCCCGAGGACGTGGGTCAGGTCGCGCTTCTGCGTCTCGCGGACGTAGCGGAGGGCGGCGCCGGCGGCAGCCACGGCGTGGGGCAGGCTCTCGCAGCCGAATGCCTCGAGGGTGACGACGCCGAAGTGGCCGAGGAGTTCGCGTCGGGCGGTGCGGGGATCGAAGGTGCGCTCCTCGATCTCCGTGCGCGGAATCGCCGCCTCCGTCTGGGTCGGGTCGACGAGCCACGGCGGCAGCGCGGCTCCGCGGGGCACGAGGACCTCGCGGGGGCGCATGGAGCCCATGTCGTCCCGCAGGCGGTCCCATCGGTTGGGCCCCGGCCACTCGGCCGCGACGAAGGCGCCGGTCGTGGCGTCGAGGTAGGCGACGCCGACCGCAGACTCCGCCGGGGAGAGGGCCATGACGAAGGAGCTGTCCCCCGCATCGAGGGCGGCGGCCTCGAGCTGCGTGCCCGGCGTGACGACGCGGACCACCTCGCGACGCACGACGCCCTTCGCCGAGCGGGGGTCCTCCATCTGTTCGCACAGGGCCACGCGGAAGCCCTGTCGTACCAGGCGGCCCACGTACGTGGGCGCGGCGTGGTGGGGGACGCCGCACATCGGGATGGGGGTCCCGTCCTTGTCCTTGGACCGCGAGGTGAGGGCGATGTCGAGGGCCTTCGCGGCCGTGACGGCGTCCTCGAAGAAGAGCTCGTAGAAGTCCCCCATCCGGAAGAACAACAGCGCGCCGGGATGCTCCGCCTTCATGCGGTGGTACTGCTGCATCGCCGGCGTCTGGGGAGAGGCGGCAGCCGTCATCGCGGTGACAGAGCGACGGAGTCACGGGGAGCGCGGAGGACCATCGACCATGCTCTCAAGGGCTCCGTGTCCTCCGTGTCTTCGTGGCGTCCTATCCGAAAAACACTTCCGCGTCGGCGAACTGCTCGAGGTCCACGGTCTTCGGGCCGGCGGTGGCCTCGTCGAGGGGCACGGCGACGATGCGCGTGCCCTGGAGGGCTACCATCTGCCCGAAGGTGCCTTGCTGTGCGAGGTCCACGGCCCGGATCCCGAAGCGGGTGGCGAGGATCCGATCGAACGCGGTCGGGGAGCCGCCGCGCTGGATGTGGCCCAGGACCGTGACGCGGGTCTCGATGCCGAGACGGACCTCGATCTCCTTGGCGATACGGTAGCCGATGCCGGTGGTCGTGCCCTCGCCCACCTTCTCGGGGAGGGCCTCGCCCGCGGGCGCGGCCCCCTCGGCGACGACGACGATGGAGAACGAACGCCCGCGCTTGCGGCGGTTCTCGAGGACGGCGCACATGTCCTCGATGCGGTAGGGCTTCTCCGGGATCAGGATGAAGTCGGCCCCCCCGGAAAGACCCCCGAAGGTGGCGATCCAGCCCACGCGGTGCCCCATGACCTCCACGACCATCACGCGGTGGTGGCTCTCGGCGGTGGTGTGGAGGCGGTCGATGGCGTCGCGGACGACGTTGACGGCCGTGTCGAACCCGAAGGTGTAGTCCGTGCCCCTGAGGTCGTTGTCGATGGTCTTGGGCACGCCGACGACGGGCAGGCCGAGGTGGAAGAGTTCACGCGAGGCGGAGAGCGTACCGTCCCCGCCCACGGCGATGACCGCCTCCAGGCCGTAGCGCTGGTAGTTGGCCAGCAGCTTCTGGCGGTCCTCGGTCGTCCGCAGGGGGTTCACCCGCGACGTGCCGAGGATCGTCCCGCCCTTGGGAAGGATCCCGATGACCGAGAACGAAGTCAGGGGCTCGACGTCGCCGCTGATCAGGCCCAGCCAGCCGTTTCGGATGCCCAGGACCTCGATCTGAAAGGACTGGGCGCGGCGCACCACGGCGCGGATCACGGCGTTCAGGCCGGGGCAGTCGCCCCCACCGGTCAGGATTCCGATCTTCTTCACGCTCACGGCCGGAGAGTATAAGCTAATCCGGTGCGCCTCCTCGCCGTGGACACCACGACGGCGCGCGGCAGCGTCGCGCTCCTGGCGGAGGGAGAGGTGCGAGGCGAGGTGCGCCTCGACGCCGACGCGCACTCGAAGCGGATCCTTCCCGCCGTGGACTTCCTCCTCCGCAGCCTCGGCCTGCGTCCGGCGGAGCTCGACGCCTTCGCCGTGGCGACCGGCCCGGGCTCGTTCACGGGGCTGCGGGTGGGGATCAGCACCGTCCAGGGCCTGGCGCTGGGCGCAGGACGCCCCTGCGTGGGGATCCCGGCGCTGGACGTCCTGGCGGCGCGGATCCGCGGCGTCTCGTCGTGTCTGGTGGCGTGGATGGACGCCTGGCGCGGTGAGGTCTACGGCGCGCTATACGACAGCGAGGCGCGGAGGCAGGGCGACATCACCGCCGAGGCCCCGGACGCTTTTCTGGCGCGCGTGCCCGAAGGGGCTGGTTTCACGGGGGACGGGGCCCGCCTCTACCGCGAGCTGATCCTGTCCCGACGGCCGGGGGCGATCCTGCCGGAGAGGGGTCTCTTCCTGGCCGGCACCCTCGCGACCCTCGCCGCCGAGCGGGTTGCCGGCGGTGAGGTCACCGGACCGGGGGAGCTCCGCCCGGTGTACGTCCGGGAAGCCGCCATCCGTCCCGCGTCCCGGCCGTGAGCGGAGAGGCCCTCGTCCTCGAGGAGGCGGGCCTCGAGGACCTGGAGGCGCTCGCGCTCCTGGAGCGACGTTCCTTCAGCCACCCCTGGGCCGTGAGCGGCCTGCGAGAGGCGCTCGCGGCGTCCGGACGCGGGCTCTTCCTCGTGCTGAGGGCGCCCTTCGGACGGGGCGATCCCGAGCGCGGAATCCGCGCGTACTGCGTGTTCGAGACCGTCGTCGACGAGATGCACATCCACAACCTCGCGGTCCACCCGGATCATCGGCGCCGAGGCCTGGGGCGGAGGCTTCTGCGGCTGGCACTCGAGACGGCGCGTGGTCGGGGGGCCGAGACCGCACATCTCGAGGTCCGCGCGAGCAACTGGGCCGCGCTGGCTCTCTACCGGGCGTTGGGTTTCGAGACGACCGGCGTGCGGCGCGGCTACTACACCGGCCCGTGCGAGGACGCCCTGCTCCTGCGCCGCAGCGGCCTCCGGGATCAATCTTGAAATCTCCAGGGGTGCGTGCTAGGGTTCCTGCCGACAGGGGATTCCCCCTGCCGTCCGGTGCCACGCCGATCCACAGGACCGTGGTCTCAAGTCCGCGAATACGGGAGGTGCCGATGGCCCAGAGTACGGGTGTCCTGAAGGAGCGACTGCTCACGAACGAGGAGTACCGCCGTCTGGAACAGCAGCACCACGAGTACGAGACCCGGCTGCAGACCCTGACGGAGAAGGCGGTGCTCACAGACGAGGAGCAGGTGGAGGAGACCACCCTCAAGAAGAAGAAGCTGCAGGTCAAGGACCGGATGGAAGCGATCGCCCGCCAGTATCGGGAAGGGGCGGTACACATTTAGCCAGGCTCGCCGGAGCGCCGGCCCGCGGGCCAGCGGGGAACGTCACGTGTCTTCGTCTCGCGGAGGACCTTCGGGTCCTCCGCCGCCTTTAGGCCGGCAGCGTTCGAACCAGGGGCGGAAGGGGAGCCGGAGGGAAAGCCGCGATGCCCATCGCGCGTGAAGGATGGCCGTACGTCACGACGCTGCTGCTCCTGGGGGCGGCCGTGTGCCTCCGTTACCCCTGGGCCGGCGGGGCCATCCTCTCCCTGGGCGTCTTCACGCTGTTCTTCTTCCGCGACCCCGAGCGTGCGATCCCCTCGGACCCTCGGCTCGTCCTTTCGCCCGCCGATGGCAAGGTCGTGAAGGTCGTCCCGGCTCCCGAGGGGAACCCCCTGGGCGCGGGCGCGACGCAGGTCTCCATCTTCCTCTCGGTCTTCGACGTCCACGTGAACCGCTCGCCGATCTCGGGCCGGATCGCCGAGGTGCACTACCACAAGGGCGAGTTCCTGCCGGCTTTCGACGACAAGGCGTCGCTCAGGAACGAGCAGAACAGCGTGACCGTGGACGACGGCAAGAGGAGAATCGTCTTCAAGCAGATCGCGGGCCTCATCGCCCGGCGGATCGTCTTCCGAAAGCGCGTGAACGACCCGGTGGAGCGTGGCGAGCGCGTCGGCCTCATCAAGTTCGGCAGCCGCGTGGACGTGTTCCTGCCGTCGGACGTCCGGATCCGCGTGAAGGTCGGCGACCGCGTCGAGGGCGGGACGTCGGTGCTCGGGGAAGCCCCGTGAGCGAGGCGCGGAAGCGCCCGGGACCGTTTCGCCGAGGCGCCGCGATCCTCCCCAGCCTCTTCACCACCGGCAACCTCTTCCTGGGTTTCTGGGCCATGGTGAAGACGCTCCACGGCCAGTACGGCGAGGCCGCGCCCCTGGTCTTCTGGGCCATCCTGCTCGACATGCTCGACGGCCGGATCGCGCGCCTCACGGGAACCGCGAGCGAGTTCGGCGGCGAGCTCGACAGCCTGGCGGACGTCATCAGCTTCGGTGTGGCGCCGGCCCTGCTCGTCTACTCCTGGGGCTTCTCGGACTGGGTCCCTCGCGCCGGGTGGCTGGCGGCGTTCCTCTTCGTCGTGTGCGGCGCGCTCCGGCTGGCCCGCTTCAACGTGCAGCGGCACGCCGTGGACGGGAGGTACTTCGTGGGGCTGCCCATCCCGGCGGCAGCGGGGCAGGTGGCGGCCATCGTGCATTTCATGCCCCAGGGCCTCACCGATCGACTCCAGGCCGCCGTAGGGCTGGCCATCGTCACCACCCTGGCCTTCCTCATGGTGAGCACGCTGCGCTATCCGTCGTTCAAGACGGTCGACCTGCGCCGGCGCCGCAGCTACATCACCGTCCTGGGCATCGCCCTGGGGCTCGCGGTGCTGTTCCTGCATCCCGAGGCCCTCCTGCTCTCGCTGGCGACGGCGTACTCCATCTGGGCGCCCGGAGCGTATCTTCTGTCGCTCCTCTTCCGCCGCCGCCCCGAGCCGCCGACGCCGGTGCCGGCGGGCGAAGCCCCCTCGGGGCCGTGACCCTCAGGCCCACGGTCGGCGTGGGAGCGGTCCTGATCCAGGACGGGCGCGTTCTGCTGGTCAAGCGGGGCAAGGAGCCGCTCCGCGGGCGATGGGTGATCCCCGGCGGCACCGTGGAGCCCGGCGAGCACCTCGAGGCGGCCCTCATCCGCGAGATCGAGGAGGAGACGGGCCTCGAAGTCCGGATCGGCGAGCTGCTCACGGTCTTCGACCGCATCCAACGCGACCGGGAAGGGCGGCTCGAATACCACTACGTGATCCTCGACTATCTCTGCGAGCTCACGGGAGGCAGCCTGCGCGCGGGCTCGGATGCCGACGCGGTCGCGCTCGTCGGCCCGGCCGAGCTGGCCTCCTACGATCTTCCGGAGAAGGCCTTCGAGGTGGTCCGGGAGGGCTTCCGGCGTCGAGGCCTTCCGTTCGAAGTCGCCTTGCCAAACCCCCCGACCCGGCGCTAGACTTCTTCAAGGATTACCTTCACCTCGAAGGCGCAAACCCTCTAGAAGGGGGGAAGAATGACGCGGCGACTCGCTTGGATCGTGCTGGTGCTGCTGTTCACGCCCTCGGCAGAGGCCGGCTGGTTCGGTGGCCTGTTCAAGCGCAAGGGCGGCGGAGGAGGTTCTGCGCCGAAACCGGTCGACTACGTCCAGAACGTGCGGACGAAGTCCGATCACAGCCACAAGGTGGGCCGGCGCGGGTCCCATCCGGGGAAGTACGCCCGTCCCGAGTGGGGCAATCAGTGGGAGCGGCTGTTCCGGTCGAGCCAGAGGCCGGGAGCCCACTACCTCTACAGACGCTGAGCGGCGCTCGCCGCGGGCAGCCAGAGAGTCGCCCGCGTCCCACCGGGGCCGCTGTCGAGGGCCACGCCGCCGCCGTGGTCCTCGGCGATCTTCTTCACGAGCGCGAGACCGAGGCCGCTGCCTGCGGTCTTGGTGGAGAAGAAGGGCTCGAAGACCCGGGCCCGCGCCTCGGCATCGACACCCGGCCCGTCGTCCTCCACGACCACTTCGACGCGGTCGTCTCCGGCCTGCAGCCGGACGGTGATCGTCCCCCTCTCGCCCACGGCCTGGAGCGCGTTCTCGACGAGGTTCACCACCGCGCGCTCGAGCAGCCGGCGGTCCGCGTTGACCTGAGGCACGTCCGGCGCCTCGAGGACCAGGCGCACCCCGGGGGGGAGGGCGGTTCCATAAGGGCGGACGACGACCGAGACGAGCTCCTGAAGGTCCTGCGGCTCGAGTCGTGTGGCCGGGGGGCGTGCGAACGCCGAGAACTCCGTGACGATCCCGCGTAGCGTTCGGACTTGCTTCAGGATGGTTTCGGTGCAGGCCTCGAGGGTCGCGGCGAAGTCCACGTCGCGGTCGCGGTACACGCGGCGCAGGTGCTCCGCGGAGAGCTGGATGGGCGTCAAGGGGTTCTTGACTTCGTGGGCCACCTGGCGAGCCATCTCCGCCCATGCCGCCAGACGGTTGCTTCGCTCGAGGTCCGCGCGCTGGCGCTCGAGGTCCGCCGCCATGCGATTGAAGGAATCGACGAGCGCAAGGAGCTCGTCGCGGCTCGTGGCTGCCACGCGGATCGCGAGGTCGCCCTCGGCGATCCTGCGCGTCGCTGCGGTCACCTCGCGGATGGGCTCGGAGATCCGCCGGGCCATGGAGTGGGCCAGGGCCCCGGCGGCGACCAGGAAGAGCGCCGACGCGAGTCGGATCGTCCGGTCCAGGTCCTCGAGGACCGCCTCGACCTCCTTCTGTCGCAGGCCCAGCGGCATGGAGAGTATGCCCGCTTCCGACGCGTCGAGGCGGACCGGGACCGAGGCGACGAGGTACGAGAACCCGCCGATGCCCTCCGTTCCGACGATGGCGGGCTGGCTGTCGAGGACGAGGGAGCGGAAGGCCGTGCCCGGCACCCTCGGATGCAGGAGGCCCGAGTCGTACAGCTCGCGCTTGCTCGAGGCCACGAGGCGCCCGTGGTGGAACACGTCGAGGTCGTTGCCGACCAGGCTCGCGATGTAGACGAGGCCGGCGTCGAGGCCGGGCTGCAGCCCCGGGGCCTCGCCGCGCTGGTAAAGAACGTAGTCCTCGACGGCCTTCTTCGCCACCGCGGCGCGCTCGAGGGCGTCGCTTTCCGCCTCGCTGCGGAGGCGGTCGGCCACGAAGCCGCGAACGACGACCTGCAGGACGAGGACGGGCACGATCGCGACGGCGACGAAGGCCGCGAAGAGCCGGAGGGTGAAGCGGCCCGTGACCGCCTCGAGGAGCGAAGGCAGCGAGAGTCTCGCGCGACCCAGGGCGGTGCGGACCAGCAGGACGCCGAAGAGGACGACGAGGGCGAGCAGCGTGAGGCCGGCCCCGGCCTCGACGAGGTCCGCCGTGAAGCGGCCGGCGCCCATCCGTGGGTACGCGAGGCCGTAGAGGGCGTGGGAGTCGGCGAACAGGAACGTGTGCTGGGGCCGGCCGTCCACCGCGAGGGTCGTCCAGAAGCCTTCACCGTGCCGCCGCACGCGCTCGAGGAGCGTGGCACTCAGGGCGGGGGGCTGTTCCGCGGAGCTGAACAACAGGCGGCGCGATCGGTCGTAGGCGAGCAGCGCGAGCGGACGACTGCGTGTGGTGCCGAGGGTGGAGGTCCGGTAGAGCACGGAGTAGGGGTCCCGAGGCCGGATGAAGGGCAGATTCCAGAAGTCGTCCTTCACGTAGACGTGGACGGCCCCGTGGACCTCGCCATGGTAGGAGAGCAGGCGTCGGGCGTGGAGGACCTGGCCGCCCCCGCCCGCGGCCGGGAGGTCGTCGCGGCCGGTCACCCACTCGTCGCTCTGCGGCAGCGGAGGCGGCGACCCGCCCACGGCGGGCAGGTTGAGGGCGAAGCGGCTCACGACGGAGCCGGCAGGATCCTGGATCTCGACGGCCGAGGAGAAGCCGAAGGCCGCGAGGTCCGTGCTCGACCAGACGGCGAAGGCGAGCTCCTCGAGGAGCGGCGGGGCCGATCCCCACGGGAGATCCTCGAGGACGTTCAAGACGTCGATGCGCTGGCGCGTCTCGCGGAGCACGTACTCGCGCCACTGGGGTTGACGTCTGACGAGCGGTGCGTGGTCGTGCTCGATCTGCTGCCGCGCGTTCTTCTCGCCGTAGTGGACGAGCGTCGGGTAGAGCATCAGCGCGAGGAGCGCGACCGTGGCCAGCGCGAGGCCCGCCAGGGCACCAGGGCCTCGGGAGCCCAGTCGGTCCTGCCACGCCGGGCGCCCTGCGCCCGGGAGAGCAGCCAGGAGCACGAGGGCGACGGCAGGCACGAGCGGCAGGCCGATCAGGTCGCGGGGCCACAAGCGGAACGCCGCGAGGGCTACGAGCGTCGCGGACCCGAGCCGGACGAGGCGGCCCGAGGCCGCCGTCGGGACGGGGCCGGCCAGGCAAAGGATCGCACCGAGGACGAGGCCTCCGGCGGCCAGGACGAGGAGGAGGGAGATCTGCAGAACCAGATGGGCCGCGCTCGCCGGGACGAGGGCGATCGACTCGAGGTCCAGGGAGCAGTTGGCCGACGTGTCGGCGACCCAGGCGAAGACGCCGCCGAGGGCGGGCAGCGTCGCCAGGTAGACGACCAGCGCGACCGCCGGGCGGGCGGGCGGTCGGAGCCGGGAGGCCGCCCGCTCGAAGAGGAGGCCGGCGAGGACGAGGACCCAGACGGATGTGAGCAGCAGGTCGAGGGGGCTCCGGGTCAGGGGACCGAGGGCCGTGGAGGCGTAGACGTCCGCGGAGAGCAGTCGCGAATCCGCGGCGGGCACGGGAGGGCCGAGCAGGAGGGGGAGGGCACGGAGGGCCGTGGCTCCGGCGGCGAGGCGCAGGCGCCATCGCGGTGTGTCGCGGAGGGTCCAGGCCAAGAGGGCCAGGAGGCCGAGGCCGGAGACGACCCGGCGATAGGCCGCAGAGAGGGGCCCGAGGGTGTCTTCCGGCGAGGGCGGCCGCACGCGGACGTGGGCGAGGGTGCCGCCATCAGGGGCCCGCAGCGTCTCCTCGAGGGCAGCGGCGCCGTCGGCGAGATCCGGGAAGGCCCGCGCCTCCGGAACGTCGTCACGCGCGTCCACGTAGCGAACCTCGACACCGGCCTGCTCCCCGGCCAGGCGGTCGAAGTCCGAGAGGTATTCGTTGCGGATGTTCCTGCGTATCGCCACGGGCAGCTCGGCCGTGGCGATGCCGAGGGGCCGGCCGTCCGGGCCCAGGATCGGCCGCGTGGCGACGAGGGTGGTCGTCACGCTCCCGGCGAGGACGAAGACGTCCCGTTTCGGGCCGGCGATGCCCTGAAGAGCCCGAGGGTCCGTGATGCGACCCGACCAGGCCCGCGTGGCGAGGGGCAGCACGTGGACGGCCAGGGCGGGACGCTCGTCGTCGGAGAGGCGCACGGCGTCGAGGGTCGCGAACAGGCGCGCGAGGGCGCCGGGCTCACCTGCGAGAGCGGAAAGGGTCTCGGGCAGCGTGGCGACGCGCCCCGCGGCCGACTCCGCGGCGAGGACGAGGCGCCGTAGCCGTACCTCCACGGCGGCGAGACGCGCCCGCGACCTCTCCTCGGCCGCCATGGGCGCCCGGCTGGCCTCGAGGCGCAGGTGCGCCGCACCTGCGACGGCGGTGAGCGTGGCGGCAACGGCCAGGGCGAAGGACGACGCCGCGGCCGTGTGGCGCCCGGGAGGGGAACCGCGCACTACCGCGACGAGCGGATCTCGGAGATCCGCCAGTCCCCCTTCTCTTCGCGCAGGGTGAAAGTGAGGACCTGGACGGTCTCGGGCCCGTCGGGCTGGCTCCGGCGGACCCAGCGGCCACGTGCGAAGGCGGTGCCGGGCCGCGAGACGCGGACGCCGTCACGGTGGATGGAGAACTCGCGCGTGCCGAACGCACCGAAGATGTGGCCGAACATCACTTGGAGCTGCCCGGCCCCGTACGAGCCGGGTCCGTCGGGGAGATCGGGGAGGTCCACGTGGACTTTCGTCGAGCTCGCGAGGGAGAGGCGCAGGGACGCCGCGTCGCCGGAACGAAAGGCGGTCTCGATGCGGTCGAGACGCGTGGCGAGGGCGGGCTCAGGGGGTCCCTCGTCGAAGGCGCGAGGCGCCGCGGGCACCGCCAGGGACAGCGCGAGGAGCGGCGTCGAGAGCATCGTCCGTCCGATGGTAGACCTCCGAGCGGAAACCCGTCAACGAAGGGAAGCACGCGGCGTGCCGTTCACATCCTGCTGCAGGGCCGACACTTGTCGGCGGCGACGGCGTCCCCGGCCGGAGACGTCTGTCCCGGCCCGAGGCCACGCGCTGCTATACTCCGCCGGGTGGCCCGGGAGGGGACGTAGGGCGCGGCTACATCCTGTACAGCATGTAGTACACCACGACACCGGTCACGGAGACGTACGCCCAGATCGGGAGCGTGACACGGGCGACCCGCCGGTGGGCATCGAACCTCTCGCGCAGGGCCCGTGCCAGCGTGAGCGGCACGAGAACGACGAGAGCCGCCGCAAGGAGCGTGTGGGTGAGGAGGATCCCGAAGTAGACCGTCCGGACAGGCCCTTCCCCCTGGAATCGCACCGAGCCCACCTGGACGTGGTAGACGAGGTACGACGCCAGGAAGACCGTGGAGGTCGTCAGGGCCGAGAGCATCGCGGCGGCGTGGGCTCCCCGACGTCCGGTCCGGATGAAGACGTAGCCCGCCGCGAGGAGCAACGCGCTCGTGGCGTTCAGGGCGGCATTCAGGGCGGGGAGGTCGCGGAGGGTCACGAGCCCTCGCGTCCCGAGGGCACGCCACCCCTGCCCGAGGACGGGTTTTCGCGGACGACGCGCGCCAGGTCCGCGGCGAGGGCCTCGAGGTCCTCCCCGTCCTCGCTGTCGTAGTAGCCCCTCACGCAGCCGCGGCCGTCCACGAGGACGAGCTTCCCGCTGTGGAGGAAGGGGCCGTCGCCTCCGCCCTGCTCGCCCGGCGGGACCTCGAAGGCGGCCAGCTTGAACCCCTCGGTGGACAGCTCGTGGAGGGCCGCCTTGGGCCCGGTCACGAAGACCCAGCGGTCGCCCGCCGCGTGCTGGCGGGCGTAGCGCGCCAGGACCTCGGGCGTGTCGTGGTCGGGGTCCACGGTGAACGAGACGAACGCCGCGCCCCGCGGCGCTCGGCGCTCGAGGCGGGCCATCTGCGCGGTCAGGACCGGACAGACGCCGCCGCAGCGCGTGAAGATGAAGTCGGCGACCCACGGCCGCCCGCGCAGGCCCTCCAGGGTCACCGGCCTTCCGTCGTGGCCCGCGAGGGTGAAGGCCGGGAGCTCGGCGAGGACGGGGAGCTCTGGCTCCGCGCGCAGGGAGACGCAGCCGCTGGTCATCGGGAGCAGCAGCGCTCCGACGAGGGCGCCGCGGGGACCGAGGACCGTCACGCCCGGCGCAGCCCGGGCAGGCGCTCCGCCCATCGCGCGGCGACGGCGCCGATCCTGCGGCGGAAGATCAGGAGCACGAACGTCCCCACGATCAGGTACGGGCCCACGAGCATCACGAGGATGGCGCGATTCAGCGTGGCCGCGACCTCTCGCCCCTCGTCGGAGGACGTGAGGGCGGCCTTGCACATGGCGCACTGCGCCTCGGCTGCCGGAACGGCCGCCAGTCCGACGAGGGCCAGGAGGCCGAGCGCCACCACGAGGCGGGTACGCGTCATCGCACGGTGCTCCGCAGGACGCTCCAGCTCTCGGGGGCGATGTATGCGAAGAGGATCAGGCTGGTCACGAGGAGGCCCGCCGCCACCATCACCGCCAGGTTGCGCTTCTCGAAGCGGAGGTGCATGAAGTTGCCGCCGATCATGGTGGCCTTGACCATCATGAAAGCGACCAGGAAGACGATCAGGAACCAGCGGGGCATGTGGAAGCGCTCGGCCATGAGCATCGCCACGGTGATGACCAGCAGGATCGCCCACGTGATCCAGTAGACCCGGTAAGGGCTGCCGTGCGTGCTCTCGCTCATCCGCGGCTCCTTTAGACGAGGTAGAACAGCGTGAAGATGAAGACCCACACGAGGTCCACGAAATGCCAGTAGAGCCCCGCCATCTCGACGCCCTGCGCCGGGGTCTTGCCCAGGCCCGTCCGGAGAGCCGTGATCGTGAGGATCACGAGGCCCGAGAGGACGTGGGAGCCGTGGAAGCCGGTCAGGATGAAGAAGGCGGCGGGGAACTGCCGGGGCACGCCGAGGTGGGCCAGCTCGCTCCCCGACAGGGGTCCGTACAGGCGGGCCCCGTCGTGGATGACGTGCGTCCATTCGTAGGCCTGGCAGCCGAGGAAGGCCGCGCCCCCCAGGATCGTGAGCCAGAGGAACCGGACCGCGGTCCTCCGGTCGCCGAGCCTCGCGGCGCCCACGGCCGTCCCCATGGTCGCGCTCGAGGTGATCAGGATGAAGGTCATGAGGGCGATGAAGGGGATGCTGAAGACGGCGGACTGCTTGGGCCACGGGATCGTGTTGGCCATGCGCAGGAAGCCGTAGCCGCAGAGCAGGCCGGAGAACAGCAGGCCGTCGGTGACGATGAAGATCCACATCATCGTCTTCTGCCACGTCGCGGCGAACGGGGACACACCGCCGCCCCAGTGGGACTCCATGACGGCGGCGTGGGCGCCGTGGTCCATCATCTCCTCCTTGAGCGACTCGTCGCGTCAGTCCTCAGAGCACGAACAGCACGAGCAACAGGTAGACCCAGAGCCCGGCCAGGAAGTGCCAGTACACGGCGAAGAGCCGGAGGCCGTCTTCCCCGGGAGTGAGCGTCATGCGGCGGAGCCGCGAAGCGACCGCAGCGAACCAGGCCAGCCCGCCCAGCAGGTGCAGGCCGTGGAGGCCCGTGAGCACGTAGAAGAACGAGCTGTGCGGGTTGCTGGCGAGGAAGATGCCCTGGGCCGCGAGCGCACGCCACGCGCCGTACTGCCCCGCGACGAAGAGGGCGCCGAGCAGGCCGGTGACCGCCACCCAGGTCCGTGCTGCGGGCAGGTCCCATCCCCGGAAGCGACGCCGGGCGACTTCGAGGGCCGCGCTGCTGGCGAGGAGCGCGCCGGTATTCAGCCACAGGATCGCCGGGGGCGCGAGCGGGCGCCAGTCGGCCGAGGCACGCCGCACCATGTAGGCGCTCGTCATGCCCACGAAGAGCATCGTCACGGTCCCGAGGAAGGCGCAGACGCCGAAGAGCGCGGGGTCGCCGAGGATGCCGGTTCCTCCGGGCCCCGGGTCGCCCCCGGGGGCGCCGCAGCGGCTCTCGGGACGTCCGCCCCCGGAATGCGTCGGGGTCTCCTTCGCGCGGTCCTCGAGGGCCTCGGCCGGCATCGCCCTAGTGTCCCCCGGCCCTGGCGCCGATGGGGGCCGGGTCGGTCTGCGGGACGAAGTCCTTCGGCGCATCGGGCACGCTGTAGTCGTACGGCCAGCGGTGGACCTCGGGGATCTCGCCGGGCCAGTTGCCGTGCCCCGGCGGCGAGGGTGTCGTCCACTCGAGCCCGGCGGCGTTCCAGGGGTTCTCCGAGGCCTTGGGCCCCTTGAAGGCGCTCCAGAAGAAGTTGACGAAGAAGAGCAGCTGCGAGGCTCCCAGGACGAGGGCCGACCGTGTGATGAAGACGTTGATCTCCTGGAGGGGCTCCAGGAACTCGTAGTAGCCGATGGGCCGGCCCGATGCGTAGATCCGCCGCATGTGGCCCGCGATGCCGATGTAGTGCATCGGGAAGAAGGTGCAGTAGTAGGCCACGAAGGTGAACCAGAAATGCGCCTTCCCCAGCGTCTCGTTCATCATGCGCCCGAACATCTTCGGGAACCAGTACGCCGTGGCGCCGAACACGCCGAACAGGGCCGCGCCGGCCATGATGAGGTGGAAGTGCGCCACGACGAAATACGTGTCGTGGAGGGGGATGTCCACCGCCGACTGGCCCAGCCAGATCCCCGAGAGGCCGCCGCTGATGAAGAGCGACACGACGCCCAGGGCCCAGAAGACGGGGGTGCGGTACTGGATCCGCGAGCCCCACAGTGTCGCCAGCCAGTTGAAGACCTTCACGGCCGAGGGAACGGCGATGAGCATCGTGAAGACGGCGAAGGCCATGCCCAGGTACGGGTTCATCCCCGACACGAACATGTGGTGGCCCCACACCAGGAAGCTCAGCGCCCCGATGGACACCATGGCGCCCACCATGCTCTTGTAACCGAAGATCGGCTTGCGGCAGAAGGTCGAGAGGATGTCGGAGGTGAAGCCCAGGGCCGGCAGCATCAGGATGTAGACCTCGGGGTGGCCGAGGAACCAGAACAGGTGCTGCCAGAGCAGCGGCGAACCGCCCGCGTGGAGCGGCGTGCCGTCGGGGTTCAGGAGAGGCACGTTGGTGAGGATGAGGCCGCTCGGCAGGTAGAAGCTCGTGCCGAAGTGGCGGTCGAAGAGGAGCAGGATGCAGCCGGCGACCAACGAGGGGAAGGAGAGGAGGCCGAGGACCGCCACGAGGAGCATCGCCCACATGGTGAGGGGCAGGCGCGTGAGCGACATGCCCTTCGTCCGGAGGTTCAGGATGGTCGTGAGGAAGTTGAGGCCGCCCATGGTGAACGACGCGATGAAGAACACCATCCCGACGATCCACAGGGTCTGGCCGGTGCCCGATCCGGGGACGGCGCCCTGGAGGGCCGAGAGCGGCGGGTAGGACGTCCAGCCGCCGGCGGCGGCTCCCGCGCCCACGAAGAACGAAGCGAGGATGATGATGCAGCCCGGGAGGAAGGTCCAGTACGAGAGGGCGTTGAGGAACGGAAAGGCCATGTCTCGCCATCCCACCTGCAGGGGGATCAGAACGTTGCCGAAGCCCGAGACCGGTGCCGTGGAGAGGACGAAGAACACCATGATGGTGCCGTGCATCGTGAAGAGCATGGCGTAGAACTCGGGGCTCATGATGCCGTCGCTGAACCCTCTGGGCAGCAGCTTTCCGAGTGTGGGCCAGGTCGCTTCGGGGAAGCCCACTTGCAGGCGGATCAGCATGGCGAGCAGGCCCGCGATCAAGGCCATGAGCATCGCCGTGACGTAGTACTGGACGCCGATGACCTTGTGGTCCTTGCTGAAGACGTACTTCCAGATGAAGGCCTGGGGCGCGTGGGCCTCTGCGGCGTGTGCCTCGGCGTGAGCCATTCTCGGTCTCCCCCTTCTACTCCGACGCCTGGTTCGGGCTCCCGGCCGGGGCCTCGGGCGCTGCGGGGCCCAGCTCGACGAGCTTCGCCTCGAAGGCGTCGGGCGAGAGCACGTGGAGCTGGCCCTTCATCTTGTAATGGCCCAGACCGCAGTGCTCGGCGCAGGCGATCTCGTAGTCCCCCTCCACCTTCGGGATGAACCACGTCTTCGTCGTCATCCCCGGCAGGGCGTCCTGCTTCACGCGGAAGTTGGGGAGAAAGAAGCTGTGGATCACGTCCGTGGAGCGGATCCGGACCGCCGCCGGCTTGCCCACGGGAAGGTAGACGTCGTTGACCATCAGGACGTCGTCCTTGGCGTCCGGGTCGCTCTTGTCGAGGCCGATGTAGTTCTCGGTGTCCACGTCCACCTTCGCGGCGTCGGTCTTCCCGAAGGCGCCGTCCTTCCCAGGGTAACGGACGACCCAACGGAACTGCTGGCCGGTCACCTCCACGACCACGGCGTCCCTGGGGGCCTCGGACGTCATGTCGGCCCACAGCTTGAGGGCGTTGAAGAGGAACGCGAACATGATCACGGCCGTCACGGCGGTCCAGGCGATCTCGAGCCGCGTGTTGTCGTGCCAGTAGGCCGCCTTGGCCCCTTCGTGGTCCTCGTAGCGCCAGGCGACGAACGCCAGGAGCAGGTTGGTGGCGATGAACACCAGCCCCGTGACGACGAGCGTGGCTGCCATGGCCTCGTCGATGGCGCCGCGGTCCGACTTGAGCGGCGGCAGCCAGTCCCGCATGAAGTACCCGGTGGCCAGGACCACCAGAACGACCGTGGCGAGCCCGAACGACAGGCCCTGCAACTTGGACATCCCGCCCTCCATGGCCTAACGGGTTCAGCTGTCGCGCACCGGGGATCGCCCGTAGACGAACGGCTCGAACGACTTGGGGATCGCGATGCGGGCGAACCTTACCGCAAGCCAAACCGCGCCGTCAACAGGACCCCGGAACGGGCGGCTACGGTCGGTCGAGGAGGAGGACGGCCGAGAGGAGGGGCAGGTACGCCAGCGAGGCGAGGAAGAGGGCGCGCGCGGCTTTCTGGGTCCTGCGGACGGCGGCGTGGGCGGCCACCCCGGTGAGACCCGCACCCAGGAGGGCGGCCGCGGCGACGTAAGCGACGCCGGCGAGGCCGGCGGCGGCCGGAGTGAGGCTCACGAGGAGCAGCGCGAAGCTGTTCGCCACGGCCTGGCGCCCCGTCAGGTGGCCGTCAGGGTCGAGGACCGGCAGCATGGGCAGACCGCCGCGAGCGTAGTCCTCTCTGTAGATCCAGGCGATGGCGAGGAAGTGGGGGATCTGCCAGAGGAACATTATGGCGAAGAGAACGAAGGCCCCCGGCTCGAGGGCGGCGCGGGCGGCCGCCCATCCGATCACCGGAGGCAGGGCGCCTGGGAACGCGCCGACGACCGTCGAGAGCGACGTGCGGGTCTTGAGAGGCGTGTACACGAAGAGGTACGAGCCCCAGGTCAGCAGGGCGACGGCGGCCGCGAGGGGGCCCGAGAGCCAGGCGAGGACGGCGAGGCCGCCGGCCGTGAGGATGAGGCCGAAGCCCAGGGCGTCCGCCGGGCGGAGGCGGCCCGCGGGCAGGGGCCGATTCCGCGTCCGGAACATCCGCGCGTCGATCTCCCGCTCGAGCAGCATGTTCAGCGTGCTCGCCCCCGCCGCGACGAGGCCGGTCCCGACGAGCGCTGCCAGGAGCGGGGCGACCGGGACCGAACCCGGCGTCCCCACGACGAAGCCCACGAGGGTCGTGAGAACGACCATCAGGGTGATCCGGGGCTTCGTCAGCTCGGCGTAGTCGGCGGCGAGCGCCCGGCCGGCGGCGAGCGCGGGGGTGCTCACGGTCGCGCCCTCGCCTCCACCAGGGAAGCCGGGGCTTCCTGGGGCGCCTGCGGGCGGAGCAGGCGGAAGGACCGCAGCGTGGCGAGCCAGCACCCGCCGAGCACGGCGGCGCCGCCGGCCACGTGGAGCGTCGTCGGGGTCACGGCCTTGCCGGTGAGGACCGCGGCGGCCCCCAGCGCGACCTGGACGAGGACGAGGACGAGGACCAGCAGGCCCAGACGCGCGAGCCCGCGCTCTCCCGACCGTCGCCCGCGCCGCGCCAGCACGATCACGGCGGCCAGGACAGCCACCGCCCAGGCGCGGTGGGCGAAGTGGACGGCGACGGGGAGCGTCGTCAGGGGCGGGACGAGGGTACCGAAGGCGAGAGGGAAATCCGGGATCGCCAGGCCGGCTCCGGTGTGACGCATGACGGCGCCGAGGACGAGCTGGCCGTAGACGCACGCGGTCGCCGCTGCGGCCACCGGGCGTACGCCCGCGCGGTCCTCCCGGGCCCCAGGAGCGGCGAGCCACTCGCGCGAGGTGGCGTAGGCCAGGGCGACGACGGCACAGAAGAACGTCTGGGCGAGGCAAGCGTGAGCCACCGAGACGGGTGTGGGCAGGAGGTAGAGGACGGTGAGGCCGCCGAGCAGCCCCTGGACGACCACCGCGGCGAGGGCCGCCCAGGCGAGCCGCCTCACGCCCTGGCGGGCTTCACGGAGCGAGGTCCAAACGGCGAAGACCAGGGTGAGGACCCCCACCGTGGCCGCGGCCATGCGGTGGCCGTGCTCGTAGAAGACGCCCCCGACCATCGGGGGCATGAGCATGCCGTAGGAAAGGGGCCAGTCGGGGACCGCGAGGCCGGAGCCCGTGCTCGTCACGAGGCCCCCGATGAAGACGAGGACCAGTGTCGCGAGAGCTGTGGCGACGGCCCAGCGGTAGCGCCAGGGATCGAAGGCGGGCGGACTCGGGGGGGTGCGGAATCCGGCGGGCACCCCCCCCTGAGCGTCGTGGGGCACGTCAGCTCTTGTAAGTGAGATCCAGCTTGCCGGCTTCGCCGTCCTTCACGGTCACCTTGCCAGAGACGGCCTTCAGCTTCTCGTGGACCGCCTCGATCTCGTACTCGCCGGCGGGCAGGCCCTTGATCTCGAAGGAGCCGCCCTCGCCGGTCACCACGAAGAAGGGATGCGTGAAGACCGCGATGTACGAGCGCATCCAGGGATGCACGTCGCAACCCACGGGGATCATGACCTCGGCCTTGTCGAAGAAGGCCTTGCTGGTCTCCATGCCCTTGCGCGGCTGGCCGATGTTGAACTCCGCGTTGACCGTCGGACGCGGGTGGATGTTGTGGAGCGTGTCGTCGCTGTTCTTGATGGTGAGCGTCTGGCCCGCCTGCATGGCGACGACGTGCGGCTGGTACGTGCAGCCAGACTGGTCGAGGGTCACCGCCGTGGCGGGGGCGGGGTAGGCGCCCGAGACGTTCTTGACGTAGACCACGACTTCGGCGAGGCCGCCCTCCTTCACTTTGATCGTCTGCTTCTCGAGGCCATTGGGGTTCATGGCCTGGCACTTCGGATCGGCGCTGGTCTTCACCTTCTCCGCGGGGGGAACCGTGCCTTCGAAGAGGATGCGGCCGGACACGGAGGCCGTGCCGCTGGTCGCGGCCGGCGCTGCGGGAGCGGCGGCCTGGGTGGCGCCCGGGCCCGCCGGCTGCTGCGACTCGCCGCCACAGGCCCCGAGGATCGTTACGAGGCCGAGAGCGAACAGGACGGATGGCTTTCGGATGGACATCACGTGAGCTCCTCTTGATAAGAGTTGACCGGGTAGTCTACCGGCGCCGAAGAGGTTGTCAAGGAGAGCCAGGTTCACGCCCCCTCCGGCCTCTCCGGCCGGGCCGGTCGGTGTCGGGACGTGGTGTCTCCACCGGCCTGGCCGGCGTCAGGTCGAGCTGGAAGGCCGCGATGGTCCGGTCCCTGAGGCCGACGTAGACGCGATCGCCCACGACGAGCGGCACGGTGTGGATCTCGGCCGGCGTCCGCAAGCCGCCCAGGCGCCGGCCCGTCCGGCCGTCGAAGCCGACGATCTCGCTCTCGTAGCAGGCGACGAGGACGGAGTCTCCGACGAGGAGAGGGCCCGACAGGGGTCGGGAGGGGAGCGACACGCGCCACGCGAGGTGTCCGTTGCCGCGGTTCAGGGCGTAGAGCACCGCCTCGTAGCTGGCGAACAGGACTCGATCGCGGAGGACCGCCGCCGGCCCTTGGACGTCGGCCCCCACGGTCCATCGCCAGAGACGGTCTCCCTTCCTCTCCAGGCCGAGGGCCAAGAAGCGCCGGGTCGTCGTCCCCAGGAGGATCCTCTGCCGGTCGTCGACCACCGGCGGCGCCACGAGGCGCTCGCCCGTGGCGTGGGTCCAGAGAGACAGGCCGGTGGCGCGATCGCGACAGCGCAGGGTCCCGTCGGCCTCGCCGGCGAGGACCCAGGGGCCCCGCGCGACGGGGAGGGTCGAGACCGTGGGGGGGGCGGGCGCGGACCAGAGGATGCGCCCCGAGGACGCCTCCACGGCGGCGAGGCCCTCCCCCGCGACCAGGATGCGATCGTCGTCCACGACGGGCGCGAGGTCTCCCGGGATGCCCGTAGGCGTCGACCAGCGGACCGAGCCCGTGGCGGGATCGAGGGCGACGAGCGTGCCGTCGGCCTGCCGGAGGACCACCAGGCCGGGAGCCGCCGCGAGGCGGCCGCTCCGGTCGGCGAGGCGCCACGCCGGCGTGCCCGTGACGTCGAGGGCGAGGACGCCGCTTCGGGTTGCCGCGAAGACCCGGACGCCGTCGGTCGCGAGCGGCGGCTCGAGGACGTCGCCGGCCGGCGCGACCCAGACCGTCGTCACCGGGAAGAGGCCGGGCGGGCCGAGCTTGAAGCGGCCGCCGCACGACGCGAGGCCGAACGCGAGGACGACCAGGAGGCGCGCGCGCAAGGAAGCGAGACTATAGCAGATCGCGAAGGGTCCTCTTGGGACGGCGGCGCGGGCTATAATCCGCCTCTTCGGAGGGCTCCTCACTCCCATGGACCGAGAGACCGTCGCCATCCTGGACTTCGGGTCGCAGTACACGCAGCTCATCGCCCGGCGGCTCCGGGAGCTGCAGGTGTACTCGGAGATCCTCCCGCCGGGGATCGAGGCCGCGGCGCTCCAGGCCCGGCGGCTGCGCGGGATCGTCCTCTCCGGTGGGCCGGACAGCGTCCACTCCAAGGGCGCGCCCCGCTGCGACCGCGCCGTCTTCGACCTCGGCGTGCCCGTCCTCGGCGTGTGCTACGGCATGCAGCTCATGAGCCACATGCTCGGGGGGGACGTGCGGCGCAGCGGGCAGCGGGAGTACGGCCACGCCACGTTCGAGCCCCGCGGCCGATCGCGCCTCTTCGCGGGCCTTCCGGCGAAGAACCGCGTATGGATGAGCCATGGTGACTCCATCGAGCGCCCGCCCGACGGCTTCGGTGTGATCGGTTCGAGCGCCACGAACCCGGTGGCCGCCATGGAGTCGGCCGACGCACGCCTCTTCGGGATCCTGTTCCACCCGGAGGTCGTGCACACGGAGAACGGGACACGGGTGCTGGCCAACTTCCTGGACGTCTGCGGCTGCCGCAGGGACTGGAACGCGGCGTCCTTCGTGGACGAGGCCGTGGCGCGGATTCGCACGGCCGTGGGAGAGAAGGGACGGGTGCTCTGTGCCCTCTCGGGCGGCGTGGACTCGGCGGTGGCGGCGCTCCTCGTGCATCGGGCCATCGGCGATCGGCTGACGTGCGTCTTCGTGGACAACGGGCTCCTCCGGAAGGACGAAGCCCTCCAGGTGCGGAAGCGCTTCGCCGAGAAGCTGCACCTGAAGGTCCACTTCGCCGACGCCTCCCGGACCTTCCTCCGGAAGCTCGCGGGGGTCACCGATCCCGAGCGGAAGAGGAAGATCATCGGCAGGGAGTTCATCGAGGTCTTCGAGGCGGCGACGCGCAAGGTGGGCAAGGCGGACTTCCTCGCCCAGGGCACGCTCTATCCCGACGTCATCGAGTCCACGTCGGTTCGCGGGCCCTCGGCGGTGATCAAGAGCCATCACAACGTCGGGGGCCTGCCGAAGGCGCTGAAGTTCAAGCTCGTGGAGCCGCTGCGGGAGCTGTTCAAGGACGAGGTGCGCTCGGTCGGCCTGGCCCTGGGCCTCGACGGGGAGTTCGTCCACCGGCAGCCCTTCCCCGGGCCGGGGCTCGCCGTCCGCTGTCTGGGTCCGCTGACGAAGGAGAAGCTCGACCTGCTGCGGGAGGCCGACGACGTGGTCGTGAAGGAGATCAAGGAGGCGGGGCTCTACCGGCAGCTCTGGCAGGCCTTCGCCGTGCTGCTGCCCGTGCGGTCGGTCGGCGTGATGGGGGACGACCGGACGTACCAGTACACCCTGGCGATCAGGGCCGTCGAGTCGGCCGACGGTATGACCGCAGACTGGGCACGCCTGCCCCACGACCTCCTCGCCCGGATCTCGAACCGGATCGTCAACGAGATCCGCGGCATCAACCGCGTCGTCTACGACGTCAGCAGCAAGCCCCCGTCCACGATCGAGTGGGAATGAACGACGACGAACGACGGAGCCACAGAGGCCACAGAGTGCACGGAGGAACGCCGCCGTGGGGAACCGCGGGCGTCCCGGGTGGGCCTGGGCCCCTCGGCTTCGTTGGCTCCGTGGTCTCTGTGTGCTCTGTGGCGCCGTTCGGGGCGCGATGAGCGACTTCGTCCACCTGCACCTGCACACGGAGTACAGCCTCCTGGACGGGGCCTGCCACATCGACGAGCTGGTCGAGCAGGGGCGCGAGCTCGGCATGAGGGCCATGGCCGTGACCGACCACGGCAACATGTTCGGGGCCGTGGCCTTTCACGATGCCTGCCGCGAGCGGGGGATCAAGCCGATCCTCGGCTGCGAGATCTACGTGGCCACGGGAAGCCGGCACGACCGGTCCGCAGGGAGCATCACGGAGGCGTACAACCACCTGACGCTCCTCGCCTCGGACACGGCGGGCTACCACAACCTCGTCAAGCTGGTGTCCATCGGCTACACCGAGGGCTTCTACCACCGGCCCAGGATCGACAAGGAGGTCCTGGCCGCCCATAGATCCGGCCTCATCGGGCTCTCGGGCTGCCTCTCGAGCGAGATCGCCGGGCACCTGCGCGCGGGGCTCGATCAGGCCGCCCTCCAGTCCGTGGGTGAGTTCGCGGAGATCTTCGGGCGGGACCGCTTCTACCTCGAGGTCATGGACCATGGCATCGAGGAGCAGCGACGGGTCAACCAGGGCCTCCTCCGGATCCGGGACAAGACGGGCCTCGGGCTCGCGGCCACGAACGACGCCCACTACCTGCGCCGTGACGACCACCAGGCCCACGACGTGCTGCTCTGCATCGGCTCGGGCAAGAAAGTGGCCGATCCCGACCGCCTGCGCTTCGACACCCAGGAGTTCTACCTGAAGAGCGCGGAGGAGATGGCGCGGCTCTTCCCCGACCATCCCGAGGCGCTCGTGAACACCGTGAAGGTCGCCGAGATGTGCGACTTCACGCTGAAGAGCGCCGAATCCTTCCCGGCCTTCGACGTGCCCCACGGCGACACGACGGAGAGCTACTTCGAGAAGATCACCCGCGACGGCTTCGCGCAGAGGCGCCGCGTCCTCGAACCCCTCGCGTCCGCCGGGCGCCTCCGCTACCCGATGTCCGTGTACGAGCAGCGCCTCGACAACGAGATCGCCGTCATCCAACGGGTCGGGTTCTCGGGCTATTTCCTCATCGTCTGGGACTTCATACGCTACGCACGCGAGCGGGGCATCCCGGTGGGACCGGGCCGCGGCTCGGCTGCCGGCAGCCTCGTGGCCTACTGCCTGCGCATCACCGACATCGATCCCATCGAAGGCGATCTCATCTTCGAGCGGTTCCTGAACGAGGAGCGCATCAGCCCCCCGGACATCGACATCGACTTCTGCGAGAACCGGCGCGGCGAGGTCATCGAGTACGTCACCCGGAAGTACGGCCGTGAGAACGTCGCCCAGATCATCACCTTCGGGACCATGAAGGCCCGGGCCGTCGTACGCGACGTGGGGCGGGTCATGGATCTGCCGTACGGCGACGTGGACAAGATCGCCAAGATGATCCCCCCGGACCTGAAGATGACCCTCGAGCGCGCCCTCGAGGAGTCGCCGCCCCTCAAGGACGCCTACCAAAAGGACGCGAAGGTCAAGGAGCTCATCGACGTCTCCCGCCGCCTCGAGGGGACGACCCGTCACGCCTCCACCCACGCGGCCGGCGTCGTGATCGCCCCGAGGCCCCTCACCGAGTTCGTGCCCCTCTTCAAGGGGACGGCGGCCGAGATCACGACCCAGTACGACATGAAGGGGATCGAGCGGATCGGCCTCCTGAAGATGGACTTCCTCGGCCTCCGCAC
>JACQGI010000022.1 GCA_016199625.1 Acidobacteriota bacterium | reverse complement strand
GTGGGCCCGGAACTGACTCTGCCTGACCGACCTGCTCGCCTGTCTCGCCCTCGAAAAGCGACTGGAGCGGGCGACGGGACTCGAACCCGCGACATCCAGCTTGGAAGGCTGGAGCTCTACCAGCTGAGCTACACCCGCCCGGGCCGCTCGCTTCGCTCGCGGCAACGACCGTCACGACCGGCAGGTCCCGACTTCCCGGCGATCCGGATGCGCAACTCGATGGTGGGGAGGGAAGGATTCGAACCTTCGAAGCCCTAGGGGCGACAGATTTACAGTCTGTTGCGTTTGGCCGCTTCGCTACCTCCCCCCCGCGCCGCCGACGGCGTCCGTTCCCGGAAGTCCCTCGCCACGTAGACCTTCCGGCCTGCTCACGGCGGCTGGAGCTGGCGGAGGGAATTGAACCCCCGACCCGCTGATTACAAATCAGCCGCTCTACCGCTGAGCTACGCCAGCGACAAACCCCGACTCTAGCAAACGGGAAGATCCCTTGCAAGTGGGATGCCCGGGAAAGTTTCACCCCACCGGCGTGCGCCGCCTGCGGCGGCGTCGCCGCCGCCGCTGCGCCCCACCGGCGGGACCGCCGCTAGTGCCTTGCGCGTCTCCCCCAACCTCGTGCGACGCCGGCCTGCGGTCGGAACCGGGATCCCCAGCGCTACTCCCGTCGCCCGCTCCGGTCTGTGTCGGGAACGCTCCCGGCTCACCGCCATGGTGACCGCGCCTGCGGCGGCGCCGGCCGTGCCGCCCGTCGCCCCCCGGCCTCGCCTCTTCGTTCGATCCGCCGGCAGGGCCGGGTGCCTGGCGCTCGAGCCGCCGACGACGCGGACCCCCCTGCGGGTGTCGCACGCCGCCGCCCGACGGCTTCAGGACCGTCGGACCCGACCACCCGTCCTCGTCGTCGATCCGCACGAAGCCCACGGAGTCCTCGGCCGAGCTGTCGTCCTCTGCCGTCGGGACCTGACTCCGCTCCTGCCCCAGGTGGCCAGGATCGTGCTCGGCGTCGTCGGGCGCCGGCCCTACGACCTGCCGCTGCGCGACCGCTGGTCGCAGCGGAATGGGCTTCACGTGGCTCGGCACCGCGCCGCGCTGGCGGATCACCTCGTAGAGGGCGATGCCTGCGGCCACTGAGACGTTCAGTGACGAGACGTGGCCGAAGAGCGGGAGCGACACGAGGTGGTCGCACCGCTCCCGCACCAGCCGCCGGATGCCGCGGCCCTCGCCACCGAGGACCAGTGCGACCGGACGCCTGAGGTCGACGACGTCCCACCGCTCGGTGCCGGCGGCGTCGAAACCCACGACCCACAGCCCCCGCGTCTTCAGCGTCTCGATGGCCTGGGCGACGTTGCCCACGCGGGCGACCCGCACGTACTCGAGGGCACCGGCCGAGGATCGGCCGACGGCCTCCGAGAGCCCCGCGCTGTGGCGCTCGGGCAGGACGACGCCGTCGGCCCCCGCCGCCTCCGCCGTACGGAGGATCGCGCCGAGGTTCCGCGGATCCTCGACGCCGTCGAGCACCACGACGAGGGCGGGGGCGCGGACGGCCGCGAGGAGATCCTCCAGGCCGATCACCGGCTTCGCGGACACGACCGCGATGATCCCCTGATGGGCGACGCCGCCCGCCAGGCGGTCGAGGGCCTCACGCGCCTCGAAGCGGAGAGGGATCCCCATCTGGCTCGCGCGCCCGATGGCCTCGGAGACCCGGCGGTTGCGCAGTCCCTTCACGATCAGCAGCCGATCGAAGTGGCGCGTCCCGGCGTTCAGCGCCTCGAGCACGGGGTTGATGCCGCAGATCAGGTTCATGTGGTCCTTGGGTCCTCGCCCCTCGGGCTGAGCAGCGCCGTGGCCAGGGCGGCGATCCCCTCGCCCCGGCCCGTGGCGCCGAGGCCGTCCGTGGTCTTCGCCTTCACCGAGACGCGCTCGGCGTCGAGGCCGAGGCAGCGGGCGAGCTTGACTCGCATCCCCTCGACGTAGGGCGTGAGGGTCGGCGCTTGGGCGATCACGGTCACGTCGACGTTCTCGACGACGAAGCCCCGCTCGGCCACGATCCTCGCCACCTCCTGAAGGAACGTCACGCTGGGGGCCCCTTTCCAGCGCGGCTCGCTGCTCGGGAAGTGTCGTCCCATGTCGCCCGCGGCCGCGGCGCCGAGCAGCGCGTCGCAGAGGGCGTGGATGAGGCAGTCGCCATCCGAATGTCCCTCGAGGCCCTTGTCGTGGACCACCGAGACGCCCCCGAGGACGAGCGGGCGGCCCGCCACGAGGCGGTGGGCGTCGAACCCGCTGCCGATGCGATAGCCGCTCACGGTGCCACCCGCCCCCGCTCGCGGAGCAGGAGGTCCTCGGCCCAGGAGAGGTCCTCGGTTGTCGTGATCTTGCGGTTGCGAGCGGTGCCCGCCACGGCGGCGACGGGGTGGCCGAGGCGCTCCAGGGCCACGCCCTCGTCGGTGAGCGTCACCCGGTCGCGGAACGCCGCCTCGTACGCCCGGACGAGCAGGGCGAACCGGAAGCCCTGGGGCGTCTGGGCGCCCGCGAGCTCCGTCCGGTCCAGGGTCTCCACGACCCGGCCCGCACGCACGCGCTTCACGGTGTCGGCCAGGGCCAGCATGGGGAGCGCCGCGCCCGTCTCGCGGGCTGCGTGGACCACGGCTTCGATGGTCCCGACCTCGACGAGGGGGCGGGCCGCGTCGTGGACGAGCACGATGCCATCGAAGCCGTCGGGGGCCTGCTTGAGCCCTTCGAGCACCGAGTCCTGCCGGCGTGAGCCGCCGCGGGTCACGGCACGCAGCTTGGAGAGGGGGCCCAGGAGCTCCCGCGCGTCTTCGAGCTCGGCCGCGGGCACGACGGCAACGAGCGCGTCCACGGACGGCGCCGAGGCGAACGCCTCGGCGGCCCAGAGCAGGATCGGCTTCCCGCCCAGCGCGAGGAACGCCTTGGGCCGGGAGGCTCCCATGCGCTCCCCCCGCCCGGCGGCCACCAGGATGGCGAGGGTTTCCATAAAGAAGCGCCCCGCAGCGGGAGGCGCAAGCCCGAAGGTTATCCCCTCGTCAGCGGAGCGTCAAACCCGGCGGCTCCTCGGCGGCGGCCATTTCCTCTGCGCCAGCCGCCGCGAGCAAGGCCCCCGCGGAGCGGCGCGCCTCGCCCACGAGGGCGCGGACGGCGTCGCGGGCGTTCTCAATCTGCACGAGGCCGCGCGAGAGGCGCCCTTCCGCTTCGTCGTCCAGGCGTCGCAGGGCGTCGTCGAGGGCTCGGAGCCGCGAGACGAGACGGTCGGTGTCCACGGAGGCGCCGAAGCGGAGCATGAGGCGGTATAGCGCCAGGACGTACGGCAGGGCGAGGGAGTAGGGCACGACGAGCACGCCCTCGCGGAAGGCCTCGGCGTGAACCTCCGGCGTCGCTCCGTAGACCGCGTCGGGCACCGCGAGCAGCCCGAGGCCCGGCGTGCGCTCGGGGTCGAGGTACTTCGCCATCTCGCGCGCTCGGCCCCGCAGCTCACGCGCCACGTGTTCCAGCAGCCGTCGTCGCTCCTGAGGGTCCTCTGCGGCATCGAGGCGCTCCAGGGCGCCGGCGCTCGTCCACTTGCTGTCGATGGGAAGGTAGCGCCCAGCGGGCAGCCGCAGGGCGTACTCCACGACCCGGCCTCCGAACGCGAGGTTCAGCTCGAGCATGTCGGGCGGGAGCTGGCCGAAAGCCCGGGCGAGGATGTTCTCTCCGGCCGCCCCGCGCGCGGACGAACCGGCGACCACCGCCTCCAGACGGCGCAAACTCTCGGCCGCCTGCTCCATCTGCCGCGCACGGCCCAGCTCGAGGGCCTTCACCTCGGCCAGGGCCTTGTGCGTCTGACCGATCTCGCTCCGCAGTCCCTGGGCGGCCTGGGCGATCTCCAGGAGCGACGCCTCGCGGCCGCGCTGCACTTCGCTCCGCAGGTCGTCCTGCGACCGGCCGATCCGCGCCAGCTCCGATTGAACGTGGCCCAGGCTGCGCGCGAGGGTCTCGAGGCTTCGGAGCCCGGCGTCCTCGGGCCCGGGACGGCGCAGCGCCGCGACCAGGAGGACGGCCAGCAGCAGAAGAAAAGCGGCGAAGACCCACTCCATCGGCGACGCTCCCTGTGAGGGGCATGGTGCCACGGTGCCAGGCCGCGACGGGTCCGAAACGGGAAGGCACTAGAGTCCGGCGGCGCGCTCGAGAACCTTGACCACGGCGGCGATGTCCTCGCCACCGAAGCCCTGGCCGCGCGCCGACTGGAAGACCTCGCGGATCGCCGCCAGCCCCGGCATCGGCGCCTTCCGGGCGCCGGCCTCGTCGAGCATGAGGCCCTGGTCCTTCACGAGCAGGTCGATGGAGAAGTGCGTGTCGAAATCGCGCCTCGCGATGGCGCCACCCTTGAAGGTGAAGTAGGGCGAGGCGAAGCCCGAGGCCATCACGACCTCGAGGATCGTCTCCGGGGAGAGCCCGGCCCTGCGCCCCACTACGAGCCCTTCGCAGAGCCCCTCGAGCATGAAGGAGATGATCGTGTTGCCGATGAGCTTCACGACCGAGGCCTGGCCGATCTCGCCGCAGTGGATGGCCTTGGTCCCCATGGCCATCATCACCGGCAACAGCTCCTCGTGGGTTTCCTTCCGCCCCCCGGTCATGAGCAGCAGCGTCCCCCTCTCGGCACCGATCCTCGAGCCCGTCACCGGGGCCTCGAGAGCATCGGCGCCTCGGGTCCGCAGGGCCTCTGCCACCCGACGCGAGAGGTCCGGTGAGATGGTCGAGGTCTCGAGATACCGGAAGCCGGCACGCGCAGCGGAGAGAACGCCGTCCTCGGCGAACACCAGGCGCTCGACCGCCGCAGGATCGGCGACGCACGAGACCACGACGTCCGCGCCCTCGGCCAGCTCCCTGGGCGTCCGGGCGACCTGGGCGCCCGCGTCGGCCAGCGGGCGGCAGCGCTCGGCCGTGCGGTTCCAGACGGCGAGCGGGAAGCCCTTCTCGAGGAGGTTGCGGGCCATCCGGCTGCCCATGAGCCCGAGCCCGGCGAAACCGACGCGCTTCTGCATGAGGACCTCGACCGTGGGCGTCCCGGCCGAGTCCGGGACGCGGCGCCCGGCGAGACTACGTCCGGCCCCGCGCGCCCGTCAAACGGGCCGCCTTCGGCCCTTCGGCCGGGTCTTCGTCTTCGGGCGCTGCACCACCGGAATGACCATCTTGAGCCCCGAGAGCGTTTCGGAGAAGGCCATCACCTTCACGTCCACGAGCCCGACAGTCGCCCCGTAGGCCCGGATGTCGTCCTCGCGGAACTCGGGCCGTCCCTTGGGCCACACCACCCAGATCGCGCCTTCGGCGCGGATGGTGCCGCGCAGCGCCCTCAGCTTCGGCAGGTCCGCCACGCGACTCATGCCGACCACGACGACGTCCGAGTCCTTCCTCGGGCGCCCCACGCCCACGTCGTCGGTCCGGGTGCGCAGCTCGCCGAGGAAGATGGCGTCGTCCACGCCGAGGACGCTGACGCGGCAGCCGGGACTGATCCCGAGCTTGTCGAGCCGTGGGCGGGGGTAGCGGACGTTCTCGAGTCCCATGGTCGATCCTCCGGGAGCGTATCTTCGGTCAGTCCCCGGGTCGGCTGGCCGTGTACGGGCAGATGTCGCGGAAAGGGCACTGGCTGCACGCCGAGTAGGACGGCTGCGCCGTGAACTCGCGCCGGCGGAGCCGGGCGGAGACCTCGCGGATCGCCGATTCCGTACCCCGCGCGTCCTCGAGGGTGGGGCGCTTGCCTCCGGCGAGGCCCGACTCCAGGAAGCGTAGCTCGACCCAATCGGGCAGGCCGCCGGTCGTCTTGAGATGCGCGAGGGCGTACACGTCGAGCTGCAGGCTGGCTCTGGCCCTTTCCCGTGCCGTTTTCGGGTCGTCCACGGCGCCGGTCTTGAAGTCGAGTATCGTGACGTGCCCTTCCCGCTCGACCACGAGGTCGTAGCGGCCGACGACCTTGTTCCGGTCGACATAGAACGCGAATTCCTTCTCGACCGCCGTGGGCTGCAGCGGCTCCCTCGCCTCGTCCTGGAAGAAGCGCCGCAGGGTCTGCTCCCCCGCCAGGAGGCGCTCCTCTTCGTGCTCCCGGGAGAGGAAGCCCTCGGAGACCCACGCGGCCCGGAAAGCGCCCGCCAGGTCGTCCTCGGTGAAACGCCGACCGTCGAGGCGTGCCTGGAACATCTGCTGCACGGCCTGGTGGACGGCGCTGCCGTAGACCACACGATGGTGGGCCAGGAGCGGGACCCGCAGGACGTGAACGTACTTGTACTTGAGCGGGCAGGTCTCGTAGTCGTCCATCTGGCGGAACGAGAGGCGCAGGACCTCCGCGTCCGTCCCGGGTCCGTCGGGTGCCGGCGCGGGGTCCGGCGGCGGCTGATTGCGGGCGAGGGCTTCGAGGACCTGGCTCTTCCGCGGCATCGGGCTGGGCGAAGGGAGGTCCAGCGCCTCCACGGCGAAGCGGGAGATCTTCCGCGGGCGGGCAGTGCCGTAGTCCGCCGCCGAGGTGAGGACCAGCTCGTCCTTGGCGCGCGTCATCGCCACGTAGAAGAGCCGTCGTTCCTCCTGCAGGTGCGGGTCGCCTCCCACGAGCGTCTCCTTCGCGAGGGCGGAGGGCAGCTCCAGGGGCTCGCCCTGCCGGCGCACCGGAAACTTCCCGTCGGCGCAGCCCACGAGGAAGACCACCGGGAACTCGAGCCCCTTCGCCTTGTGGACGGTCAGCACGTGGACCGCCTCCTCGTCGGGATCGGCCTCGGCCACGGCGGGGTCGTCCCCGGCCTCGCGGAGCAGGTCCAGGTGCTCGACGAAGGCCGGGACGCGATCGTGCTCGGCGACGTCCCCGTACGCCTTCACCGTGTCGAAGAACCGGGCGATGTTCTTGACCTTCGCCTCCGAGGCCGCCGAGGCGTCCCGCGAGAGGCGGGCGAGGTACCCCGAGGCCTGCAGGAAGCGGTAGAGCACTTCCCCCGTGCGCCGGCGCGGCACGTCCGCGGCCGCCGTCTCCACGTCGCCGACCAGCCGCGCCGCGGCCTCCCGGCTGGCCCCCGAGACGCTCGCCAGGTCCTCGTTCGAGGCCAAACCTCGGAGGACCTCGAGGAGCGGCCGGTTCTTCCGGCGGGCGTACTGGTTGAGCCGCAGGAGGTCCACTTCGGGAGCGCCATAGACCTCCGAGGCGGCGAGGTAGAAGACGGACACCGAGTCGTCGGGACGCGCGAGGGAGCGGAGGAAGGCCACGAGGAGCCGCACCTCCTCACGCGAATACAGGCCGCGGCTGCCGCTGAACCGGTGCGGGACCCCCTTGACGTTGAGGGCGCGCAGGAACGGGTCGGCGTCGCCGTTGCTGCGGACGAGGACAGCGACCTCACGGGGCCGGCGGCCCTCGCGCAAGTACCCTTCCACCCTCGCGGCCACGCCGTCGGCCTCGGCCGAGACCGTGTCGTAGTGGACGTGGTGCACGGCGGGTCCGTCGGCGCGCTGCGCGCGGAGGCGCTTGTCGATGCCGGCCACGACCTCGAGACGGTAGGGGTTGTTGTAGGCGACGAGCCGTGCGGCGACGTCGAGGATCGGCTGAGTCGAGCGGTGGTTCTCCACGAGGACCACCTGCCGGGCGCCCGGGTACAGGCCGCGGAACGCCAGGAGGTTGGCCGTCGCGGCGCCGCGCCAGCGGTAGATCGCCTGGTCGTCGTCGCCCACCACCGTGATGTTCGGTGCGTCGCCGACGGCCAGCAGGCGGACCAGCTCGAGCTGCGCGTGGTTCGTGTCCTGGAACTCGTCCACGAGGACGTATCGGTAGCGCTCCCGCAGCCGCGCGAGTGCCGCCGGCCGCTGTCTCAGCACGTCCAGCGCGCGGTGGATCTGATCGCCGAAGTCCACGAGGCCGGCCTCGGCGAGCAGCCGTTGATAGGCCGCGTAGAAGGCCGCGATCTCCCGGTGCCGCTTCGCCTCGTCCTTGGCTTCTTCCGTCGCTGCCGCGGCCGCCTGCGCATCGGCCCAGGCGTCGTATTCCTCGGGCGAGACGTCCTCGTCCTTCGCCCGGCTCACGAGATCCAGGAGCGCCGCCAGGTGCCGCGTCGGATCGCCGAGCGGCCGGAAGCGCCCGAGGGGAAGCTGCCAGAGCCGCTCCCGGAGGAAGATGATCTGCTCGGGCCGCGAGAGCACGCGGAACTCCGGGTTCATGCCGATCTCCAGGGCGGACTCCCGCAGGACGCGATCGCCGAAGGCGTGGAAGGTGCCGATCCACGTCTCGGCGTAGCCGTAGGGGATGAG
>JACQGI010000021.1 GCA_016199625.1 Acidobacteriota bacterium | reverse complement strand
GCCAAGCTCGGCAGCGAATGGGTGGTCTCAGTGAAGGGAACGGTCGGACTGCGGCCGAAGGGAACGGAGAACCCCAAGATGCCGACCGGCGCCATCGAGATCTCGGCGGATTCGGTCTCGGTCCTCAACACCTGCAAGGTCCTGCCCTTCGAGGTCGACGAGCACTCGACCGCCGCCGAGGAGACGCGCCTAAAGTACCGCTTCCTCGACCTGCGCCGCCTCAAGATGCTGCGCAACCTCACCCTGCGCCACACCGTGGCCATGGCCGCGCGCAACGCGCTGGCCGCCGAGGGCTTTCTCGAGATCGAAACGCCCCTGCTCACCAAGGCCACGCCGGAGGGCGCGCGCGACTTCCTGGTCCCCTCGCGCTTGAACCCCGGGACCTTCTACGCCCTTCCCCAGTCGCCGCAGATCTTCAAGCAGATCCTGATGGTCTCGGGGATGGACAGGTACTTCCAGATCGCACGGTGCTTCCGCGACGAGGACCTGCGGGCCGACCGCCAACCCGAGTTCACCCAGGTGGACATCGAGATGTCGTTCCCCCGGGTCGAGACGATCGTCGACCTGATCGAGCCGCTCTTCGTCCGGGCGCTGAAGCTCGTCGGCGTGGAGGTCCCGCGGCCGTTTCCGCGCCTGTCCTACGCCGAGGCCCTGGAGCGCTACGGGTCGGACAAGCCCGACCTGCGCTTCGGTCTGCCGATCACCGACGTGACCGACGAGATGAAGACCCTCGGCCTCGACACCTTCCCGGGGCTCATCGCGGAGGGCGCGCGGGCGCGAGCGCTGGTGCTGCCGGCTTCCGGCGGGGTCTCGGGGACGCGGCTCCGGAAGATCAACGAGGACCTGTGGATCGGCCGGATCGTGTCCGACGCCCGGGCGACGAAGCGGAACCTGTTCACGCTCAAGGCCACCGACGAGTCCGTGGCCAACCTGGGCAAGAAGGGCGCCTCCGAGACGGTGGCGCGCTCGCTCCTCGAGAAGGTCGGGGCGCAGCGGGACGACGTCGTGCTCGTGGGCGTGGACAAGCCCGGGCCGCTGGCCATGGCCATGGGAATCCTCCGCCTCGAGATGGGGAGGGAGCTGAAGCTCGTGGAGGAGGGCGCCTTCCGCTTCCTCTGGGTGACGGACTTCCCGCTCTTCCAGCACGACCCGGGCCTCGGACGGTACGTGAGCGTCAACCACCCGTTCACCGCGCCGCGGGACGAGGACATCCCCCTCCTGGACACCGACCCGGGGAAGGTCCGGGCCAAGGCCTACGACATCGTCCTGAACGGGACCGAGGCCGGCGGCGGGAGCCTCCGCATCCACGACTCGGCGCTCCAGGCGAAGATCTTCAGGATCCTTTCCCTCACCGAAGAGGAGACGCGGGACCGGTTCGGCTTCTTCCTCGAGGCCCTGCAGTACGGCACCCCGCCCCACGGCGGGATCGCACTGGGCCTCGACCGGATCGCGATGATCCTGGCGGAGGAATCCTCTCTCAGGGACGTCATCGCGTTCCCCAAGACCGCGTCGGCCACGGACCTCATGAGCGGCTCGCCCTCGCCGGTGGACGAAGGGCAGATCCGCGACCTGGGCATCGTCGTCATCAAGACGTAGCGGCGTCCTTGCCCGGGCGCGGCGGGGCGGTGTAACCTCCCCGGCGCATCCGTCCCGCAAAGCAAGGAGGGCCGCCGCATGGCGAACCGCCTCGTCCGCCTCGGGCCGCTCGGTCTCCTCTGCCTCTTGCCCCGTCCGGCGCCTGCCGAGGGCCTCGTCATCGACCATGGGGCGATCGGCTGCGTGGTGGCCGAGCGGTTCCCGGTGGTCGAAGCGCGGCTGAGCCCGCCCGAGGCTGTCGGCCACGCCCGCGTGTACTTCCGCGGCGCAGGGAGCCCGCACTGGTACTACGTGGAGATGAAGCCGGGGGCGGGGGCCTTCTACGGCGCCCTGCCGAAGCCCAGGAAGGACCTGAAGCGGATCGACTACTACATCGAGGCGGTGGACACGGCCTTCGTGTCGAGCCGCACGGCGGAGCATGCGCCCCGGGTCGTGGACCCCGGCGATGGCTGCGGCAAGGACGCGATGATGGCCGCGTTCCTGACGAGCGCGAAGGTGGTCGTGGGCGGTGCGGCCGGGGCGCCGGCGCTGCCCGCGGGCTTCAGCGCCGTCGGCGTGGTGCCGGCCGGGGCTGCGTCCGGGGGCGGGATCTCCACCGGCCTCGTCGTCGGCGTCGTGGGCGCGGGAGCGGCCGTAGCGGCGGTCGCCATGGGAGGCGGCGGGGGCGGCGGTCGAACGACGGTCACGCCGTCCACGACGCAACCTGGAGGCGGGCCGACCACGACGAGCCCCGGCGCACCGACGACCACGATGGCCCCGCCGCCGACGACTCAGCCCTCGGGCTCCCTCACCGGCACTTGGCTCGGCACCGGCCAGAACGGCTTCGCGATGATCCGGAAGCAGACCGGCCAGCCCGATTGTCAGATCGCTTCGGACGTCACCCTGCAGCTCACGCAGTCGGGCAGCAGCCTCACCGGCAACCTGACGGCCGTCACCCGGGCGGCGGCGCCCTCGGGCTGCGACACGATCGGAGACCGGCAGGACGGGCCGGTCACGGGCACGGTGAGCGGCGTCTCCGTGGGCCTCGCCTGGGTGGAGGCGCCGGACCTCACGTTCAACCTGGCCGGAAGCGTGTCCGGCGACAACACGCTGAGCGGAAGCCTGGCCGGAGCCTCCACGGACGGGAGCGAGACCTTCAGCGGGACATGGGCGGTCGTCCGACAGTAGAGGCTTCCGTGGGCGCTCAGTACGCGGCGAGGAGTCGCGCGGCGCGCTCGACCATGGCCTCGCTCGGCAGGAACGCCTCCTCGAGGGGCGGCGAGTAGGGGACCGGGGCGTCGAGGGCCCCGACGATCCGGATCGGGGCGTCCAGGTACTCGAAGGCCTCCTCCTGGACGATGGCCGCCAGGCTCTCGCCGATCCCGCCCGTCCGTGAGTCCTCGTGCACGATCAGGAGCTTGCCGCAATGCCGCGTCACGGCGAGAACCGCGACGCGATCGAGGGGGGCGAGGCTGCGGAGGTCCAGGACCGCGGCCTCGATTCCGTCGGCCGCCAGCCTGTCGGCCACGCGCAGGGCGACGTGGACGTAAGCCCCGTACGAGACGATGCCGAGGTCGGAGCCGGCGCGACGCAGCGCGGCGCGGCCCAGGGGGATCGGCGCCGGCGCCTCGGCGCCGAGCGCCTGCCTGATCCGCGGGTCACGGTAGAGGGCGATGTGCTCGTAGTAGAGGACCGGGTCGGGATCCGCGACGGCCGACGCCATGAGGGCCCGTGCGTCGTGGGGCGTCGAAGGGGCGACGAGCTTGAGCCCCGGCGTACGGTAGAACCACGGCTCGGTGTTCTGGCTGTGGTACGGCCCCGCGTGGCGCAGCCCACCCCAGGGCATGCGCACGACCATCGGCACCGAGCCGTCCCATCGGTAGCGGATCTTCGCGGCGTTGTTCACGAGCTGGTTGAAGCCCGTGGCCACGAAGTCGTTGAACTGGATCTCGCCGATGGGGCGCTGGCCCACGAGGGCCGCGCCCACGCAGACGCCGAGGACGCCCCCCTCTGCCAGGGGCGAGTTCACGACGCGGTCGCCGAAGTCCTCGAGGAGCGGACGCAAGAGGAGGAACGCGTTGCCGTACTTGCCGCCCACGTCCTCGCCGTAGACGAATACCCGCGGGTCGGCGCGCAGGGCGTCCCCGACGCCCAGCATGACGGCATCGAGGAACGTCCGGCCTTTCGGGTCGAAGGGCGGGCCGGGGTCGACGGGCGGCAGCGCCGTGGCCAGGTCGAAGGTCGGCCGCTCCGCGAGCACCTCGACGTGGCGGCGGGGCGGCTCGCCCGCCACGACGCGGGCCCCGGCCTGCCGGGCGTCGGGCCAGGGGGCAGCGATGACCGCGCGGGCCTCGGCCTCGACCAGGGCCTCGGCCTCGCGCTTCATCGCCTCGAGATCGCCCTCGGCGACGACGCCTTCCGCCACGAGGCGCGTCGCATACGTCGGGATCGGGTCGCGCCGTGACCAGAATCCCCAGGCTGCACGATCGGCGTAGCCCTGGTCGTTGAGCGGGGGGTACTCCCAGGAGGGCTGCGGGTCCTTGCCGAGGTACAGCATGTCGTCGTGGTGGGCATGGCCGCACATCCGCATGGCCACGAGCTCGAGGAGCGCCGGGCCGTGGCCCGTGCGGGCGCGCTCGGCGGCCCAGGTGAAAGCGGCGGCGACCGCCTCGGGGTCCGTGCCGTCGAGGGTGACGCCGGGGATGCCGTAGCCGGCCGCCTTCTCGGCGAAGACGCGAGCCGCGCACTGCTCGGGGACCGGCGTCGAGAGCGCCGTCTGGTTGTTCTGGACGCAGAAGATCGCCGGGAGCTTGCGCACGGCGCACAGGTTCACGGCCTCGTGCCACTCTCCGAGGGACGAGCCGCCCTCGCCGATGAAGGAGACGGCCACGCGGCCGGAGCGCTCGCGGGCGAAGGCCATGGCGATCCCGGCGACCGTGAGCGTCGAGATCGCGAGGGGCGCGGCGGCCGGGAGGATGCCCCAGGCGAAGTCGCCGATGTGGAGGTCCTTGCCGTCCATGGGCGGGCCGGCCTTGGCCATCTGGGCGTTCAGGACCATACGGACGGTCTCGGCCGTGGGGCGCATCGCGAGGGCGGCGCCCAGGTCGCGGATGAGGGGAGCCACGACGTCGCCGCGCCACGAGCCGTCGGGCGCACGGTGGGCGGCGCCTCGCCGGAGCCGGATCGCGCAGGCGTAAACGGCCTCCTGGCCGAGGGAGCGGAAGCCTTTCCCCTGGAAGGCCGTCCCCTCGTAGCGCACCTCGCCGCCGATGAAGAAGGCCTTCAGCCGGTTGTCGGTGGCCCGGGTGAGGATCATGCCGCGGAGGATCTCGCGGCGCTCGTCACGGGTGAGGGAGGCGGCGATGGATTCGCGCCGGAGGAAGCCGTCGCAGGAGTCCATGACCTCGGCCGCGGCCTGCTCGAGGCGTCGCTCCGCGGGAACCCCGGGCGTCGTCTCGGGGAGGCCGGGGACCGGCGGAGCCGAGAGCCGGCGGGCCAGTCCTGCGGCCAGGGGTGCCCGCAGCGCCTCGAGGGCCGATGGATCGCGTCCCTCCGGCGGGGAGGGGCAGACGGCGCGGAAGGCCTCGAGGGCCGCGCCGAGCGCGTGGGGATGGCGTTCGGCGACGAACGCCGCGAAGCGGGCTTCGAGACCGGGGCGGCGAGCGCCGGCTCCGGTCCCTGCCGCGAGCCCGTCCAGCGGGCGCGTCGTCACGTTGTCGCCCTCATCGCGGCCGCATCCTAGCGGGTCGGCCGGGACGGGGCAAGGAGGCTACTCGTCGTCCACGATCCAGAGGACCGCCGTCTTCTGCGTCCCCAGCACGGCTCCGTAGCTCGGGCTGCCGAGGGTGATCGTCAGCGTCTCGTTGCCCTCCGAGAGGAGGTCCGACGCGATCGGGATCGTGAACGTCTTCTTGAGCTCTCCGAGGCCGAACGTGACGGTTCCCGGCGTCGCCGTGTAGTCGACACCCGCCGTGGCGCTCGTCGTGCCGGCCGGACCGGTGCCCAGGGTGTAGCCGACCGACGCCGCGCTCGCCGTGCCGCTCGCGCGGGTCAGGGTGATCGTGGCGGTCCCGGCCTCCTCGTCCACGCTGTACGTGGTCGCGCTCAACTGGATCTTGCCCGCGGTGTCGTTGTCCGTGACCGTGAGGACCGCGGCCTTGGGCGTCCCGAGGGGAATCTCCGCGCTCGTCAGGGCCAGGTTGATGGTCTCGTTGGGCTCGTCCTTGGTGTCGGGGTTCAGAATGACGCTGAAGGTGCGCGTCGCCTGACCGGGGCTGAAGGTCAGTGTCCCGCTCGTGGCCCCCGTGTAGTCCTCGCCGTAGGTCGCCGTGCCCGGGCTCACCGAGTACGTGGCGTTCAGGGTCGTCGTCGTGCCGCCCGTGCGCTTGACGGTGATCGAGGCCTTCGTGGCCGTCTCGCTGGCCGAGTACTTGGACGCGCTGAAGAGGACCGTGGGCTCGTTGTCGATGATCGACGCGAGGACCGGGTTCGTGCCGAGGATCGTGGCGCCGGCGGGGTTGCTGAGCGTCACCTCGATGTTCTCGTCCCCCTCGCCGTCCGTGTCGTTGATGAGGGGGATCGCCAGGGTCTTCGAGACGGATCCGGGCGTGAACGTGAGCTGTCCGGACGTGGGCGTGCCGTAGTCCAGGCCCTGTGTCGCGGTGCCGCCGCTGACGGCCCAGTCCACGTTGACCAGGCCCGACGTGCCGCCCCCGCGCTTTACGGTGAGCACCGCCTTCGCGGTGCCCTCGCTGACGGTGTACGACGGGGCGCTGAACTGGACGGACTGGTCGTTGTCGTTGATCGTGAGCGTAGCGGCCGCCAGCGTCCCGAGCTTCGCGTCGGCGCTGGGGAGGGGGCTCGAGAGGGCTACCTTGACGGTCTCGGGCGTCTCCGCCGTCGCGTTCTCCACGGTGGGGATCTCCAGGGTCTGCGTGATGACGCCAGCCGCGAAGGCCAGAGTCCCGCTCGTGGCTCCGTCGTAGTCAGCTCCGTAGCTCGCGGTACCGTCGGTGATCGTGTAGTCGACCGTCACGTTGCTCGTCGTGATGCCCGAGCGCTTCACCAGGACCTTGGCGGTCGGTCCCGCCTCGCTCACGGTGTACTTGCTGGCGCTGAACTGCAGGATGGCGGCCCCGTCGTTCTCCGTGATCCCGAGGACCATGGTCCGCGGCGAGCCCAGGGCGGCCCCGCCGCCGGGGCTGGACAGGCGCAGGAGGAGCTGCTCGTTGCCCTCGAAGGTCGTGTCGGGAAGCAGCGTCACGGCGAAGGTCTGGCTGGTGGCGTTGGGGGCGAAGTTCAGCGTGCCCGCCGTCGTCGAGTAGTCGTTCCCCATCGTGGCCGTGCCGTCGCTCGTCGCATAGGCGACCGACACGGCGCTCGTCTTGTCCTCGGTCCGGGTCACCGCGAGGGTCGCCTTCGTCGCCGTCTCGCTGACGTTCAGGAGGGCCAGCTTGAACTGCAGGGAGGCGTTGTCCTTGATGGTCACGAGGGTCTCGCGCTCGGTGCCGAGGAGGGCCGTCCCTCCGGTCAGGCTGACCGTGAAAGTCTCGTTGGGATCGACCAGGCTGTCGTCGAGGAGCGGGACCGAGATGGTTTGCGTCGCGCCGTTCGCCGCGCCGGCGCCGAAGGTCAGGGTTCCCGTGGTCCCCTGGTAGTCGGCGCCCGCCACGGCCGACCCGTCCGCGGTCGCGTAGGCGACGGTGACCGAAGAGCCCAGGTTGGCGTGGTCGGAGGTCTGGAGGGTCACTGCCACATCGGCGGTCGTCCCGGGCCCCTCGGTGGCGATCGTCGTCGCCGACTCCATCCGGACGACGGCGGTCTGGGTGCTCCGGAGGCTCACGCGCCAGGCGCCCCGCCCGTGGGTAAAGGCGTAGAGGTTGGCGCCGTTGACCACGAGATGCTCGGTGATCACGTTGGCGTACCCGGTGTTCTCCACGGCCCAACTGGGGCCTCCGGTCCAGACGAAGACCCCCAGATCGGTCCCCGCGTACAGCCTCGACGTGTCCGTCGGATCGACGATGATCGAGTGAGCCGGGATGTCCGGAAGGCCCGTCGCGAACGGGTTCCACGTGGCCCCGGCGTCGGTGCTCTTAAAGACGTGGGTCACGCCGAAGGTCGAGTACGTCGCGTAGGCCGTGTTCCTGTCGTACGGGTCGAAGGCCAGGGAGGAGAGGTAGGCGAATACCGGTTGGGCCGAGGCCCACACCGTGCTCCCGCCGGTTGTCAGGCCCCTGGTCGTCCGGTAGATCTTGCCGTCCCCCGTGCCTGCTAGAACATAGGGCTCTGTTCCAGAAAGTGTAGGACGTCTCGGCCGACGTGGGGCCTGAGGGGGTAGTGGGAAGAGGGCATCGGCCATCATAGGATCTCCCGTTTCCGACGCCAATCGGGAAGGGAGGCTTG
>JACQGI010000020.1 GCA_016199625.1 Acidobacteriota bacterium | reverse complement strand
GCGGGCTTGCCCAGGATCTCCCCGTCGCAGATGACGAGGGTGTCGGCGGCGAGGACCGGGAGCGACTCGCCACGCGCCACGGACTCGGCCTTCGCGCGGGCCAGGCGCTCGGCCGCGGCGCCGCCGTCCTCCCCCGGGAGCAGGGCCTCGTCCACGGGAGAGGGGACGACGCGGAAGGCGATACCCAGGGTCCGGAGGATCCGGGCCCGCCGCGGGGATGCCGAGGCCAGGACGAGAGCCGGCGCCAAGTCACCCCTTGCGGAAGACGGAGACGACCTTGGCGACGAGACCCTCGGGACCCTTGGGGCTCTTGCCCACGACGTCGTCGGCCCCGTGGATCGTTCGGGCCTCCCGTTGGTCGATGGCGAGCCTCGTGTAGAGGACGATGGGGTTGTCCACCCACTCCATGGTGGCCTTGATCATGTTGATGACGTCCTTGCCACTCATCGAGCCGGCGAGGTCCAGCTCCATGACGACGACGTCGGGCTTCTCCATGGCGATGGCCGCCAGACCGCCGTTGCCGTCCACGGCCGCCTTCACCGGCACCTGGGCCTTCTCGAGGGCCGCCATCGCCTTCCGTCTCTCCCCCTCGTCGTCGTCGATGAGCAGCGCCGTCTTGCGCCGGCGCGAGCGCACCGAAGGAGGCGGCGGTGCCGGAGAGGGAGCCTGGAGCGCGGCGAATGGATCTTCCGAGTCCTCGGCGGCACGCGGGGCCGCGCCTCCGCCCCGGAGGAGGCGCAGGATCTCCTCCTGGGTCTCGCGGAGGGCGCGGATCTCCGCGAAGATCCCCTCGAGAGAGGCGGGGCCCGACGGAGCGGACGCCGGTGCGCCCGGCGCGCCCGGCTGGCCGGGTCGCGGGATCTTCTTGAGGGGCGTCCCTGGCGGCAGGGTGGCCGAGGGGTTGGGCGGCCCGTCGAGCCGCGCGAGCACGGAGTCGATGTCCCCGGGGGCGGGCGGAGAGGCCCCGGCGCCGCCCTGGACCTTCACCACGGCGGGCGTCTTGCTGCGCAGCTTCGCTCCACAGCCCGGACAAACGAGGAAACCCATCTCGTCGGGGCTCGCGTCGATCGAGCCGCTGCAGCGGGGGCACTTCAGAGGGACCGTGGCCATCGCTCTCCTGCGGTTCCGGACCGCGAAGCCGACAGCTTTGGAGTATAGCAAACGGCTTGGCGGCCGCTCTCGTCTGCCATAGAGTAATGGACGATGGGCCTCCACCGCGCGACGGCGACGAGCCTCGTGTCGCGCCTCTTCGCGCCGGGCTCTCCCCAGGCCCTGGCCTTCCTGCGTGCAGCCTGGCCCCACGCCGCCGGAGAGGAGCTCGCCCGGAGGACCGAGGTCCTCGCCGTCGAGAACGGGACGCTGCGCCTCCGCGTTCCCGACGCCCGATGGCAGAAGGTGCTCCACCGCATGCAGCGCGACATCCTGTCGCGTCTCCACGCCGTGGCCGGCGACCTGACCCCGCGGCGCCTCGGGTTCACCCTGGGATCGGTCATCGGGGCCGCGTCCGCCGCAACGTCCTCCAGCCGCGTTCCCCGGCCCGTCGCAGCGCCGGGCCCGATCCCGGGCCCCGCACCCGAGGCCCTCGTGGCCGCGGCCGAAGGCATCCCCGATCCGGAGATCCGCCAGCGCTTCCTCGCCAGCGCCAACCTCTATCTGAGCCGGGCCGGCGATCGCGCGATCGCGACCCCTCCGGAAAGGAGCCGTCATGCGTGACGCCGTCATCCTCTCGGCCGTCCGGATCCCCACGGGCAAGTTCCTGGGAACCCTGAAAGGCTTCACGGCCCCGCAGCTCGGCGCCCTGGTCGTGAAGGAAGCCGTCGTCCGCGCGGGCATCGCCCCCGAGCAGGTGGACGAGGTCATCCTGGGCAACGTCGTCTCGGCGGGGCTGGGTCAGGCGCCGGCGCGACAGGCGGCCATCCGCGCGGGCCTGCCGCCCGAGGTCGCGGCCCTCACGATCAACAAGGTCTGCGGCTCGGGGCTCAAGTCGGTGATGCTCGCCGCACAAGGCATCGCCACCGGCGACGCCGACGTCGTGGTCGCCGGCGGCATGGAATCCATGTCGAACTGTCCGTACCTGTTGCCCAAGGCCCGTGAGGGGATGCGGCTCGGCCACGGTCCGATGCTCGACGCGATGATCCACGACGGCCTCTGGGACGCCTACGAGGACTACCACATGGGCTGCACCGGCGAGATCGTCGCGGAGAAGTACGGCGTCACGCGCGAGGAGCAGGACCGGTACTCGCTGGAGAGCCACCAGAAGGCCGTCTCCGCCATCAAGGCCGGCAAGTTCGAGGGCGAGATCCTGCCGGTGCCGATCCCCCAGAAGAAGGGCGACCCCGTGATGTTCGGGGTCGACGAATCGCCGCGGGAGGACACGAGCCTCGAGGCCCTGGCCCGGCTGAAGCCGGCGTTCAAGGACGGCGGGACCGTGACCGCAGGCAACGCGCCCGGCGTCAACGACGGCGCCGCGGCCCTCGTCGTGACGTCCTCCGATACCGCCAAGAGGCTCGGCAGGAAGCCCATGGCCCGGATCGTGGCACAGGCCGTGGCAGGCCTTCCCCCGTCCCTGGTCATGATGACCCCGGTCCACGCCATCCGAAAGATCTGGGAGAAGACGGGCTGGAGTGCCGCGAGCGTGGACCTCGTCGAGATCAACGAGGCCTTCGCGGTCCAGGCGGTGGCCGTGATCCGGGAGCTCGGCCTCGACCCGACCAAGGTCAACGTGAACGGCGGGGCCGTCGCCCTCGGCCACCCCATCGGGGCCAGCGGAGCGCGCCTCCTCACGACGCTGCTCCACGCCCTCCGCGACCGCGGCAAGTCCCGCGGCGTCGCCGCCCTCTGCCTCGGCGGCGGCAACGGCGTGGCCCTGGCGGTGGAGCTGGTCTAGCCGGCCCATGCGCGTCCTGGTGACGGGGGGCTCGGGCTACATCGGGACGCGGCTCCTCGAGGCCCTCGCCACGCGTCCCGACGTCGAGGAGATCCTGGACGTCGACGTCCGCCCGCCGCGCGCGCCGATCCCCAAGGTCCGGCACGTGGCGCGCAGCGTGGCCGACGACCTGCGCGCGGTCTTCACCGAGCGGCCCATCGACCTCGTGATGCACCTCGCCTGGGTCCTGGACCCGCTCCACGACGCCGCCCGACAGCGGCACGTCTGCATCGACGGGACGCAGCGTGTCCTCGAGGGCTGCGCCGCGGGCGGCGTGCGGCATCTCCTGTTCGTGTCGAGCGCCACCGCCTACGGCGCCCACCCCGCCCACGACCATCTCCTCCGCGAGGACGAGCCGCTGCGGGAGGAGTTCCACTTCCAGTACTCCGCCGAGAAGCGCGAGGCCGAGGGGCTCTGCCGGCGGTTCGCCGACGAGCGCCCGGGGATGCTGCTCCAGGTCGCGCGGCCCTGCGTCGTCGGAGGACCCAACGTCTCCAACTTCATCTTCCGGTCGATGGAGAAGCCCGTCGTACCCCGTCCTTTGGGCACGGACCCGGAGGTCCAGCTCGTCCACGAGGACGACGTGGCGGCGGCCCTCGTGGCCATCGTCGCCAGCCGCCTCCCCGGCGCCTTCAACGTCGCCGCCGACGGCACGCTGCGCCTCTCGGAGATCGCACGCCGCATGAACGCGCGCCTCCTCTCCGTGCCCTGGCCGTTGCTTCGCGCGCTGGCCGCAGCGGCGTGGCACGTCCGCCTCCGGGCCGTGACCGAGGCGCCTCCGGGCTATCTCTACTTCGTCCGCTACCCCTGGCTGGTGTCCAACCGCCGGCTCCGGGAGGAGGTGGGGTTCCGCTTCCGGTTCACGGCCGACCAGGTTCTCGGCGAATACATGGCCGCCCGCCCGTCGCGCGCCGCGGCCTGAGTCCCGTCTTCGTCTCTTCCGGAGGAAGGAGCGACCCCATGACACCGAAGACCGTCGCGGTCCTGGGCGCCGGCACCATGGGCAACGGCATCGCCCAGGTGTTCGCCCAGAACGGCCACCAGGTCGTCCTGCGCGACCTCGACCAGGCCATCCTCGACAGGGCCCTGGGCGCCATCGACAAGAGCCTCGCGAGGCTCGCGGAGAAGGGCAAGATCGCCGCGGCCGACCGAGAGGCGAGCATGGGCCGGATCACCACGGCCACCGACCTCGCTGCCGCAGCCCCGGCCGACGTGGTCGTCGAGGCCGTCGTGGAGAAGCTCGAGGTCAAGGCCGAGGCGTTCCGCGAGCTGGATCGCCTGACGCGGCCCGAAGCCATCCTCGCCTCGAACACGTCGTCGATCTCGATCACGAAGCTCGCGGCGGCCACCAAGCGCCCCGACAAGGTGATCGGGATGCACTTCATGAACCCGGTGCCCCTCATGGTGCTGGTCGAGGTGATCCGCGGCCAGGCGACCTCCGACGAAACGACACGGACGGTGATGGAGCTCTCGAGAGCCCTGGGCAAGACCCCCGTGGAGGTCGACGACTACCCCGGATTCGTCAGCAACCGCGTGCTCATGCCGATGATCAACGAGGCGATCTACTGCGTCTACGAGGGCGTCGCCACGCCCGAAGCCGTCGACCAGGTGATGAAGCTCGGCATGAACCACCCCATGGGGCCGCTGACCCTCGCGGACTTCATCGGCCTCGACGTCTGCCTCGCGATCCTGAACGTGCTCCACGACGGCCTGGGGGACCCGAAGTACCGGCCGTGCCCGCTGCTCAAGCGGATGGTGGACGCGGGGTGGCTCGGACGAAAGTCGGGTCGGGGGTTCTACCGGTACGACGGGTAGCCGTCAGGGCAGGTCCTTCAGGTCCTTGTCGAGGGCGGCGAGGGCGCGCTTCAGCATCTCCTTGTGGGCGTCGGCGCGGGCGTGCTCGAGCTGGTGGAGGACGTCCGTTCGGGCGAGCTCGAGACGCTTCCGCCTGAGGCGCACCGCGGGATCATCGGCCTCGTCGGCCTTGTGGGCCCGGCGGCGCGTCTGCTGGGCCGACTCCTGCTGGTCCGCGACGGACTTGCTCTCGAAGCCTCGTGCCATGGGTCAGCCTCTTCGGCGCGCACGCAGCCGCCGCACGAGGAGCAGCAGCGGCAGGAGCACCGCAACCTCCCACGCGGCGGCCAGCGCATTGTTGTACACCGTCGCCCACTCCAGTGTACGCCCGATGTCGAGGAAGAGGGGCCACGGGAACTTGAAGTACTCGTAGCTCCAGGGCCAGAACGCCATGATGCCGATGGGCGGGTGCGTGTCCCGGTTCAGGTAGTCCAGAGCCAGGTGGGAGAGCCAGGCGAGGCTCGCGGTCATGGCGAGGCGCGCCGGCCGCGCGGCGCCCGCGAGGCGGGCGCCGGCCCACACGAGCAGGGCGGCGAGGAGCGCCGCGCCGACGCTGTGGCTCTCGGCTTGATGGTGGTTCCGCCCGTCCACGAAACGCAGGAGCAGGTCGAGGTCGGCCGCGACGGCGGCTCCCACGACGACCGCCGCACGAGCGCGGCTCGCGTGCTCGGGCGCGTCGCGCGCGGCGAGGACCGCGAGGCCGGCGAGCGTGTGGCCGATCGGCGAGGGCATCGGGACACCACGACGAGAAAGGCGCGGAGGCGATTCGGCCCCCGCGCCTGCGGCGTGCAGCGACGGCCCGCTACAGCCGGCGCTCGAAAATCTTGAAGTCGCTCTTCTCTGCTTCGACGATGTCGTCGAGGAGCGCGTAGATCGCCGCGATCTTCCGGTCCTTGTGGAACTTGTCGTCGAAGGCGGTGAACTCCGCCTCGTCCCTGAACCGGAAGACCTCCATGAAGTAGTTGGGCCGGCTGCGGTCCTCGTACACGGTGCAATCCGTGCCACCGATCCCGGAGAGGAGCGGCTTCAGCTCGCGCACCAGGTCGAAGAACTCGCCCCGCCGTCCGTCGCGGATCGAGTACGTGATCGCGAGAAGCACGCCCGCCTCGGCGAAGTCCGGGACCGCGAGGGGCCCCCGCGCCGTCGGCAACGGCTTGCGCTGGTCACGAATCGGCGGCATGGAGCGTGCTGGCGTCACGAGCACGGGACGCGGCGGAGCCACGTGCCGCGTGGGCATCGGCGACGGGAGCGGCACGCGCACCTTGATCGTCTTCGCCTTGCCATGAGTGCTGCGGGCCGGGTTCGTCGCCCGGGCCCGGCTCACGACCGTCGTCTTTTGAAGCTTCGAAGCCACAGTCTTGCGATTCCTCCCCTTGGGTCGGCTGGGCTTATGAGACCTGGAACGGGACGCGGCCCGATGGGCATTCTTTTTGTTCCGCGCTCTTGTCACGCCTTGCCTCCCGCCCGGCCACGAGGCATTGGAAATAATTGCCTGGTGCCGACTTCCGAGTCAGGATTTTAGCAAACCCTTCACGTGGCGCGCCATTGTTTTTTCGGCGAACGCCAGAGCGGTGTGTCCGCAGGGACACAATCACACTAACCTGCTGTAAATAAGCTAATTAGAAGACATTTCCGAGCCCGGCGAAGATGGCATTCTTCCCGTCAGAGAGGCCGCGGCCGTAGTCCAGGCGGAGGATCGTGGAGCCCCTGAGACTCATTCTCAGGCCTACGCCGACGTCGGCGAAGCGGCGGCTCGGACCTTCTACGGCCCGACCGGTGACCGCGGCATCCAGGAAGACGGCAAAGCCCAACTGGAAGGTTGGATCACCCACGAGCCGCCGCCGCCATTCCAGGTTGGCGAGAGCCAGCGACCGTGCGATCGGCAGACGGCCCAGGGCGCCGTGCCGTGTCTGGCGATGCGCCCGAAGGGGAAACTCCATCTCCTGGCTCCCGCCCGGCGCGAACATCTCGTCGAGAGGCGTGGCGTCGCCCCCCCAACCGAGCCGCACCTGGGCGGCGAGCGTCGAGGGATCCAGGGCGAGGCCGTCGGTCGGGGCGAGGAAAGCACGATACGCGACGGTCAGGACGGCCTTGGGGTATTCGAGGTCGGATCCGAGGGCCGGCGCCGCCTGGAACGCGCGGAGAGAAGCATCGAGCCGTTGCCGGTGCCGGTCGACCAGGCGTCGATCGAGGCCCAGCTCGAGCCCTGCGATCGCCCCGGGAGGCGCATCGGGCTCGGCGCGCGAGTACGAGCGGTCGCGCAGGCGCAGCGCGATCTGCCCGACGGTCTCCGGCCCGAAGACCGCGCGGAAGGCCAGATCCAAGCCGCGCGATTTGCGCGTGAGGGGTTCCTCGATCTCGTAGACCTGGCGCCCGCGGAAGCTCGAGAGGTGCATGTAGGCCGGCAGGCCCAGTGGACGCGGCCAATCGAGAGAAAGCGAGACTTCGGGACGGTTCGGATTCCACCGGTATTGCCCGCCGAGGCTCACGCCCGTGCCCCCGAGGTTCGCGTAGCGGAGCCGGAACCGCTCCCCGAAGGCGTTCACCGTCGTCGTGGCGAGGAACTCGGCCGGCGTCGAGAAGAAGCCGTGGCGCTCGACGAAGGCCGCCTCGAGGTCGGCCCGGCCCTCGCCGCGCAGCACGGGCCGCAGCGTCAGGCGGTCGAAGATCCCGACCTCCTGCAGGCGCAGCCGGCTCTCCCTCAGGCGGTCGAGGTCGAGCATCTCGCCCTCGGCCAGGGCGATCTCGCGCCGCGCGACACGGTCGCGGGTGTGGACGAGCCCCTTGATCTCGAGACTCCGGACGAGCGGCTGACCCAGGACGTTCCAGCGCGCGAGGGCCTCGTCGGTCCGCCCCGCGAGGGCCAGGGACGACGCGAGCAGGTCGCGGGTGTAGGCATCCTCCCGGATCCCGAGGGCCCGCTCCAGGTCGCGCACCGCCAGGTCGTACTTCTTCTCGAGGAAGCGCAGGCCGCCCCGCTCCACCCAGGCTTCGGGCCGGCCGGGGTCCAGGACGACCGCCCGGTCGAAGGCGGAGCCGGCTTCGTCGAAGCGTCCCTCGCGGCCGAGGGCGATGCCCTGGGCGACGAGCTCCTGGTACCGCACGGGCTCGGGAGCCACCTGAGGCGACGCGAGCGCTGCCCCGAGGAGGAGGGCGATCACTCCTGCGCCGGGAGCACCAGGAGCGTCCAGTGCCCGGCCCCCGCCCAGCGCTCCTCGAAGGTCCGCCCGGCCACGGGGCGCGCCGCCCCGAGCGCCGGGTCGTTCACGAGGATCTCGTCCTTCCCGTCGTCGAAGCCCACGACCACGACGTTGTGGTACCGGTCGCGGTCCATCCTCCACGCGACGATCAGGGGCCGGCCCCTGGCCACGAACTCGCGGAGGTGCGCGGCGTCGCCCTCGTACGCGATGGCGGTGAGGCCCCGCTCCTTCGCGAACGCCTCGAGGCGGGACCCGCGGATCGCATGAAGCTCCGGCTCGAAGAGGGCCGCCGCGATCTCGTCGTGGGGGACCGGCGTGTCCCAGTAACGGAGGACCATGGCGAGGGCCGCTGCGCCGCACGTGTCCTTCTCCTGGGGAACGAACGGCACCGTCAGCGCGACGGCGGCGGCGGAGGCGGCGAGCAGCATCATCCCGCGGAGGATTCTATCAAGGCGCGTGCCGGGAGACGATCCGAGCAAGCCCTTTGAATTCAGGACCTTATTCCCAAGACCGCTTCGCCAGGCGTCCTCGCGCCAGGACAGGCGGGCACGAAAGAACCTTCGTGTTTTTTTCGCCTTTTTCGGTTATCCTTCGGACCCAGGACGTCACCGGCCGCGGGTAAGATCCGCGGCGTCGGCGGCGGGATCGGCCCGGCGCGACGGCGCGAGACTCGAGAAGGAGAGGCGACATGGCAGAAGACAGGACCGAGCGAGCCAAGGCGATCGACGCCGCCCTGGCACAGATCGACAAGCAGTTCGGCAAGGGCTCGATCATGCGGCTGGGGAGCCGGGAGAAGATCGACGTGCCCGCCATCCCCACCGGCGCTCTCTCCCTGGACGCCGCCCTCGGCGTCGGCGGCTTCCCGCGCGGCCGCGTCGTCGAGATCTACGGCCCGGAGTCCTCGGGCAAGACCACCCTCGCCCTCCACGTCATCGCCGAAGCCCAGCGGCGCGGCGGGATGGCGGCCTTCATCGACGCCGAGCACGCCCTGGACGCCCTCTATGCCGCGAAGCTCGGTGTCGACACCGACAACCTGCTGGTCTCGCAGCCCGACAGCGGCGAGCAGGCCCTCGAGATCGCCGAGGTCCTCATCCGGTCGGGCGCCGTGGACGTCCTGGTCATCGACTCCGTGGCGGCCCTCGTCCCGCGGGCCGAGCTCGAGGGCGAGATGGGCGACGCCCAGATGGGCCTCCAGGCCCGCCTCATGAGCCAGGCCCTCCGCAAGCTCACGTCCATCGTGGCGAAGAGCAAGACGTGCCTGGTCTTCATCAACCAGCTCCGCGAGAAGATCGGCGTGATGTTCGGCAACCCCGAGACCACGACGGGAGGCCGCGCCCTGAAGTTCTACGCCTCGATCCGCCTGGACATCCGCCGCATCGCCTCGCTCAAGGAAGGCGACGCCGTCATCGGCAGCCGGGCCAAGGTCAAGGTGGTGAAGAACAAGGTCGCGCCGCCGTTCCGCGAGGCGGAGTTCGACATCCTCTACGGCGAGGGGATCAGCAAGGAGGGCGACCTCCTCGACCTGGCCGTGGAGCACGGTGTCATCGAGAAGTCGGGCGCCTGGTACGCCTACGAGACCGAGCGCATCGGCCAGGGCCGCGAGAACGCCCGGCAGTTCCTCCGGGACAACACCGACATCCGCGCCAAGATCGACGTGAAGATGCGCAAGGAGCTGGGCCTGCCCGTGCCGGAGAAGGCCGTCGAGGCGACGGCCAAGCCCGCGACGGAGAAGGCCGCCGTCCTGCCGATGCCGGAGAAGAAAAAGGCCTAGCGCTCCCCCGCCGTCCCGCGCCTCTCCGGGCGACCCGAAAACGGGTCGCCCTTTTTCTTTGCCGGGCGGGCCGACCCTCCGGCTCGGCCTCGCGTCCCAGGGCGTGGTAGCGTCTCCGGAGACCGGAGGACCGCATGGTCTCGATCGCCACGGTCGTGCTTCTCGCGTTCGCGGCGGGCGCAGATGCGCCAGCGGGCGCGCCCGAACCGAAGCCGACGCCCACTCCCCCGCCGGTGCTGCAAGGCGTCGTGAAGGACCCGCGAGGGAAGCCCGTCGAGAAGGCGCTGGTCGTGGCCCGTTGCACCGACCGCTACGGCGAGCCCCTGCTCCAGGCGCGCACCGACGCCTCCGGCCGATTCCGGCTCGCCGTCGCCGGGTCCGGCCCCTGCGACGTCCGCGTCGAAGCCAGGGGCCTCGCGTCCGTCCGGCTCGAGCGTGTCCGGCCAGGTCCGCCTCTCGCCGTCACACTCGCGAAGGGCGGCGCTATCGAGGGGACGGTCCGCGACGCGGCCGGCCAGCCCGTCCCGGGCGCTCGGGTCGAGGCCTCGTGGAGCCGGAGCGTCACGTGGGACCCCGACGCCGGCGCCGTGTCTGTCTCGACCGACGCCAGGGGCCGCTTCCGCCTCGAGGGCATCGGGCGCGGTCTCCACGAGATCACGGGCCGTCTGCGCGGCGCGGGAAGCGCCCGGCGCG
>JACQGI010000019.1 GCA_016199625.1 Acidobacteriota bacterium | reverse complement strand
GACCAGTGCAAGGCCAAGGTCAAGGGCGGGGCCCAGGTCCACGTGAGCGGGACGCTGACCGCCTGCACGGCGTCGAGCGCGAACGTCCGGGCCAGCAAGGTCATCGTCCAGAAGTAGTCGGTCGTTCGACGAGGCGGACCGGGGCCCCCGGTCCGCCTCTGTTCGGTCCCCGCCGGGGTCCGAGAGGCGTGCCGTCATGAAGACGGAGACGCGGGATCGGCACGGGTGTCAGAACTGCGGGAAGCGCTTCGCCGTCGTCTACCATCAGGTGGACCCCGACGAGCCGGCCCGGACGGTCTCCGCCGCCTGCCCCCACTGTCAGGCCCCCAACCGCGTGCCCGTCGCCAGCTCCGCGGCTACGGGGAGCGAGTACTGGACCGAGCGGATCGGATCGTGAGAGCCGACCCGAGGCCGCGGGCCTGGCCGCGCTCTCCGACGCGGACCTCCGCGACCTGGCCGCGCGGGCGGCGGCCCTCGAGGCCGATCCGGCCGCAGGCCTCACCTCGAGCACCCGCGACGTCCTGGTGGTCGTGCTGATCGTCGTGATCGTCCTGGTGGTCCTGAAGGCCGTGTAGCCAGGTCGCCGGGAGCTTCAGGAGGGCTCCCCCTCCGGGGTGGCCTCCCACTCCACCGACAGGTCCTTGCGCAGGCGACTCATCCGGATGCGGAGCCGGCGTTCCTCGCCGGCCCGGAATGTGCCGGAGACGCTCTCCGTCTTCTTCTTGTCGTCCCAGGCGACCTGGACGCGCACCTGGTGGCGTCCCGGCGGGACGGCCAGCGTCTCCTCGACGACGCCCTTGCGGAACTTGATGCCCACGATCTTGCGGGCGACGTGGCCCTCGAGGGGCTCCTCCAGGGCCAGCTCGTCGTCGAGCCAGAGGCGCAGGGTGCCGCTCCTCAGCGGATGCTCGAACTCCACGCGCAGGCGGGCGGCCAACTCCTGCGGGGGCGAGGTCAGGGTTGGGAGCGCTGGCTTCACGGACCCTCCGGTGGAGGGCGACGCGCGCGGAGCCTGCGTCGGCACCCGGCCCCGCGCCGCGAGCAGGAGGAGGCCTCCCAGGACGACGACAGCCCCGCCGGCGATCCAGGGCCAGGGAGCCAGACGATGGGACCGCGCGGGGGTCGTCCGCGCCGCCGCGGACTCCGGCGTCGGGGACACGAGCGTCGCCAGCTCCGCCTCGATGTCCACGGGCGTCCCCGCGACCGACGTGCCTTCGGCGAGCGGTTCGAGGTCGACCTCCAAGGGCGGCTCCATCCGGAGGAGCGTCGTCGGTGGGAGGCGTCGGGCCGGCGGCGTCCACGAACCCCTGTGGCGCGGCGGGCGACCGGCCAGCACGTCCTCGACGTCCTCGGCGAGGGTGCGCCCGTCGGGGTAGCGGTCCTCGGGACGCTTGGCGAGCGAGCGGCCGACGACGTAGTCGACCTCCGCCGGAAGCTCCGGCACGAAGGCCGACGGCGGGGCCGGATCCTCCTGGACGACGCGGGTGACGATCCGGGCGGCGTTCTCCCCCCAGAAGGCCTGCCTGCCGGTGAGCAGGAGGTACGCGATGGCCCCGAGGGAGAAGAGGTCGGCACGCCCGTCCACGGGCCCCGCCATCGCCTGCTCCGGGGCCATGAAGAGCGGCGTCCCGAAGAACTGGCCCGTGGCCGTCGTCTTGATCCGCGCGGTGCCGGCCTTGGCGATCCCGAAGTCCATGACCTTCGGTTCCCCGGAGGGCAGGAGCATCACGTTGGAGGGCTTCACGTCGCGGTGGACCACGCCCAGGGCGTGGGCGTGGGCGAGAGCCTCGGCCAGGCGGCGGACGATCTCCAGCGCGCGCCGCCAGTCCATGCGCGCCGTCCCCTTGAGGACGTCGTCCAGCGGACGGCCGTGGAGGTGCTCGAGGGCAATGAAGAGCGTGCCCGTCGCGTGGTCGCGCCCCACGTCGTGGACGGCCACGATGCCGGGATGGGAGAGCCGGGCGGCGATCCGGGCCTCGGCGAAGAAGCGGTTCTCGAAATCCGCGCGCTCCTCAGCCGTCGCGCCGAAGGCCAGCTCGATCGTCTTGAGTGCGATGGTCCGGTCGAGGTCGGGGTCGTGGGCCTCGTACACGACCCCCATCGTCCCGCGGCCGATCTCGCGCCGGACGTGGTACCGACCGATGGTCGGCGGGAGCGTCATGTCTCGGGGCGCAGCGTGTGGTCGGGAGCGAGGAGGGAAACGAGGAGGCCCGACACGAAGACGGCAGCGGCCCCCACGACGTTGTACCAGAGGAAGTGCACGGAAGTGAAGCGGGAGACCAGGGCGACGGCCAGCATGCCGACGAGAAGGCCGTAGAAGGCCCCGCGGCCCGTGGCCCGGCGCGTGAGGACGGCCAGGGCGAACACCCCCAGGATCGAGCCGTAGAAGTACGAGCCGAACTTGTTCACCACCTCGATGGCCGAGCCGAGGCGACCGGCCTCGAGGGCCACGAGGCAGGCGAATGCGCCCCAGAATCCGGTGAAGAGCCGCGAGACGAGCAGCTCGTGGGCGTCACCCCCGGCGGGCCGGACGAACCGCTTGTAGAAGTCGATCATGGTGGCCGTGGCGAGGGAGTTGAACTCTCCCGAGAGCGTGGACATCGCCGCGGCGAAGATGACGGCGATCACGAGCCCCGCGAGGCCCCGGGGCAGATGGCCCAGGACGTACGTCGGGAAGACGTAGTTGGTGTCGTTGTAGGCCGCCCGGGGGATCCCCAGCGCCTCGCGGACCCATCGCACGACCCGCGGCTCGGGCGCCGCTTCGGCCGAGGTGCGCGCGAGGAGCGCTACTGCATCCTCGCGCGCCGCCTCCATCTCCTCCGCAGCCGAGTGGTAAGCCGCAGCCTCGGCCTCGCCCCTCGTGCGCAGGTAGGCCTCGGCCCCTGCTCGGCGCGCGGCGTGGGCCCGCTCGAAGCGTCCCTCTATCGCCGCCAGCTCCCCCGCCGGGGCCTGCCGTGCGAGCTGCCGCGCCGCAGCCCCGTTCCACAGGAGCGGCGGCGCGTGGAAGTGGTAGAAGACGAAGACCAGCACCCCCGTGAGAAGGATGAGGAACTGCATGGGGACCTTGAGGAAGGCGTTGAAGAGCAGCGAGAGCCGGCTCTGGGTGAGGCTGCTGCCCGAGAGATAGCGCTGCACCTGGCTCTGGTCGCAGCCGAAATACGACAGCATCAGGAAGAAGCCGCCCACGAGCCCGCCCCAGAGCGTGTACTCCCGTGTCAGGCTCGGCGACGGGTCGACGATCCGCAGCCGGCCGGTCTCCTGCGCGAGCGCGAGGGCTTCCCGGACGCCGTATCCCTCGGGGAGCTGGACGATCGCCGCGCCGAAGCACAGGACGATGCCGAACCAGATGATGGCCATCTGCACCACGTCGGTCCAGATCACCGATTTGTTCCCGCCGTACATCACGTAGGCGATGGTCGTTCCGGCCATGAGCAGGATCGTCGTGGACTCGCGGACGTCGAGGAGGACCGAGAGCACGAGGGAGGGCGCGTAGAGCGTCACACCGACGGCCAGTCCCCGCGAGAGGAGGAACAGCAGACTCGTCAGGGTACGGGTGCGGGAGTCGAAGCGCTTCTCGAGGTACTCGTAGGCCGTGAAGACGCGCGCCCGGTAGAAGAACGGCACCACGGTGACGCACAGGACCACCATGGCGAAGGGCAGGCCGAAATAGAACACGAGGAAGCCCATGCCCTTGGTGTAGGCCTGCCCCGTGGTGCCGACGAAGGTGATGGCGCTGATCTGCGTGGCCATGACCGAGAGGCCTATGGCCCACCAGCGCATGCCGCGTCCGGCGAGGAAGAAGTCGTCGATCCGCCGGTTGCCCCGGCCCGCCCAGACGCCGAAGGCGACGATGGCGACGAGGTAGACGACGAGGACGGCCCAGTCGAGGGGGGCCACGGCTCAGTAGGGCCAGTTGGAGAAGACGGCCACCAGGCCCATCACGACCAGCGCCGACACGATCACGGCCGCGTAGATCCGCCGCCAAGTCCCGAAGACGGGGACCGGGTCGTCCTCCGGCGCCGGAGCGGCGCCGGCCTTCTGGTCATCCACCGCGATCCCTCCGCCCCCGTGACCCGCGGGGCATTATGCCGCGGATTGCGAGACGGACGCCCCGGTCTCGCCAGCCGGCGCCGGGGGGCTTCATCGACTCGCGGGGCCGGACACGGACCCGGCTCCTCGTCCCCCTGGACCCTGATTGACTCGCACGCGTCGCCCCGCTTCGCGGGCCGCCGAGTGCGCCAGGGGGACTGCGGGGCCGGACACGGACCCGGCTCCTCGTCCCCCTGGACCCCTTGGCCT
>JACQGI010000018.1 GCA_016199625.1 Acidobacteriota bacterium | reverse complement strand
GCGCATCTTCCGCATGGCGCCGCTGCACCACCACTTCGAGCTCATCGGCTGGAAGGAGCCGCAGATCATCATCCGCTTCTGGATCGTGGCGTTCATGTTCGCTCTCTTCAGCCTCACGACGCTCAAGCTGCGGTGAGCCACCGAGGCACGGAGACACGGAGGATGTCGAGTCGATGGAGGACACGAGGAACGGAGGGAGGCCGAAACATGAGGGAGCTGCGTCGCGACGCGTTTGGCTCGAGATGAGAACGCCATGGATCTGGAGGGCCAACCCGTCGTGGTCGTCGGCCTGGCGCGGTCGGGGATCGCGGCGGCGGAGTTCCTTGCGCGGCGGGGGGCGCGGGTCGTGGCCACCGACCGGAAGGGGGCGGGGGAGCTTGCGCCGGAGGTCCTGAAGCTCATGGAGCACGGCGTGGCGCTCGAGCTCGGGGGGCACCGGGCGGCCTCGTTCACCGCGGCCGCGGCGGTCGTGGTGTCCCCAGGCGTCCCCTGGGGTCTCCCCGAGCTCGACGCGGCCCGAAGCTCCGGCGTCCCCGTGATCGCCGAGATCGAGCTGGCCTTCCGTCACCTCTCGGGGACCGTCGTGGCCGTGACGGGTACCAAGGGGAAGTCCACGACCACCGCGGCCCTCGGCGAGATGCTCGCCGCCGCGGGGCGCGACGTGCGCGTGGGGGGCAACATCGGGCGTCCCCTCGTGGGCCTCGTCGAGGGGTCGGACGACGCGACGGTGTTCGCCGTGGAGGTGTCGAGCTTCCAGCTCGAGGGGATCGAGAGCTTCCGCCCGAAGATCGCCGTGCTCCTCAACCTCTCCACGGATCACCTGGACCGCCACGCCTCATTCGAGGAGTACGCCTCGGCCAAGGCGCGGATCTTCGAGAACCAGACCCCGGACGACTGGGCGCTCGTCAACGTGGACGACCTCGAGACCCTGCGCCGCAGCGAGGGGATCCGGGCCCGCAGGCTCCTCGTCCGCCCGTCGGGCCCCCTGCCCGGAGGGGACGGGGCGTTCGTCGAGGCCGGCCTCGCACGCCTGCGCCTCGGGGGTCGCACCGAGACGCTCTTCCCGCTCTCGGCCGTGCGGCTCCCGGGGGCGCACCTCGCGGGGGACCTGCTCGTGGCGGCCGTCGCGGCCCGCCTCCTCGGCACGCCGGCCGACGCCATCGCCCGCGCCGTGACGGCCTTCCGCGGCCTCGAGCACGTCCTCGAGCGCGTGGCCGAGGTGAGAGGCGTCGTCTTCTACGACGACTCGAAGGCCACGAACGTGGACGCCGCACGGAGGGGTCTCGAGGCCTTCGACAGGCCCGTGCTGGCCATCGTGGGCGGGCGCTACAAGGGGGGCGACTTCGAGGACCTGCGCGAGGTGGCGGCGCGGCGGGTGAAGGCGGTCCTGGCCATCGGCGAGTCCCAGGAGCGCGTGGCGTTGGCCCTGGCGAGCGTCACGCCCGTGATTCCGTGCGACTCGCTCGCCGAGGCCGTCGAGCGGGCCTTCGGGGCCGCGGAGCCCGGCGACGCCGTGGTCCTGGCACCGGGGTGCTCCTCCTTCGACATGTTCCGGGACTATGCCGAGCGTGGACGCGCCTTCAAGGAAGCCGTGCGCCGGCTGTCGGAGGAGTTCCAGCCGGGTGGCCCTCCCGCCCGCAGCGGAGCCCACCCTTCCGCCGAGCCGGGATCCACTCCCGGCGAGGCGGAACCCGACGACGACGGCGGAGCGAGGACGCGCAATGGCTAAGAAGCTCGCCTCGGACACGACGCTCTTCGCGGTGACCGTGGCCCTCCTGGGCTTCGGCCTCGTGATGGTGTGGAGCGCGTCCTCGGCCCTCGCCCAGGAGGCCCACGGCAACGCCTACTACTTCCTCCTCCGTCAGGCCGCCTGGGCCGGCCTCGGGCTGGCGGCCATGGTGGCGGCGCTGCGGATGGACTACCGCACCCTGCGCCAGCCGGCGGTGGTGTACTCGGTGCTCATCGTGACGACGCTGCTCCTCATCGTGGTCCTCTTCCTGCGGCCGGTGAACGACACGCATCGGTGGATCCGGCTGGGGCCGCTCTCGTTCCAGCCGGCCGAGATGGCGAAGCTCGCCATGATCCTGTTCCTCGCCTACCACCTCGAGCGGCGGGCCGACCGGGTGAACGAGTTCCTGCCGTCGCTCTTCCCCGCTCTGCTGCTCCTCGGTTGGTTCGGCTTCCTCATCTTCATCCAGCCCGACGTCGGGACCGCGGCGACGCTGGTCGCCATCGGCTGCGTGATGCTGTTCCTCGCCGGCGTGCGCCTGCGCTACTTCGCGGCCCTCGCAGTGCTGGGCCTGCCTCTGCTCTACCAGGCCGTCACCGCCGCCGCGTACCGGCGCGACCGCATCGAGGCCTTCCTGAACCCCTGGTCCGACGCGCGCGGTTCCGGCTACCAGATCATCCAGAGCCTGATCGCCGTAGGGACCGGCGGCGTCACGGGGGTCGGGCTCATGGAGGGGCGGCAGAAGCTCTTCTACCTGCCGTACCCGTACAGCGACTTCGTGTTCGCGGTGATCGGCGAGGAGCTGGGGCTCCTCGGGGCCGCCGCCGTCGTGGCCGGCTTCCTGCTCCTCCTGTGGCGCGGGCTGCGGGCGGCGTGGCAGGCTCCCGATCCCTTCGCGATGTACCTGGCGGCGGGGTTGACCCTGGCCATCGTGCTGCAGGCTTTCATCAACGTGAGCGTGGTGCTCGGGCTGCTCCCCACGAAGGGGATCCCGCTCCCGTTCGTGAGCGCGGGCGGGACGTCCCTCGTCCTGACGCTCGTGGCCGTGGGCATGGTCCTGAACGTGTCCCAGCATGCGGACTGAATGGCCACCTTCCTCATCGCGGCGGGCGGGACCGGGGGCCATCTCTTCCCCGGCATCGCCGTGGCCGACGAGGTCCGCCGCCGCGACCCGGCCGCGCGCGTGGTCTTCGCGGGAACGCCCCGAGGCCTCGAATCCCGCCTCGTGCCTCGCGCGGGCTACGAGCTCGTCCTGCTGCCGATCCTCCCGCTCAACGCGGTGGGCCTGGTTCGCACCGTCCAGGGGCTGCTGGCCCTGCCCTGGGGCCTGCTGCGGGCGGCGCGCCTCGTCCTGGGCCTCCGGCCGGCGGCGGTCCTGGGCGTCGGCGGCTACGCGGGCGGGCCGGTGGTCCTCGTGGCGGCGCTCCTGGGGGTGCGGACGGTGATCCTCGAGCCCAACGCGCGGCCGGGCTTCACGAACCGCGTCCTGCGACCGTTCGTCCGCCGCGCGGCCTGCGCCTACGAGGAGGCGCGCCGCGCGTTCGGCGCGAAGGGCATCGTCACGGGCAACCCTGTGCGCGGCGGCTTCGCAACGCTCCCGCAGAAGGCCCACGGAACGTCTCTGACGCTGCTGGCCTTCGGCGGGAGCCAGGGCTCGCGGGTGCTCAACCAGGCCCTGGTCGCGGCGCTGCCGCACCTGCCCGGGCCCGATCGGCTGCTCATCGTCCACCAGACCGGCGAGGCGGCGCGCGACGAGGTCGCGGCGGCGTACGCGAAGGCGGGGCGAGAGGCGGAGATCGTGGCGTTCCTCGACGACATGGAGACGCGATTCGCCACGGCCGACCTCGTGCTGTCCCGGAGCGGCGCCACGACCTGCGCCGAGCTGACGGTCGCGGGCAAGGCGGCGATCCTGGTCCCGTTCGCCCGCGCCGCCGACGACCACCAGCGGGTGAACGCCGCGGCCCTCGCGGCTGCGGGGGCAGCGCGGATGATCGAGGAGAAGGGCCTCACGGGCGAGGGCCTCGCGTCGGCCGTCGGGGAGCTGGTCGAGAACCCTTCACGGATCGAGGCGATGGAGCAGGCCGCGCGCCGGCTGGGCCGCCCGGACGCCGCCGCCCGCGTGGCCGACCTGCTCGTCGGGGATCACGGCGGTGTTTAGGAAGATCCAGCGCGTGCACTTCGTCGGCATCGGGGGATCGGGGATGAGCGGGATCGCCGAGGTGCTGCTGAACCTCGGGTACACGGTGTCGGGCTCCGACCTCAGGCGCTCGGCGGCCACCGACCGGCTGGCGGCGCAGGGGGCGCGAATCGCCGAGGGCCACGCCGCGGCTCACGTCGCCGGCGCCCACGTGGTCGTGACCTCGACGGCCGTGGGCCCCGACAACCCCGAGGTCCTCGAGGCCCGGCGGACCGGGGTCCCGGTGATCCCCCGCGCGGAGATGCTCGCGGAGCTGATGCGGCTCAAGTACGGCGTGGCCGTGGCGGGAAGCCACGGCAAGACCACGACCACGTCGATGGTAGCCTTCGTCCTCGACCGCGGCGGGCTCGACCCGACGGTGGTGGTCGGCGGCCGCCTCGGCGTCCTCGGCTCCGGGGCGCGGCTCGGCAGGGGCGACTTCATGGTGGCCGAGGCCGACGAGTCCGACCGCTCGTTCCTCAAGCTCTCGCCGACGCTCGCCGTCGTGACCAACATCGATCGCGAGCACCTGGACACCTACCGGGACCTCGCCGACGTCCAGGAGGCCTTCCTGGGCTTCGTCAACAAGGTCCCCTTCTACGGCGCAGCGATCCTCTGCCTCGACGACGCTCCGGTCCAGGACATCCTGCCGCGCGTCGAGCGGAGGATCCTCACCTACGGTCTCTCCCCCCAGGCCCACGTCTCGGCCCGCGACGTCCAGATCGGCCCCGCGGGGTCGAGCTACACCGCGGTCGTGGCGGGCCGGCCCATGGGCGGCGTCTCGGTGGCCGTGCCCGGAGTCCACAACGTCGTGAACTCCCTGGCGGCTATGGCCGTGGGCGTGGACCTCGACGTTCCCTTCGGCGAGATCAAGGCCGGCCTCGAAGCCTTCACGGGCGTCGACCGGCGCTTCCAGGTGCGGGGCGAGGCCGGGGGCGTCCTGGTCGTGGACGACTACGGCCACCACCCCACGGAGATCCGCGCGACCCTCGAGACCCTGAAGACGAGGGCCGCCGGGCGGCGGACGGTGGTGCTCTTCCAGCCGCACCGCTTCACGCGGACGCAACATCTCTGGGACGAGTTCTGCCGCTGCTTCCACCTGGCCGACGTGCTCCTCGTCGCGGACATCTACCCCGCGGCCGAGGCGCCGATCCCGGGGGTGACGGCCGAGGCGCTGGCCCGGGCCGTCGCCGAGCGCGGCCACCGGAACGCGGCCTACGCGGGGGACCTCAAGGCCGCCGCGGATCGGCTCGCCGCCGAGGCGCGCGAAGGCGACGTCGTGCTCACCCTCGGCGCCGGGAGCGTCTGGCAGGCCGGCGAGGATCTGCTGAAGGCACTAGGCCGGACCACAGAGGCACAGAGACACAGAGGGGGCACAGAGGAATCGAGAGGATGACGAGGAAGGCGGGTCGCTCGGCGACGCGATGGGAGACGGACGGATCCGTCCCTCCTCTGTGTCGTCTCTGTGCCTTCGTGTCTCTGTGGTTGTGTTCGATATGGACCGGCGAGTGATCGAGGCGTTGCACGAGGTCGGCGTGCCGTTCCGGGAGAACGAGCCGTTCTCCCGGCACACCTCCATGGGCGTCGGGGGGCCCGCCGCGGTCATGGCCTTCCCGCGCACCCAGGAGGAGCTGCGGAAGACCCTCGCGGTCCGGGGCGACCTGGGCGTGCCCCACCGGATCCTCGGGGGCGGCTCGAACCTCGTGGTGGCTGAGGAGGGGCTCGACGAGCTGGTGGTCAACACCGCGGACATGCGCCACGTGGAGGTCCGCGACGATGGGACGGTGCTCGCCGAGGGGGGCGCCAACGTCATCCGAACCGTCGTCCGGTGCTGCCGGGCGGGCTGGCGCGGGATCGAGAGCGCCGTGGGGATCCCGGGGTCCATCGGCGGAGCGGCGGTGATGAACGCCGGCGCCTACGGGTTCTCCATCAGCGACGCCCTCGAGGAGATCGTGGTCTACGACGAGAACGGCGCGCGCACAGAGCCCCCCGAGGGCTGGCGCTTCCACTACCGGGGCTCCTCGATCCCCGAAGGAACCGCCGTGGCGTCGATCACCGTCCGCCTGCGGCGCGACGAGCCGGCGGTCCTCGAGAAGGAGATCCGGGAGCTGCAGCTCCAGCGGGCGCGCAGCCAGCCGGGCGGGCGCAACGCCGGGTGCGTCTTCAAGAACCCGCCGGGCCTCCACGCCGGGAAGCTCGTGGACGAGGTGGGCCTCAAGGGGACGCGGCGGGGCGGCGCCGTGATCTCCGCGCGCCACGCGAACTTCATCGTCAACGAGCACGGCGCCGCGGCCGGCGACGTCCTCGCCCTCCTCGACCTGATGCGGGAGGCCGTGGCGAAGAAGGCCGGCGTCGAGCTCGAGCTCGAGGTGAAGGTGTGGAGGCCCAGGGCATGAGCCTGCTCCGCCGGAGCGGACTGCCGCCCGCCCCGCCGCTCGTCGACCTGCCGCTCCACGCCGCGCCGGCGGCGGAGGACACGCCGTTCCTCCGGCCGAAGAGCCGGACGCGGGTCCGCCGCGCCCACCGCGGCTGGGTGGGGCGGACGGTCCTGGCCCTGGAGCTGGGTGGGGCGCTGGTCTTCGCCCTCGCGGCCACGTGGGCGGGGTATTCGAAGGTGATGGCCAGCGAGCGCCTCAAGGTGGCGCGGGTGGACGTGAGGGGCAGCCGGTTCCTCTCCGAGGGCGAGGTGCGGGAACTCCTGGGCCCGGCCCTGGGCGAGAACATCCTGGGCCTCGACATCGAGGAGATCAAGCAGCGCCTCCGGGCCTCGCCGTGGGTGGCCGACGCCACCGTGCGGCGGGCGCTCCCCGACACCCTGCAGGTGGAGGTGCGGGAGCGCGTGCCGCTGGCCCTCGCCGAGGTCGACCGGCTCTACCTCATGGACGAGGGCGGCGTCCTCATCGACATCTACGGGCCGCGCACCGCCGGCTTCGACCTCCCCATCGTCCGAGACCTGGGGGGCTTCGACGACGAAGGTCGTCGCGGCCGCGCCGAGCGGGCCGGGGCGCTCCTGGCCGACCTGGGGGCGCTGGCGGGGGAGATCTCCGAGGTGGAGGTCCTGGGAAGCGGGGACCTCCGTGTGGTGCTCCGGGGCGCGGGGGAGGTGGTCCTCGTGGGCTCGCCGCCCTACCGCCAGCGTTTCGAGACGTTCCTGGCCTTGAGGCGCGACCTCGCCGAGCGCTGCCCGCGGGCCGAGTACTTCGACCTGCGCTTCCGCGGCCGCATCTACGCGAAGCAGCCGCTCGACGAGGCGCCGAAGGCGGTGACGCCCGTGGCTCGAGACAGGGCGGGGCCGAACGTGGCCTTCGCACCCGGGGGGAGATGACAGCGTGGCCAAGAAGCCCCCGCCCGCAGGCAGGGCCTCCTCGCCGCCCGAGCGGGATTCACTCCCGTGAGGGCGGAATCGAATGACGCGCCCTGCCGAGGACGCTCGATGTCCGAAGGGAGAACTCTGAGTGGCTAAGAAGAAAGACCGGTACGTCGTCGGGCTCGACATCGGCACCCACAAGGTCTGCGCCATCGTCGCCGAGATCACCGACGAGGGGCGCCTCGACGTCATCGGGATCGGCCAGCAGGAGTCCCGCGGGCTGCGCAAGGGGGTCGTGATCAACCTCGAGGCCACGGTGGACTCCATCAAGAAGGTGGTGGAGGAGGCGGAGCTCATGGCCGGGGTGGAGATCGGCTCGGCTTACGTGGGCATCGCCGGGACACACATCCGCGGCTTCAACTCCCGCGGCGTCATCGCCGTGTCGGGGAAGAACCGCGTGATCGAGCGCGAGGACGTCCGCCGCTCCATCGAGGCAGCCAAGGCCGTCTCGATCCCCATGGACCGCGAGATCCTCCACGTGCTCCCCCAGGAGTTCGTCGTGGACGACCAGGACGGCATCGGGGACCCCACGGGGATGACGGGGACGCGGCTCGAGGTGAACGTCCACGTCATCACCTGCTCCTCGACGGCGGCGCAGAACACCGTGACCTGCGTGAACCGCGCGGGGCTCGAGGTCACCGACACCGTGCTGACCCAGATGGCCGCCGCCGAGGCCTGCGTCACGGCCGACGAGAAGGAGCTGGGGGTAGCCCTCGTGGACGTGGGGGGCGGGACCACCGACCTCGCGATCTTCGAGAAGGGGGCGCTCTGGCACACGGCGGTCCTGCAGGTGGGCGGCGAGCACTTCACCAACGACGTGGCCGTGGCGCTGCGCACGCCGGTGAACGAGGCCGAGAAGATCAAGAAGAAGCACGGCTGCGCGCTCACCTCGATGATCCCCGAGGAGGACTCCATCGAGGTGCCGAGCGTCGGCGGACGGAAACCCCGGATCATGGCGCGCCAGGTCCTGGGGGACGTGATCCAGGCCCGGGCCGAGGAGATCTGCCAGATGGTCCTGACGGAGATCCGGCGGGCGGGCTTCGACCGCTCGCTCAACAGCGGCGTCGTCCTCACGGGCGGCGGCGGCATCCTCGAGGGGATGCCCGAGATCGCCGAGCAGATCTTCGACATGCCGGTCCGGAGGGGCACTCCGTCGGGGATCGGCGGGCTCGTGGACGTGGTGGCGAGCCCCGTCTACTCCACGGCCGTGGGGTTGGTCTTGTGCGGGTACCGGAACCGGGTGGGGCGCGGGCTGTCCGCGGCCGCCCGGCCGGCGGCGACGGGGACCTTCGGCAAGGTCACCGGGCGCCTCATGGGTTGGCTGTCGGACTTCTTCTGAAGCCCTCGCACCGGGGCCGCTGGGCCCTGGCGCGCGCGGGTGCGGAGGGGACGAATGGAGACGAAGAGCGAAGGGGCCGCCTTCCCGCCCGTCCCGTCGTTCCGGGGCGTCGCCCGGGAGGCCGCGAGCCACGGGGCCCGGGTCCTGCGGGAGGGGGCCGAGCCACGATGTGAGATGTGCGGCAACGAGGTCATCGCGACGCACTGCAAGCGGATCTGCCTGCGTTGCGGCTTCATGACCGGCTGCTCGGAGGGGATTTGATGGCGAACCACAGCGACGGACCCGGACGTATCGCCTTCGCGGACGACGAGACCCGCGGCGCCCGGATCAAGGTGGTGGGCGTCGGCGGCGGTGGCGGCAACGCCATCTCTCGCATGATCGCGTCGGGCCTGCAGGGGGTGGAGTTCATCGCGATCAACACCGACCTGCAGGCCCTCCGGTCCAACCGCGCGCCGGTGAAGATCCAGGTGGGCGGCAAGCTCACCAAGGGCCTCGGCGCCGGCGCCAACCCCGACGTGGGGCGGCAGGCCGCCGTGGAGGATACCGAGAAGATCTGCGACGCCCTCGAGGGGTCCGACATGGTGTTCATCACCGCGGGCCTCGGCGGGGGGACCGGCACGGGCGCGGCACCCGTGGTCGCCTCCATCGCCGGCCAGCTCGGCGGCGACAGCGGCAACGTTCTCACCGTGGCCGTGGTGACGCTGCCCTTCGGCCTCGAGGGCAAGCGCCGCATGGGCCAGGCCATGGACGGCTTGGCACAGCTCCGCGACTGCGTGGACTCCGTCATCGCGATCCCCAACGACCGGCTCCTCCAGACCGTGGCCCGCAACACGCCGGTCTCCGAGGCCTTCCGCGTGGCCGACGACGTGCTGCGCCAGGCGGTCCAGGGCATCAGCGACATCATCACGGTGCCCGGCCAGATCAACCTGGACTTCGCCGACGTCCGCGCGGTCATGAAGGGGATGGGCCAGGCGGTCATGGGCACCGGCATCGGCGAGGGGGAGAACCGCGCCGTGGAGGCCGCCCAGCGCGCCGTCAGCAACCCGCTCCTCGAGGACAGCTCCATCGAGGGGGCGAAGGGCGTCATCGTCAACATCACGGGAGGCGCCGACTTGTCCCTGGCCGAGGCGGCCGAGGCGACGGCGCTGATCACGAAGGTGGCGGATCCCGAGGCCAACGTGATCTACGGCATCGTCACCGACGAGGCGATGGGCCAGGCGGTGAAGGTCACGGTCATCGCCACGGGCTTCACCCGCGGCTCGCGCAAGGTGGCCCCGACCCCCGTGGACCTGGGCAACTACGTGGGCCCCGGCGCCGTCCCGCCGGCCGCCCCCGCCCCCGACGCCGGCGGCTTCTACAGGAAGACGCCCATGCCCAACGCCAAGGCCGCCGCGGGCGGTGGACGCTTCGACCTCGACGTGCCGGCGTTCCTCCGGAAGAAGGGGGGCGCCGAGGGAGAGTGATCGGGATCACCACGGAACCCAGCGGTTCGGCTACAATCCTCCGACCAGCCCCGGGCCCAGGGGCGAAAGCAGGAGTTCCGTGAAAGCCCACTCTACGATCCCCACCCTGGTCGCCCTCCTCTGCGCGCCCCTTTGCGGCGCGCAGGTCTTCGAGGAGTCCCCCTTCTCCGAGTCGGCCTCCGCCGGGAGCGAGGCGCCGGTCCGTCCGCTGGACCTGGCGGCCCTCGCGGAAGCGGCACCCCCGGTCGAGCGGGCCGGCGACGGCCGCCGAACCCTCGGACGCTTCTTCCCCAACCTCGGACGCAACCTCGTGGGCGTCCTGTCGCCCAGAAACGCCGCGCCGCTGGCCTTCGGCGCGGCCTTGACCGGCGCCGGCTCGATGTTCGACGGCCGCGGCAAGCGCTACTTCACCCAGGGAGGCCGGGCCGAGGAGTTCGGCAAGATCGGGCAGACCGTGGGCGGCATGACGTTCATGGGGCCGATGACCGCGGGGCTCTTCCTCGCCGGCCGCGCGTCCCACGACACGCGCTTCCGCGCGGCGACCTACGACGTCCTGCAGGCCTCACTCGTGGCGGGCGCGTACACGACGGCGCTGAAGCTGGGCGTCGGCCGCGAGCGCCCCGACGGCTCCAACCGCCTGTCCTTCCCCTCGGGCCACACCTCCCACGCCTTCGCCTGGGCCGCGGTTCTGGACCGCCACTACGGGCGCCGCACCGGTGTCGCGGCGTACGCCGTGGCCGGTCTCATCGGCGTGTCGCGGATGGAGCGGAACAAGCACCACCTGAGCGACGTCCTGGCCGGCGCCACACTCGGCTGGCTGGCCGGGCGGACCGTGGTCCGCGAGGACGGCGAAGCCCCGGCCGATGGCCGGCGGTTCACCCTGGCCCCGGTCGCCGACCCCTCCGGCTCGGGCGTCGGGCTCGGCGTCTCGCTCTCCTTCTGAGACCGCGCCTCTCCTGACTTTTCGCCCCGGATGGGCGAGAATAACAGGTTGCACCCGTTGCGGGCCGCGGGTGCGCCGACGCATGAGTCGCCGCCTTCTCGAGCGCTGGACGACCCTCCGCGAGGCCGAAGTCCCCCTCGCGCCGATCGAGCGCACGGGCTCCTTCCGCATCGTCCTCGGCTACCCCAACCTCTATTTCGTCGGGATGTCGAACCTCGGGTTCCAGGGGGTGTACCAGCTCCTGAACCAGGCCGAGGACGTCGTCTGCGAGCGCGTCTTCCTCCCCGACGACGTCGACGCGGAGGACCTCGTCCGGAGCGGCCGCCCGCTCGTGAGCTTCGAGAGCGGCGCGGACCTCCGGGGCTTCCACGCCGTGGCCTTCTCGGTCTCCTTCGAGAACGACTACCTCCACGTGCTGAAGATGCTCCGGATGTCGGGGATCCCCCTGCGCGCGGCCGACCGCGGTCCGCGCGATCCGATCGTGATCCTGGGCGGCGCGGCGATGTTCTTGAACCCCGAGCCCCTGGCCCCGTTCGCCGACGTGATCGCCGTGGGCGAAGGCGAGGCCCTCGTGCCCCGGCTCGTCGAGGCGCTGGCCGGGGCCCCCGATCCGCGAATGGGAATCGGGGGCCTGTCGGAGAAGGACGGCTTCTACGTCCCCTCGCGCGTCACCGTGCGCTACCACGACGACGGGACGGTGCGCGGCTACGACGGCCCCGGCCCCGTGGTCCGCCAGCGCGCGTGGCCGGGGTCGATGCCCCTCCCCCAGTCGGTGATCCTGACGCCCCACACCGAGATGTCCATGAAGTACATGGTGGAGATCTCCCGGGGCTGCCCGTGCATGTGCCGCTTCTGCTGGGCGGGGTACAACTACCTTCCCGTGCGGGGCTTCTCACGGCGCGAGATCGTGGACCGGGCGCGGGAGGTGCGGGCCTTCACGAGGAAGATCGGCCTCGTCTCGACGGCGGTCTGCGATCACCCGGAGATCGACGGGATCGTGGACGACCTGGCGGGGCTGGGCTACGAGGTCTCGGTGGCCTCCCTCCGCCTGGACGACCTCACCCCGGGCTTCGTGTTCAAGCTGGCCGACACCGGCGTGCAGGGCCTGACCCTCGCCCCGGAGTGCGGCTCGGACCGCATGAGGCGGATCCTGAACAAGCAGTTCACCAACGCCGAGATCCTCGACAAGGCGACGTGGATCTTCGAGAACGGGATCCAGAACCTCAAGCTCTACTACATGGTCGGCCTGCCGTGGGAGGAGCACTCGGACGTCGAGGCGATCGTCGCCCTGACGGAGCAGATCCGGGAGCGGATGCTGGCGGTGGCCCGCAAGCGGGGGCGCATCGGCCGGATCCATCCCTCGGTGAACCCCTTCGTCCCGAAGCCGGGGACGCCGTACCAGTGGCTCCCCATGGAGGACCCGAAGGAGACCGACCGCAAGCTGCAGTTCCTGCGGAAGGCCTTCGGGCGGATGCCCAACGTGGACGCGATCCTGAAGAGCGCCCGCACCGGCTTCTCGCAGTCCCTCCTCGCCCTGGGCGACCGGCGGGTGGCCGACGCCCTCGAGCACGCCTGCGTCCACGGCGTGGACCTGAAGCGCGCGATGAGGGCCGTCGGCCTCGACCCGGGCTTCTACCTCTTCCGGGGCCGGGGCCGCGACGAAGTGCTGCCGTGGGACGTCGTGGACAACGGCGTGGCCAAGAGCTACTACCTCCGGGAGCTGGACAAGAGCCTCGCCGAGAAGCTCTCGCCCCATTGCCCGGAGATCCAGGGGTGCATCAGGTGCGGCGTCTGCGTCGAGACGCCGAACCCGTTCTACAGGCTCCCCGAGAAGTGGGCGCACCTCGGCACCTCTCCCCGCTACCTGCGGACGCTCCCCGCGGCGGCGGAACCGGCGGCGCGATGAAGCGGGCGGCTGTCGCCTGCGCCTTCGTCCTCGTGGCGGCCGCGTGCGAGGGAGAGAACCCGATGGCGCCCAAGGACGCAGAGATCGGCAAGCCCTTCGATCTGAAGGCCGGGGAGACGGCTCTCGTGGCCCAGGCGAGCCTGCGCGTGGGATTCACGGCCGTCCGGAACGACTCTCGGTGCCCCATCGGCGTGCAGTGCATCTGGGAGGGCGACGCCGAGGTCGAGGTGACCCTCGAGAAACCACCTCAGGCGAAGGAGACCCACCTGCTGCACACGAGCGGGCGCTTCGAGCGCGAGGTGGTCTACCTGGGCCTCAAGGTCGCCCTGAAAGACGTCCTGCCGTATCCCAGGGAGGGCGTGACCATCAGGGCCAAGGAGTATCGGGCGACGATCCTGGTCGAAACGGCTCCTTGAACCCATGCAGTCCCGCTCTTAGAATCGGGACCGCGAGGGGGGGCATGGCGGACTCCAGCCGCGGCGCGCCGGCGTTCTACATCGGCCTGGGGCTCGTGGCTGGCGTGTTCGTCTCGGGCCTCGCTCTCTTCGTCGCGTGGCCCCATCTGGTCCCCCCACCGCCGCTCTCCTCGCCGGCCCCGCCGCCCCCGACGCCCGGGGCGAGCCTGCCGCCGACACCCGCAGCGCCGCCGGCCCAAGCGGAGCCTCCCGTCGAGGAGGAGATCGTCGAGGTCCCGGCCGACGACGGGAAGCCGCCCGCCAGCCCGGCGCCGCGGCGCACGAAGCCTGCGGCCGCGAAGCCCACGCCCGCGCTGCCGCCGCCGCCCCAGACGGCGGCGCTCCTCGCCCAGGCCCAGAGCGCCCTCGCGGATCAACGCTACGACGCGGCGGTCGCGCTCTTCGACGAGATCCTGAAGGCCGACCCGCAGGACCAGGCCGCACGGCACGGGCGGGCCGTGGCTCAGGCCACCGGAGCCGCCCTCAAGAGAACCTTCGTGGCCGGCGTGACCTCGGCGGAGAGCGCGAAGGGGAACCCGGCCAAGGTCAAGGGGTTCGACAGCGGGGAGGTGCAGGTCAAGCGCGCGGCCGAAGTGTCGGGCCGCATCGAGTTCGACGTGAACCCGACCCGGGTCAAGGCCGGTGACAGCTTCAGCGTCAAGGTCTTCCTGCTCAACACCGGAAAGAAGGACATCAAGATCAACGCCTTGAACGTCACCCGTGTCGTCAACGGCAAACGCTCGGGGGGACCGGCGACTCCTCGCGATCGGGAGATCGAGCCGCGGGAGCGCGCGCTCCTCGAGGTCCTCGACGGTAGGTGGGCCCCCGACACCAACGCCTGGGCCCTCGAGGTCCAGGTCATGTCCCAGCGCGGGGACACCTACCAGAACCACTTCGCCTGGAAGTGACCGTGTAAATCTTTTTGAACCCTCCCCCGGGGTTTCCACGTCTCATGAGTGACGTCGGACGTCTTCCTCTGAAAGGAAACCCCCCTCATGCGCAAGGGACTCGTCGCTCTCACGGTGGTTCTCGCCGGCGGCGGCCTGACCGCGGCCCTGTACAGCCGATCGAACTCGGCCCGCGAGAAGCCCTACAAGACCGTGCCGGTCAACCGCGGCCCCGTGGTCGAGAAGGCCCTGGCCGTGGGCTCGATCCGACCGAAGCGGGAAGTCGCCGTGAAGAGCAAGATCTCGGGGATCGTGAAGCGGTCGTTCCGGGAGGTCGGAGACAAGGTCCGGCCGGGCGACCCGCTCTTCGAGATCCTTCCCGACCCGACGCCCCTCGAGCTGACCGAGGCACGGCGAGAGGTCCAGATCGCGCAGAACGTCCACGAGCAGGCGCGCAAGAAGTACGAACGGGCCGAGGCGCTCCGGAGGCAGGGGGTCGTGTCCAGCCAGGACTGGGAGCAGGCCGACAAGGACATCCAGGACGCCCAGATCCGCCTGAGCCTGGCCCAGGAAAGGCTCGCCCTCGTGGAGAAGGGCCGGGTCCGCAGCGAGCAGCTCGACGTCGAGTCCATCATCCGGGCCCCCGTCGGGGGCACGGTGCTGGAGCTCCTGGTCAACGAGGGCGACCCCGTCGTGCCTCTCACCTCCTACCAGGCGGGGACGGCGCTCACGACCCTGGCCGACATGTCGGCCCTCGTGTTCAAGGGCACCGTGGACGAGATCGACGTGGGCAAGCTCGCCGAGGGCATGCCCACGCGGATCAAGATCGGCGCGATCCCCGACGCGAGGGTGGACGGCAAGCTCTACAAGATCGCGCCGAAGTCGAAGACCGCCGAAGGGGCGACGCTCTTCGACGTGGAGATCACGCTCCTCCCCGGCGAGGGCGTCGTGCTGCGCGCCGGGTACTCCGCCAACGCCGACATCGTGGTTCGTGAGAAGGCGGACGTCCTCCTCGTCCCGGAGCGTCTCGTGACCTTCGCCGAGGGCAAGGCCACCGTGGAGGTCCCCGGCCCCGGCGAGGGCGAGCCCGTCACGAAGGAGATCGAGGTCGGCCTCTCCGACGGGATCAACGTCGAGGTGGCCGACGGGCTCGCCGAGAACGACCTCGTGGTCGAGCGCCCGCCGAAGAAGATCGAGTAGGCGCCGTGACGTCGCTCTCGTTCTTCCGGCAGATGCTCCAGGACGTCCGGCACCAGAAGCTCCGGACGCTGCTGACGGTCTTCGGGATCACCTGGGGCACGGTCTCGGTCTCGCTCCTCGTGGCTTTCGGCGAAGGGCTCCAGAAGCGCATCGAGAAGAACCAGCACGGCCTCGGCGAGAACATCGTCATCGCCTGGCCCTCGCGCACCTCGATCCCCTACCAGGGCCTGGGCAAGGGGCGGCGGATCCGGGTCACCGAGGACGACATCGCGGCGCTGCGGCGCGAGATCCCCGAGGCCACGTTCTCGGGGGAGCACGGGCGCGACAAGAGCACCTTCCGGCGCGAGCGGGCGCGGCTCACGCCGGAGATCTCGGCCACGAGCCCGATCTTCGCCGCGATGCGCAACGTGATCCCGGCGTCGGGCGGCCGCTACGTCGACGACCTGGACCTCGATCGACGACGGCGCGTGGTGTTCCTGGGCGACAAGCTCAAGAAGGACCTCTTCGGCGACGAGGAGGCGGTCGGCAAGACCGTCATGCTCGACAACGTGCCCTTCCTGGTCATCGGCGTCATGGAAGCGAAGTCCCAGGATTCGAGCTACAGCGGCCGGGACGAGGGCAAGGCCTTCCTGCCCGACACGACCTTCCGCGCCCTCTTCGGGGAGCGCTACGTGGACAACTTCATCTTCCAGGCGGAGGAGGCCTCCCAGGTCCCCGAGGCGACGCGCAGGGTCTACGAGATCCTCGGCCGACGGCTGAAGTTCGACGCGAAGGACGAGGAGGCCATCGGGATGTGGGACACCACGGAGGCCGAGAAGTTCTTCCGTGTGTTCTTCGGCACGTTCCGGGCCTTCCTCGGGATCATCGGCTCCTTCACGCTCATCGTGGGCGGGATCGGCGTCTCGAACATCATGTACGTCGTGGTCGAGGAGCGCACGCGGGAGATCGGGATCAAGCTGGCCGTGGGCGCGAAGCCCCGGTTCATCCAGGCCCAGTTCCTCCTCGAAACGCTGACGCTGACCGCCGCGGGCGGCGCCCTCGGCTTCCTCGTGACACTCGGCGTGATCGCGGTCTTCCCCTCCCAGCTCGACGAGTACGTGGGGACCCCGCAGGCCTCGCCCCTGGTCATCGTCACGACCGCGGCGCTCCTCGGGATCATCGGCCTCGTGGCGGGCTATTTCCCCGCGCGGCGCGCTTCGCTCCTCGACCCCGTCGTGGCCCTGAAGCTCGCATGATGACCCGCGCCGAGATCGCCCTGGTCTGGCGTCTCTTCCGCTCCGACGCGGAGCACAACCGCAAGCGCATCGCCCTCACGATCCTGGCCATCGCGTGGGGCACGCTCTCCATCGTCCTGCTTCTCTCGTTCGGCGAGGGGCTGAAACGCGCGTTCCACAAGACCAAGCGCGGCCTCGGGGAGAGCATCGGGATCCTGTGGCCCGGGGCTACGACCCGCGCTCATATGGGCCTGCCCTCGGGCCGGACGATCTCCTTCACCGACGAGGACGCAGGGATCCTGAAGGCCCGCATCCCCGAGATCGCGGCCCTCTCGCGGGAATACGCCGTGCGCCGCGGGATCACGCACGGGGCCAAGACCGTGAACGCCCGCATCCGGGGCGTGGACCCCGAGTTCGGCCCCATGCGCAACGTGATCCCGCGAGCCGGCGGCCGTTTCGTGAACGAGCGTGACCTCCTGGAGAAGCGCCGGGTCATCTTCCTCGGGGACGAGCTGGCCACCGACCTCTTCGGCAGGGAGGATCCCGTCGGAAGGACCGTTCTCGTCAACCAGTCGGCCTTCCTCGTGGTCGGAGTGATGCAGCCGAAGGCCATGATGGGCATGTACAGCGGGCCCGACAAGGGGCAGGCGTCCATCCCCGCCACGACGTTCAAAGCCGTGTACACCGACGTTCGGATCGGGAACATGGTCTACCGGCCCGTGACCCCCGAAGCGGGCGACGTGGCGAAGGCGCAGATCTACCGGGTCCTCGCGAGCAAGTACCACTTCGATCCCGAGGACGAGCGGGCGCTGGGGGTCTGGGACACGCGGGAGGACCAGCGGCTCGTGGACAACATCGCCCTGGGGATCCAGATGTTCCTGGGCATCATCGGGGCGCTCACCCTCTTCGTCGGCGGCATGGGCGTGGCCAACATCATGTACGCCGTGGTCAAGGAGCGAACCCGCGAGATCGGCGTCAAGATGGCCCTGGGGGCGAAGGTGCGGCAGATCATGGCGCCCTTCGTGCTGGAGGCGCTGCTCATGACGGTGATCGGCGGCGTCCTCGGGACCCTCGTGTCCCTGGGCGCGATCGCCGTGATCGCCGCCCTGCCCCTCGAAGGCGAGGCCTTCGCGTTCCTGGGGCGTCCCACGTTCTCGCCGGGCGTCGCCTTCGCCACGGCCACCGTGCTGGGCGCCATCGGGACCCTGGCAGGCTATTTCCCCGCCCGGCGCGCCGCCGCCGTCAACCCCGCGGTCTCCCTGAGGTACGAGTGATGATCCGAATGACGGGAATCCGGAAGGTCTACGCGACGGGACGTGTGGAGGTCGAGGCGCTGCGCGGGGTGGACCTCCACATCGGGGCCAACGAGTACGTCGCCGTCGTGGGGCCGTCGGGCTCGGGGAAGTCCACCCTCATGAACGTCATCGGCTGCCTCGACACGCCCACCTCGGGCGAGTACGTGCTCTCGGGGGACGCCGTGGCCGGGCTCGACAGAAACCGCCTCGCCGAGATCCGCAACCGCCACATCGGCTTCGTCTTCCAGAACTTCAACCTGCTGCCGTACGCGACCGCCCTCGAGAACGTCGAGCTGCCGCTGCTGTTCGGGGGCGTGCCGACCCGCGAGCGGAGCGAGCGGGCGGCGGAGATGCTCGCCCGGGTGGGCCTCGCCGACCGGATCGACCACAGGCCCACCGAGCTCTCGGGGGGCCAGATGCAGCGCGTCGCCATCGCCCGCGCCCTCGTCAACCGGCCGGCGATCGTCCTCGCCGACGAGCCAACGGGGAACCTCGACTCCGGCTCGGGCCATGCCATCGTGGAGCTGTTCGCCGAGCTGCACGCCGCCGGCCAGACGATCGTCATGATCACCCACGACGCCGGGATCGCGAAGGTGGCCACGCGTGTGGTCCAGATCCGCGACGGGCAGATCGTGGACGACCGTCGCGCTGCGGCCTGAGAGCCTGCGCGACGGTCTATCGATCAAGGGGGTGCTGCGCCGCACCCCCTTGAACCCCCGCTCGCTCCGCGGGAGTGGATCCCGCTCCGCTCGCCGCTGTCGCGCCGCGCCTCGAGTGCGGCTGGCGAGGCCGAAAGCCCGATCGCAGAGCTCCGTCCCCTGTGCGTTCTCCGTGCCTCTGTGTCTCTGTGGTTGACACCGTTCTTATGGGCTGCGGCCGCGCCAGAGGCGCTCGTACACGGCCCACTCGCCGTCGTCGGTCGTCCACTCGGCGTAGAGGGCGACGCCTTCGAAGGTCCCGCCCGGCCCCAGGCCGCGCAGGCCCTGGATGACGCCGAGGAGGGCGTTCTCGGGGGTCTCGACCCTCGCCCGGTGCATGAGGCCCGTCTCGTCGTAGGTCGGTATCCCGAGGAGGACGCGTGAGCGCGAGCCGGCCAGGGTCCGGGCCACCGATGCGGCGGCGTACGAGGAGTAGCGCCGGTAGAGCGCCGGGGTCGGCAGCCCCGTGTCGTAGGCCATGACGACCACCTGGTCGGCGGCGGAGGCGACCCGCGCGTAGTACGACGGCGTCCAGAGGAAGTTGGGGGCCACGGGGATCGCGAAGGGACCGGGACGGATGGCGGCGAGGGAGAGGATCCGCTCGTCGCCCACGGCGGTCCGCACCGCGCGCAGCAGCGCCAGGAAATCCACGTTGCCGTCGTCCACGGGCTCGACGTTCAGGTGGATCCCGTCGAACCCCTCGTCCACGAGGCCCCGGCACTCGGCCACGATCTGCTGGCGCTGCCCCAGATCGGCCAGGTCCACGGTCCCCGCCCGCTGCCGGCGATACCCGACCCTGAGGCCGCCCACCCACGGCAGCACCCTGATCTCGGGCGCCACGCGGCGCGCCGCCGCCAGGAAGGCCCGCATCTGGTCACGGCTGTGAAGGGGGAGTCGGCCGGCGGAGGTGAAGGGGATGAGGTGGGGGAACACGTAGCGCACGCCGCGGGCCGTGAGGGAGCGAAAGAGGGTCTCCATCTCCAGCGCCGAGTGCGGGCGCTCCAGCCATCGGTGCTCGAGCCACACGCCGTTGCGGTCCTGGTTGAAGGGATGCGGGTTCCCGTCGCCCGCCGGGGCGAAGCCCAGGTAGGCCGTCGACGCGAGGAACGCTGCGAGAAGGAGTCCCGCGCGCCGGAGGGGGGCCCGCCTCACGCGTCGCGCACCAGCAACACCAGGGCCGCGGCGTGGGTCTCCCCGTGGGTCAGGCTCACGAGCGCCCGCGAGGCCCCGAGGACGCCCATTCGCGCCCGGGCCCGCTCGCCCAGGGCGAGGCGCGGCGGCCCGCCGCGACCCGGGAGAACCTCGATCTCGTCGGGTGCGACGCCCCCGCCCAGGGCGCGCGCCGCGGCACGCTTGGCGGCGAGGCGGGCGGCGAGGCGACGCTCGGGATCCGACTTCGAGCGGGCGTACGCGCGCTCGCCCTCGGTGAACGCCTCGGAGGACGCGGCCACGGCGTCGATGGCGAGCACCTCGAGGGCGCGCGCCACGACGTCCTCGTCGTCACACACCACCACCGTCCGAGTGTAATACCATCGCGTGACGTGAGCGCGACCCTCCGCATCGCCACCGTCCCCGCCCTCGAAGCGCTGCCGGGCTGCGCCCACGGCTTCGAGCAGCGCCTGGGCCCCGCGGGCTGGGAGAGCCGGGAGTCGGGGCAGCGGCGCGTGGCCGGAGCCCTGGCCTCCGCAGGACGCCTGCTCCTCCTACGCCAGGTCCACGGGGCGGGCGTACGCGCGGCGCCGTGGGACGCAACTCCGGAAGGCGACGCGGCGGTGGCCGAGGCGCCCGGGTTCCTCCTCGGCATCGAGACCGCCGACTGCCTGCCGATCCTCCTCGCCGATCCGGGCCGGCGCGCCGTCGCGGCCGTCCACGCGGGATGGCGCGGGACCGCGGCGGCGGTCGCGCGAGCCGGCGTCGCGGCCCTCGTCGAGGGAGGCTCGAAGCCCGCCGACCTCGTCGCCGCTCTCGGGCCCGCCATCGGCCCCTGCTGTTACGAGGTCGGCGACGAGGTGCGCGAGGCGCTGGGGCCCGGCGGCGACGGGTGCTTCCGCCCGGGCCCCCGCGGGCGCCCCCACCTGGACCTGCGTGCCGCGAACGAGCGCCAGCTCCGCGAGGCGGGTGTCGTCCGGATCCACCACGTCCCGGACTGCACCTTCTGCCACGCCGACCTCTACCATTCGTTCCGCCGCGAGGGCAAGGACGCCGGCCGGATGATCAGCTTCATCGGCTGGAGGGAGGAAGCCTGAGCAACCGTCAGGTGAGCTTCGAGGCCTTCTCGTCCAGCGCCTGGTTCGCCAGTCGGTCGGCGTCCCGGTTCTTCTCGCGGGGGACGTGGCTGACCCGGGCCCGCTCGAACTGAGCGAGGAGGCTCACGGCCTCGCGGCGCAGCGGGACCATGTCGGGGTGCTTCACCCGGTAGCGGCCGTCGATCTGGCGGACGACCAGCTCGGAGTCGGAGAACACCTCCACCCGCCGCGCGCTCCGGCTCAGGGCGTATCGGAGGGCATGGAGCAGCGCCTGGTACTCGGCGACGTTGTTCGTGGCGCGCCCCAGGTAGCCGTAGAGAGACGCCACCTCGGCGCCGTCGGGGGTCGCGACATGGACGCCGAAGGCTGCCTCGCCGGGGTTGCCCCGGCTGGCGCCGTCGATGTGGATGTGGAGGGTCTCGGGCCGCTCGGCGGCCGTCACGGCTCGGGGGAGACGACGGGGGGCGGGGGCTCGTAGTACAGGATCCGGCTGCAGGCCGGGCACTCGAGGATCTGCTCGTTCCGCTTCAGGTCCGAGTACATCTGCAGCCGCAGCCTCACGTGGCACAGGGTGCACATCCCGTCCTTGGCCTGGGCCACCCCAGAGCCCCGGAGGCGGGCCACGCGCTGGAACCTCTCGAGCAGGTCCGAAGGAACCGTGGCCGCCACCGCCTCGCGCTCGGCGGCCTGCCGGGCCGCCGCCGCTGCGAGGGCCTTCGCCCGCTCGTCCAGGCCGCGAGCTTCCCCCCGGAACTGCTCCTCGGCCTCCTTGAAGGCCGCCTCCTCGCGCTTGATGTCGGCGGCCAGGGTCTCGGCCCGCTCCATCTCCTCGAGAACCTGGTCCTCGCGCGAGCGGATCTCCCGCTCCACGACCTCGATCTCGTGGAGCATGGCGGTGTACTCCTTGTTGGTCTTCACCTCCATGAGCTGGCCCTTGTACTTCGAGCGCTTCGTCTCCAGGTCCTGAAGCTCGGTCTCCCGCTGCCGGCGGTTCTTCTGGGACGCGGCGAGGGCCTCCCGGGCGACGTCCAGGCGGCTCCGCTCTTCAAGACGGCGGGCATCGATCTGCTCCCGCAGGCGGGGGATCTGGCTCAGGTCGGCGGTGAGCCGGTGCAGCTCGCTCTCGGCCCGTTGCAGCCGTACCAGCTTCTCGAGGTCGGCGTTCATGAGAACAGCGATTGTAGCATCAGGCCTTGGCCCACGGGGGGCGTGCACGCCCTGGGGCAGATCCTCTGCCCCAAAGCGTGCAGCCTGTGCGCCTGGGCTGCTGGAAACACGCTGCAGCGTCAACGATTTGGCGGCTTCCCGGCGCGTGGCACCCGGCTTGCTCGCTCCGTCACCCAGACGACATCCAGGGATCACGAGTGTCGCGTAACCTCGTTGCTCATCATCGGGGCCGGCGAGCCCGCGGCTCCGAGGGCCCCTTGACAGGGGTCGGGACTGGGAGGATAAAAGGGCCTTGCCTCAACAACGCACCCTGGGCAGGGACGGCCTCACGGCTGTGTCTCCCGGGGATTCCACTCGATAAGGAGAAAAAACTCATGGATCGCAGAGAGTTCACCAAGATCATGGGGGCCGTGGTCGCCGGCATGGCCGCGGGCTCCAAGGTCTTCGCGGATCATCACGAGAAGAAGGACGAGAAGGCCGCCGGCGACGCCCACATCTGTAAGGGCCAGAACGCCTGTAAGGGCAAGGGCGGCTGCAAGGGCGGCGACGCCGGTTGCGCCGGCAAGAACTCGTGCAAGGGCAAGGGCGGATGCGCCGCCGCTGCCTCGAAGCACGACTGCAAGGGCAAGAACACCTGCAAGGGCCAGGGCGGTTGCAAGTCCGGCGACGCCGGCTGCGCCGGGAAGAACGCGTGCAAGGGCAAGGGCGGATGTGCGGTGCCTGTCAAGCACGAGGAGAAGAAGAAGTAGCCCTTTCGTTCCACGAGGGGCCACGGGGCGACCCGTGGCCTCTCGCGTTTTCGGTCTCGAGGTTCACGGCTCTCATGACCAAGAAGCGCTGGGGTTTCCCGGATCTGGGCGTCGGGATCGGCCTGCGGACGGTCCACTTCGGCCACATCCTGTCCCGGTGGCCCGACGTGGACTGGTTCGAGGTCCTCTCTGAGAATTTCATGGACACGGGGGGCCGGCCGCTCTGGGTCCTCGACCAGGTGGCCGAGCGCTATCCCGTCGCCCTCCACGGCGTGTCCCTGGGCATCGGCAACACTGACCCCCTGAACCGCGAGTACCTCGCGAAGCTGAAGGGGCTGGCCGAGCGGACGAAAGCCCGCTGGGTCTCCGACCACCTCTGCTGGACCGGGATCCTGGGCCGCAACACCCACGACCTCCTCCCGATGCCGTACACCGAGGAGGCCCTCCGGCACACGATCGCCCGGGTGAGGCAGGTCTCCGAGATCCTCGAGCGGCCTCTCGTGATCGAGAACCCGTCCTCGTACGTGGAGTTCGCCGCCTCGACCATGAGCGAGTGGGAGTTCCTCGCGCGCCTCGCCGAAGGGGCCGACTGCGGCCTCCTCCTCGACGTGAACAACGTCTACGTCAGCTCCTTCAACCACGGCTTCGACCCGCGGACGTACGTGGACCAGGTCCCGGCCGAGCGCGTCGTGCAGTACCACGTCGCGGGGCACACCCACAAGGGGACCCACATCATCGACACCCACAGCGACCACGCCCTTCCCGAGGTGTGGGAGCTGTACCGCAGGGCGTGGCAGCGCACCGGGCCTACGGCGACGCTCTACGAGTGGGACGAGAGCATCCCGGAGTTCGACGTCGTCCACACAGAGGCCCGAAAAGCCCTCGCCCACCGCGAGCAGCTCCAGGAGGCCGGGGTCGCCCATGGCGCTTGACCTGCCCCTCGAGCGGATGCAGCGCTGGTTCCAGGGGATGGTGGTCCATCCCGAGGGCTGCGACGCGGCGCTCGTGGCTCCCGAGGCGGAGCAGGAGGTCCCGCTGGAGCGGCTCCGTGAAGTGATCCTGCCCTCGCGGACCCTCACGCCGGCCGAGCGCCTCGAGATCTACCACGGCATGTACCCCCTCCGGATGCAGGAGGCCCTCGCGTCGGACTACCCCGCCCTCGAGCACTTCCTGGGCGACGACGGATTCCGCGAGCTGGTGATGCAGTACGTCCAGGAGTTCCCGTCGCGGAACTACTCCTTGAATCGTCTCGGCGACCACGTGCCGGAGTTCGTCCGGAGCGCCCCCGGGATCAAGCGGCCCGAGTTCTGCCACGAGCTGGCGCGGCTCGAGCTGGCGATCTCCCAGGTTTTCGACGCCCCGGAGGTCCCCGCCCTGACTGCGGAGCAGATCGCCGCCGTGGCCCCGGAGGACTGGGAGCGCGCGCGCCTTCGGCCCATCGCGGCGTTCCGCCTGCTGAGCTTCCGCTATCCGGTGAACGCCTACGTGCAGAGCGTCCGGGACGAGGACCACGCCGGCCATCCCAAGGCCCGCCTCAAGGACACATGGCTGGCCCTCTACCGCCGCAGCTACTCGGTCTACCGGCTGGAGTTGTCGCGCTCGGCCCACGACCTGCTCCGCGACCTCGTGGAGGGAGCGACCCTCGGCGAGGCCGTCGCCGCCGCCCCACGTCGCGACGGCCGACGCGCGCCGCAGGAGGAGGAGCTGTTCCGGTGGTTCCGGGACTGGGTCTCCGGGGGGATCTTCGCTTCGGTGGAGCTGGACGGGGAACGCCGGTAGCTGGTGGGCCTGGAAGGATTCGAACCTTCGACTAGCCGGTTATGAGCCGGCCGTTCTGACCAGCTGAACTACAGGCCCGCTCCAGACTAGCACGAAGGCCCCTCGGGGTTGACCGTCGCCGCAGCGAGGCGTAGGGTCCTCCTCATGCGCTCCCTCCTTCCCGTCGCGATCACGCTGTCCCTCGCCCTCTCCTGGACCGCCTGCAAGTCCGCCGGCGGCCCCAAGCCTCAGGCTCCGGCCGCACCGCTCCCCGAGGCCCTCAAGGCCTGGGTCGGCCAGAAGCGGATCCTGGCCGGGGCGGGCGAGGCCAAGAGCCTCCGCCTCGAGAAGGGCGACCCGCTGCCGAAGGGCGACTGCGACGTGGCCGTCGAGGTCCGCCGCGCGACCTTCGACAAGGGGACCGTCACCCTCGCCGTCGAGACCCTCGGCCGGGCCGAAGTCAGCGGCCGCGCGCGCGGCACCTCGTGCCGCGAAGTGCCCACGGGCCGGCTCCTCTCCGTCTCGGGCTTCGCCTCCGCCAACGACGTGGCCCCGGCCCTGGAGAAACTCCTCTCGACCTCCGAGGCGCACCTCGCGGCCCGCGACGTGGCCTTCCACCTCCCCGCCGAAGCCAAGCCTCCGAAGGTTGCCGCCATCACGGCCGAAGCCCAGGGTACCGCCGAGGAGCGGAGCCTGGGCCGGCTGGTCACGTCCTGGCCGAAGCTCCTCCTCTCCGTCCACCCCCTGTACAACGACCTCTCGGGCCGGGTCCATCACGAGGGCGAAGTGGAGTTCGACGGCACCGTGGGCCCCGACGGCCGTCTCTACAAGCCGGCCCTCCTGACCTCCCTCGGGCAGGCCCAGGAGGAGCACGTCACGAAGGCCCTCGCCCTCTGGCGGTACGAGCCCGCCAAGAAGGGCGAGGAGCGCGTGGCCGCCCGCATCCGCGCCCGGGCGACGCTCAAGGTCGACTGATCACGCAGCAACCCGACATCCTGGCCCCGGGGGCGTTGCGGGCCTGCCCTGGCAGGCCCGCCGGCTACGCTCGGTCCTGTCGGGAGGGGCGGCAACGTGGTCACCGGGCCGAAGTTCGACGAGATCGGTTATTGGTCAGAGGTCAAGCTCGCCATCGTGCGGGAGGACGCTTCGGCGTACTCGACCATCCTGTCGAGACAGCCAGGACTTCACTACGTTTACATCGACGGCTTCGCCGGCGCCGGCGTTCACGTTCGCAAGGTGACCGGGGGATTCGTGCTCGGCAGCCCCCTGAACGCGGTTCGCATCCGCCCTCCGTTCCGCGAGTTCTTCCTCGTAGACCTGGACGGGGACAAGGTCGACCACCTCGCGAAGCTGGTCGGCCGGCGCCGGGACATTCACGTGCTGCACGGCGACTGCAACACCGTCTTGCTCCAGGACGTGTTCCCGAGGGTTCGCTGGGAAGACTATCGGCGTGGCCTGTGTCTGCTGGACCCGTACGGCCTGGACCTCCAGTGGCGGGTCATCGAGGCGGCCGGTCGCCTGCGGTCCATCGACCTGTTCTTGAACTTCCCGATCATGGATGCGAATCGGAACGCGCTCTGGCGCGACGCCCAGAAGGTTCGACCGGAACAGGCGGCGCGCTTCACGGCCTACTGGGGAGACGAGTCGTGGCGGGAGGTCCTCTACCGGCCAAAGGCTCAGTTGGGCCTCTTCGGGGAGGAACGTGAGAAAGTCGAGAACGAGGCCATCGCGGAGGCGTTCCGCGCGAGACTCCGTGACGTGGCTGGCTTCGCCAACGTACCCGCGCCGATGCCGATGAGGAATGCCCAAGGGGCTGTGGTCTACTATCTGTTCTTCGCGAGCCAGAAGGACGTGGCCAACACGATCGTCGTCGACATCTTCGCGAAGCACGGAGCCCGGAGGGCCTGAGGTGGCGCGTTCGGCGATCGAGTGGACCGAGGCGACCTGGAACCCGGTCACCGGCTGCAACAAGGTGAGCCCCGGCTGCAAGCACTGCTACGCCGAGGTGATGGCCCGTCGGCTCGAGGCCATGGGGCAGCCCAACTACCGCAACGGCTTCGAGCTGACGCTGCACCCCCACATGCTCGGTCGGCCCTTGGCCTGGCGCCGGCCGCAGATGATCTTCGTGAACTCGATGTCGGACCTGTTTCACGAGAGCGTACCGGTGGAGTTCATCCAGGAAGTGTTCGGCGTCATGGCCCGGGCGCACTGGCAGACGTTCCAGGTGCTCACGAAACGTGCCGAACGTCTGGAGGAGATCGGGCCGCGCCTTCCCTGGCCCGACAACGTCTGGATGGGTGTGAGCGTGGAGCGCGAGGATTATGCCTCCCGTATCGACCACCTCAGGAGGACGCCGGCGCAAGTCCGATTCCTCTCCCTCGAACCCCTGCTCGGCCCGATGCCCGGGCTCGACCTTCGGCGAGTCGATTGGGTGATCGTCGGCGGAGAATCGGGGCCACACGCGCGTCCGATGGACGAAGCTTGGGTCCTGGACATACTCCGCCAGTGTCGGGCGGCCGGAGTGCCGTTCTTCTTCAAGCAGTGGGGCGGGCGCCACAAAAAGACCGCCGGACGGCGGCTGAGAGGACGAATCTGGGAGGAGATGCCTGTCCGCAAAGGAGACCGGCGGGCTCCGGCGACTCCGTAGCGTCTCAGCCGTTTCGCCGGTTCGGCGCGCCACCCACCAGGTCGCGCAGCTTCGCCAGGGCTTCCGCGACCTCTCGCCCCTTGGCCTCGATGACGTCCAGCAGTTCCTCGGGCGTCCGCATGTCCTGGTCGTTCTTCGCGTTGGGGTTCACGGCCTTCAGGTCGAGGTTCTTCGACTCCATGACCGACCGCTCGACCGACCAGCTCCGTTCGCTGTCGGCTCGCGAGGACAGGAGCCGGAAGAACTCCTCGAAGTGCTGGAGTGTCAGCGGCGACTTCTTGCCGACCTTGACCTGCGACAGGTCGTAGTACCAGAAGCGGCCCGTGGGTCGCCCCTTCGCAAAGAACAGCAGGTTCGTCTTGACGCCGGCGCCGGCGCCGGCGTCACCGCCGGGTCCGGGGAGTCGGCCTCACCTGCCACGCCCAGCCCGGCACGCTTTCGAGAGCCTGGCTCTTGGACGGATGCAGGCTGCCTCGCTTGTGATTCCAACGCTGGGTCGAGACCCACTGGCCCAGAGGCACGCCCTGCTCCACATGGCCCCGTGGCACTCGAGCGTGTCCCTCTCGTGCGGCAAAGCGTCGCAACACGCCCAGCACGACTTCAAAGGGCCTCCTGCGGGGCGTCGGGCCCGCCCGCCACACCCAGCCCGGGAGTCGCTCCAGCGCCCGGATCTGGGACTGAGGCAAGCGCACGCTCTGGTACGCCCTGCGGCGTTTGGCGACCCACCGGCCCAGGCGCAGGCTCCCTTCGACGTGGCCCTGCGGCACCCGCGCGTGCTTCTCCCGTGCGGCGAAGCGCCGTAGGGCGCGCAGCATGACGTCGAACGGCTTCTTGCGAGGAGTCGGCGCCGCTCTCCAGACCCAGCCCGGGATTCGCTCGAGAGCCTGGATGTGAGTCTGGGGCAAGCGGCCACGCCTGTAGCTCTGCCGGCGCCACGAAACCCAGCGGCCGAGGCGCAGCTTCCCTTCGACATGGTGCTGCGGCACGCGCGCGTGCCCCTCTCGCTTCGCATACTGCCGAAGAGCGCGCAGCACGCGCTCGAACGGCTCCGTGCGGCGCAGCGGCCGTAGCCGCCATGCCCATCCCGGCAGGCGCTCGAGCGCGCGGCTGTCGAGCCGTTCCAGCCGGCCCCGCTTGTGGGCCCGGCGCCGGTCGCGCACCCACTGCCCCAAGGGCCATCCCCCCTCCACGTGCGCCTCCGGAACTCGGGCGTGACCCTCGCGCTTGGCGTACCGGCGCAGCAGTTTGAACATCAAGGGGAAGGGACGCTTGCGGGGGGTGGGCACGACCTGCCAGGTCCAGCCCAGGACGCGCTCGAGAACGGAGATCTGCTCGAGAGACAGCCGGCCTCGCTTGTAGCCGGCGCGCTTGTTGTGGACCCAGGCGCCGAGTTCAACGCCTTGCTCACGATGGCCGCGCGGCACTCGGGCGTGTCCTTCGCGCCGCGAGTACCTGAGCAGGGCACGGTAGCCATCGACATCCGACAGACCCCACGGTCCGCTCGGCGACTGCGGACGCGCAAGGACCCGGCGACGGCGGAAGCCGGGGCTGAGTCCCTGCGGCTGGCGGGTTCGGGCTGTTACGGGACGCACGAGTCGGGGAATTAGATCCGGCTCCCCTCCAGGAACGCCTTCAGCTTCCGCGAGCGCGAGGGGTGGCGCAGCTTGCGGAGCGCCTTGGCCTCGATCTGGCGGATGCGCTCGCGGGTGACCGCGAAGCTCTGGCCGACCTCCTCCAGGGTGTGCTCGCTGCCGTCGCCCAGGCCGAAGCGCATCTTGATGACCTTCTCCTCGCGCGGCGTCAGCGTCTTCAG
>JACQGI010000016.1 GCA_016199625.1 Acidobacteriota bacterium | reverse complement strand
GACTCGCACGCGTCGCCCCGCTTCGCGGGCCGCCGAGTGCGCCAGGGGGACTGCGGGGCCGGACACGGACCCGGCTCCTCGTCCCCCCTGGACCCCAGGACCCCAGGACCCCTGGACCCCTGGACCCGAGGGCGCCTTGACAAGCTCCGCGCAGCGACCGGACAATCGGCTCGAAGGGTACATCGGTGATCACCGGCTTCAACACCGACGTGAAGTACCGCGGGGTCGTCTACCACGTCCAGACCGAGGACAAGGGGACGACCAACCCGCTCATCGAGACCCTCGTCTACAAGGGAGGCGAGATCCTCGCCTCGCGCCGCCTGCCCTATACCGACCTCGTCAAGAGCCCCGAGGACGAGGCCACCATCACGAAGCTGATGGAAGACCAGCACAAGGGCATGATCATGGAGATCAAGCGGGGCCGGTTCGACCCCGGTGGCGAGCGAACCGTGATGGAGGACCTCTCTCTCGACGAGATCGTCCTCGCCTACCTCGCGGCCCGGGCGGCGGGCAAGTAGCTCGAGCCGTTGAGCGAAGAGCCTCTGGACCTCGTCGCGCTCCGGAAGCGGCTCGAGGAGGAGGAGTCGGCGTACGCCTCCGTCCTCGCCGCGATGGACAGGCTGGCCTCGTTCGCGCTCCCCCAGGAGGAGCTGCCCGACCTGCCGCGGCAGATGGAGCGGCTGAATGCCCTCTGGGAGGCGCCGCCGCCGCCCGAGGCCGGGGGGATCACGGGACGCCACCAGCGCAGCGTCTGGCGCGTGATGGCGCCGGCGCTCCAGCGCCAGCAGGAGTTCAACTCCGTGCTCGTGCAGGTCCTGAACGGCTACGTCGCCCAGACCGCGCGGCTCCACGCGCACCTCCGCGAGGTCGTTGCGGCCCTCGTCCGCTACCTCCAGCGCGTGCTCCCGGTGATGGACGCTCGCGACCGTCTCTCCTCGGCCCTGGCGACGACGCGCGCGGAGCTGGTCCTCGAGGCCTTCGACCGCCGCCAGGAGTCCCTGGGCCGGCGCCTCGAGGGGCTCCTCGCCCTGCGCGACCGCGTGGAGGCGGCCTCGGAAGAGCTGGGCGCCATCCGCCGCACCCTCGAGGCCGGAGCGCCGCCGCCCCCGGTGGCAGCGGCCGCGGCTCGGGCCGCCGAGGACGCGACCTACACGGCCTTCGAGAACCGTTACCGCGGCAGCCGCGAGGAGATCCGCGAGCGCCTCGCCTCCTACCTGCCGCTCTTCGAGGGCCTCGCGCCGGTGGTGGACCTCGGGTGCGGCCGCGGCGAGTTCCTCGACCTCCTCCGCGAGAAGGGCGTCGCGGCCCGCGGCGTCGAGTCCAACGCACACGTGGCGCGGGAATGCCGTGAGCGGGGCCTGGACGTGGCCGAGGGCGACCTCGTGGCGTTCCTGAAGCAGCACGCCGACGGATCCCTGGGCGGCGTCTTCGCCGCGCAGGTGGCCGAGCACCTCCCGCCGTCCGTCCTGCAGGCGATGATCCGCGAGGCCCATCGCGGGCTGCGCGCCGGGGGCCTCCTCGTCCTCGAGACCGTCAACCCCCGTTCGGTCGTCGGGTTCCTCGAGGTCTACAACCGCGACCTGACCCACGAGCGTCCGCTGCACCCCGACACCCTCTCGTTCCTGGCCGCGGCCGCCGGCTTCGCCGACGTCCGCGTCGAGTACCGCGCGCCGGTGGACGCGGCGTCGCGCCTGCAGCCCGTGCCGTCCGACGGCCTCCCGGAGCGGACGGCCCAGGCACTGAACGAGAACGTCGCGCGCCTGAACGGGCTGCTCTACGGGCCGCAGGAGTATGCCCTGCTCGCGCGGCGGTGAAGCGCCTCGCCTTCCTCTCGCCGCTGCCGCCGGCCGCGACGGGCATCGCCGACTACGCCGCCGAGGTCCTCGGCCTGCTGGCGGGGCGCTACGCCATCGACGTCTTCCACGACCAGGACGACCTCGAGCGGGAGCGCCTGCCAGCGTCGTGCGGAGTCCATCGCTGTGGCGAGTTCCTGAGCCGACACCGCGGGCGGCCCTACGACCTCGCGGTCTACCAGATGGGCAACGGCCCGGCCCACGCGTTCCTCTACGACCTCCTTCCCCGCGTGCCCGGCCTCCTGATCCTCCACGACCTCGTCCTGCACCACTCGCGGGCGCGTCAGTTCCTCGACACGCCCGACGCCCGGGCGTACGCCGCCGACCCGTCCAGCGCCGCGCTCCGGGCGCGCGCCCTCGAGCCTTTGTCCCGGTACGAAGCCGAGGTCACGTACGCATACCCGGCCCAGGCGCGACGCCTCGTCGAGACCCACATGGCCACGGTCGGGGACCTGCTCCCGTACGCGTATCCGCTCTTCCGCCTCCCCGTCGAGGCGTCCCGGGCCACCGCCGCCCACAACGTCTACATGACCGAGGCCGTGGGCGCCGAGGTCCCCGGCGTCGCGACCTTCCACATCCCGATGATGGCCGAGGCCGTGTCGGTCACGCCCGACGCCGTCGCCGCCGTGCGGGCGCGGTACGGTCTCGCCCCCGGCGCTTTCGTCGTGGGGAGCTTCGGCCTGCTGACCCGCGAGAAGCGCGTCGAGACCGTGGCTCGCGCCGTCGCCCGCGCGTCGGCCGCGCTCCCCGCGATCCGGCTCCTGCTCGTCGGCCCGGTCCCCGACCGCGCGGCTCTCGAGGCACGGCTCGAGTCCCTGGGCGTCCGCGATCGGACCGTGATCACCGGCCGCGTCCCCTTTGCGGAGCTGCCCGCCCACATCGAGGCCGCCGACCTCGTGGTCCACCTGCGCTATCCCACCGCCCGCGAGACCTCCGCTGCCCTCCTTCGCGTCCTGGCCCAGGGCCGGCCGACCGTGGTCTCCGACCTCGAGCACCTGGCTGACGTTCCCGCCGACGCCGTCCTGCGCTCCGACGTCGCCGACGAGGAAGGCGAGGTCACCCGCGCCCTCCTCCGTCTCGCCGAGCGGCCCGAGACCCGGATCCGCCTCGGTCAGAGTGCCGCCGCTTTCGTGCGGCGCGAGCACTCCCCCGAACGGTGCCGCGACGCGTACGTCGAGGCCATCGAAGCGGCCGCGTCTCTTCCCGACCCGCCTCGGCCCGCCGACTGGCCCGCTCACTGGCCCCGCCCCTGACTCGTCGGGCGCAGACACAGACACCCAAGGCACCGACGCCATGACGCCGGGGAACCTGCGGCCGGGCGCCGGTGTCGAATCCGTCAAGAGGCCGGGGAGAGCGGCCCCGAAAAACCGACAGTAAGGACGTCGAGCAGGTCGAAGGGAGGCCGGGCATGAGAAGGAGGCTCTTCGAGGATCTGGTGCTGTCGTCACGGACCGCTCGCGGCCGGGGGCGGGCGTACACGCTTCCGGTGTCCTTCGCGATCCACGCGGCGGTCATGAGCGCCGCCATCGTGGTGCCGGTGATGACTTCGAACGAGATCCCCACACCGGTGGTCTCCGCGAACGGATGGTACGTCCCCGTGACCTTGATGCCCGCGCCACCGCCGCCCACGCAGGGCGACCCGCGCCCGCGCCAGGGAGACGATCGCAGCACGCCACGGCCGGCTGAGACGGCACCTGTAGTGGCGCCGGTCGAAGTCCTCGATCTCCCGCCTGCTCCCGAGGCGAATCTCGTTGGAGAGGGTCCCGGCGAGGAGACGAGCAGCCCCAGCGGTTGCCTCGGCTGTGCACCTGGTGGAATCCCGAGTTTGGGCTCTGAAGGCAGGCCCGGGGGCACGGTCCCCGTCGTCCGTCCGGGCGGTCAGATCCAGCAACCGTCGAAGGTCCGTGACGTGCCTCCCGTCTATCCTGAGCTCGCCAAGGCCGCCGGCGTCCAGGGTGTCGTCATCATCGAGTGCACGATCAGCCCCGAGGGGCGAGTCTTGAACGCCCAGATCCTCCGCGGTCACCCGCTCCTCGACACAGCGGCGCTCGAAGCCGTCAAGCAGTGGGTCTACCGGCCTACGCTGCTCAACGGTCAGCCGGTCGCCGTCATCATGACTGTCACGGTCCGTTTCACCCTCCGCCGCTAGCGGCAGAAAGGAGCGCCACGATGCACGGAATGACGTTCGCCGACCTCATGGACCCGACGCGCATCGGTCCCGTGGCCCTGGGCGTCGTGATCACGCTCCTCGCGATGTCGATCGCCTCCCTCGGCATCGGGATCGAGCGCTGGTGGACGTATCGGCTGGCGGCTCGCCAGTCCCGGAGCTTCGCGCTCGAGGCGGGGCGCCTGCTGAAGCAGGGCAAGCTCCGCGAGGTCGTGGCGACCGCGGCAGGCGATCCCTTCCGTGGCTCGCCCGTGGCCCGGCTCCTCGCGGCCGGCGTCCAGGAATGGCTCGACCTCGAGGCGTCGGGCGCTCTCGCCGACGACCCCGAGGGCGCCTCCCTGGCGACCCGCGAGGCGCTGCAGCAGACCGCCGCCCTCACCCTCGCCGATCTGAGGCGCGGCCTCTCCAGCCTCGCGACCATCGGATCCACCGCGCCGTTCGTGGGCCTGTTCGGGACGACCTTCGGGATCATCGACGCCTTCGCCGCGATGGCGGTCACCGGCTCGGGCGGGATCACGGTCGTGTCCGCCGGGATCTCGGAAGCTCTCATCACGACGGCCTTCGGCCTCTTCGTCGCCATCCCGGCCGTGTGGGCCTACAACGCCTTCCTGGGACGGGTAGAGCGCTTCGGTGTGGAGTTGGACCGTTCCGGTTATCAGCTCGTGCGCCACCTGGCGCGGAGAGCGTAGCGATGGCGGTGAGGATCGGAGGGAGCCGACGTGGACCCGTCGCCGACATCAATGTCACGCCGATGGCCGACGTGATGATCGTGCTCCTCATCATCTTCATGGTGGCGACGCCCTTCATCCACGAAGGCCCGGTGGAGCGGCTGCCCCACGCCGTCTCCGCAGCGACGCAGCCCGACGACCGGATCGTCGTCGCGGTCGACGACCGCGGACGCCTGTTCCTGGGGCACAAGGCCATCACCGCGGAGGCGCTCGCCGCAGAGCTGCCCGCGGCCGTGGAGGCCCAGCCCGACGGGGAGCGCGTCGTCCATCTTCAGGCGGACGCCCGGCTGCCCTACACCGACGTCCGCAGCGTGCTGGACGTCATCCGGAACGCGGGGGCGGACGAGGTCGCCCTCATCGCCGAGAGGAACCCGGGAGACCGGCCGTGACGCGGCCCGGCATCGGCGCCGACATCAACGTGACCCCGCTGATCGACATCCTGCTGGTGCTGCTCATCGTGTTCATGCTGGTGGTGCCTGTCGCCACCCGGGGACTCGACGCCGCGCTTCCCAGGCCGGCGGAGAAAGACGTCGTCGCTCCTCCGCCACCGGCGCTCGTCTTGACGGTGAATGACGCGGGCCTGGCCCTGAACCGCGCGCCGATCGCCGGTCTCGACGCCCTCCGGTCGCAGCTCGAGGACGTCTTCGCGACCCGGTCGGACCGCACGCTGTTCCTCGAGGTCACCGGCTCCGTGAGCTACGGGGCCGTGGTCGAGACCCTGGACGTGGCCCGGGACGCCGGCGCCGCTAGGATCGGCCTCGTCGGCGGTCCGGCCTCTCGCGACCGATAGGACCACCACCACCACCACCGGCCCCCCCCGGGTACGACACCCCCTGGTCAGGCCCGCACGTACCGCCAACTCGCCCAGGGGCAAGGTCTTCCTCGCTGCTACGGTCAGGACCGCGGCTCCCCGGTCGCAGTGGCATCGCTCCTGCAGGGCACTGGACGAACCCCGCGCCAACGGAGCAAGGAGGCATCAATGACCCGACTCGTGCCGATCGCCGTGTGGGTGGCCCTGCTGGCCGCGTCGCCCGCCGCCCCGGGCGAGGCCGTCTTCGGGCCGCACGGCTTCTCGCGCGCGGCGGGGCCACCGGTGCGGGAGACCGTGACGTTCGACGTCGACGATCCCTCGGGAACGTTCTGGCTGCAGGTGGACAACGGCGAGAACGGGGAGCGCTTGGTGACCAGCGCACGGATCTGGCTCAACGGCGTTCCCGTGGCCGGACCCGACGACTTCAATCGCCGCGTCCTCGGGTTCTCACGAGACGTGACGCTTCTCCCCGGCAACGTCGTGGAGGTGGAGGTCCGCGGCGAGCCGGGCAGCGTCCTCACGGTCGAAATCCGGCGCGCCGAGCCGAATCCAACGGCGAGCAATGCGCGGGGCGACCTGGACGCGGCGCGCCTGGGGGATCAGGTCGTGCTCTGGTGGTCCCGGGAGCCTCAGGCCGAGAGCTACGTGTTCTTCCGCGCAACCTCGTCGGACGGCCCTTGGGAGGAGATCCTGCGCCACGACGCCGCGGAGGCGGGCTCCGGCGGCGCCACGGACTCGACTCCCGAAGCCTCGCAGAGGCCCCTCTGCTATCGGATCGAAGCGGTGGCCCAGGGCCGCGTGGTCCGCCGCTACGCTCCCGTGTGCCTGCCCGCCCTGGACGGGCTTTCCAGGACCGAGGCCGAAGCGGCCCTCGGCCGGGAGGCCGCGGTCGCTGCGGCGCCGACGACGCCGGCCTCGGACCCCGCCAACAACCTGTGCCTGGGCGACGACGAGTTCACGGACCACACATCCATGGACCTCGCCGGCATCCGGGAGTTCTTGAGGAGCAGGGACAGCTTCCTGCGGGGGCGGATCCGGGACGTGGACGACGTGGAGATCGAGCCGGCGGCCGCGCTGGCCGACGCGGCGCGGGACTCGCGGATCAGCCCCCGGGTGCTGCTCACGACGCTGCAGAAGGAGCAGGGGGCCGTCACGCGCCGGACGCGGCTTCCCGACGACCGGCTGACGCTGATCATGGGCTTCGGCGCTCCCAGCACCGTCCGGGACCAGATCCGGGACGCTGCGGCCCAGCTCCGTCGCAACGTCGACCGCTTGTCCCGCGTGCCGCCCCAGCCCGCCTCCGGCGGCTGGCAGGTCGGGGTCGCTCGCGACAGCCTCGATCCCCTGAGCGTGACCCCCGCGTCACGGGCCGTGGCCACGCTCTACTCCTACACGCCGTGGGTCGGACAGGCCTTCGACGGGCGCCGCGGCATCGGGGGGAACGGCCTGTTCTGTGAAGACTGGGAGGATTTCGGGTTTCGCGCGAATCCCCTCGCCCTTCTCCCGCGAGACGGCACCCTCGACTGTCCCGACGGCAGCGTGACCCTCACCGCCTCGGGAGGCCGGCCGCCGTACGTGTGGTCCGCGACCAAGGGCGTGCTGGAGGCGGCCGGCGCAACGGCGACGCTGCGGCCGCCCCGGAGCAGCGTCCCCGGCGTCGCCTACTTCGACTTCAGGAGCCGCGACGTGGGCAACGGGATCGCACTCGAGGCACACCTGCACATCTGCGACGACGGGATCGCCGGAGCCTGCTTCGGCAACATCCCCAAGCCGTTGGGCGGCGGCGACTGCACCGCCGACCCGGTGGGCCCCGCGACGTGTGGCTGGACGGTCTGGGTGACCACGGCCTGCCCGCCGCAGAGGATGTGCGACGGGACGTTCTTTCAATGTGACCAGCGGACGCCGGCCATGATCGAGGCCGGGTGCAAGCCGTGCTCGCTGGAGATGGGGGGCGGCTCGGTGGTGACGGTGACCGACGCCGCCGGGGTCTCGGTGACCGCGCCGGTCGCGGTCACCCCGAAGTGAGTTGGCGGAGCCGCGGAACGTCGGCGCGAGCTACGCCGCGCCGGCGGGAGCGACCCGGGACGCGAGGACCTGACGCAGGCGCTCCTGGGCGTCCTCGGGGATGCGGGTGAACTCGAGGCCGATCCCGTAGACCTTCCGCTTCTGCGACGGGATCAGCATGCACGCGGCCACACGCGTGCCGACGTCCACCTTCAGCCCGCCGATGACGAGGCGCAGGTCGAGGACGGCGTCGCGTTCCATGGGGACCGGGGACTCGATCATCACGCCGTGCAGGCTCACGTTGACGACCCGACCCCCGACGACCGACACCGGACCGCCGGTGGGCGGCATCGGGATGCGCTCCGAGCGCCGGCGATCGAGGCCGCTGGGGCCGAAAGCAACCTCGGTCAAGGCCGCTCCCGAAGGACGCGGAAACCGTAGTCCGCGTACCGGAAACCGGGCGGGAGGCTGCTCCGCGCCGCAGGGGTCGACCAGCGGACGTGGTGGCGCCACGAGCCGCCTCGGCTCGACCGCCGCTCGCCCTCCTCGGGCCCCTTCGGGTCGTCCGCCGGGGCGATCCGGTAGTAGTCCTCCCGGTACCAGTCGGCGCACCATTCGTGGACGATCGTCCCCATGTCGCAAAGACCGAAGCCGTTCGGTGTCCCCCGCCCGACCGGCCATGGGCCGTCGAGCGATCCTCCGGGCACTTCATTCTCGGGCAGGGCCTCGCCCCAGGCGGTCTTCGCCCCATGGAGCCCGCCCCGCGCGGCGTGCTCCCACTCGGCCTCCGTCGGGAGCCGCCACCGGCCGCCGGCCGCGTCGGACAGCCACTCGGCGAAGGCCACGGCCTCGAACCAGGTGACGCCCACCACCGGCTGATCGCCGCACGAGAAGGCCGGGTGCGACCACCACGGCGGGGCGGGCGCGTGACCCGCAGCGACGAGAGGCGCGTACTGGGCGTTGGTCACGGGGGTCACGGCCAGGTCGAACCCGTACACGCGCACGGCCCGGGCCGGGGCTTGGTCCGGGCGGCCGCCGGCCGACCCCATGAGGAAGCATCCGCTGGGCACGGGGCGAACCGCCGGTGCGACCACGACGGGCGTGACGGTCGCGCTCATGAACTCGTGAAAGAGTGTTTCGAACTATACCATGAACGACCCTGAGACCCCCGGCGCGCTGCGGGCTCGGGTATGCTAAGGGGCCGTTCTGCACGATGCTCACTCGAGGAGGACCATGCGACTCGCCCTTGCCTCTGCATTCGCGTTCACCGCGGGCGCCGGCCTGCCCACGCTCGGCGCGGCCGAAACCGCACCGGTGAAGCCCGCCGTCGTCTCCGCGGCCGAGAAGGCCGCGGCCGACGCCATCCGGCCGGAGATGCTCCGGGCCCACGTGCGCCTGCTGGCCCACGACCTCCTCGAGGGGCGCGGCCCCGCGAGCCGCGGCGACCGCCTCGCGCAGCTCTACATCGCGACGCAGATGGAAGGCCTCGGCCTCGAGCCCGGCGCCGCCGGCGGCGGGTGGTCTCAACCCTTCGACATCGTGGGCATGACGAGCCACGGGCCCGACGTGGTCTCGTTCGCCCGCGGGGCCGACAAGGTGGACCTGCGCTCCTTCGAGGACTTCATCGCGTTCTCCGGCGTGAACACGCCGGAGGCTCGCCTCGACGGGGCCGAGATCGTCTTCGTGGGGTACGGCATCGTGGCGCCGGAGTACGAATGGGACGACTACAAGGGGGCCGACCTCGAGGGGAAGGTCCTGCTCATGATGAACAACGACCCCGAGAGCGATCCCCGCCTCTTCGCCGGGCGGACGCGTCTCTACTACGGCCGCTGGGACTACAAGTACGAGCAGGCCGCGAAGGTGGGAGCCGCGGGCGCCATCATCATCCACACCGACGCGTCGGCGAGCTACCCCTGGCAGGTCGTCCAGACCTCCTGGGCCGGCGAGCAGTTCTCCCTCCCCGACGAGGGCGGTCCCCACCTGCAGGTCAAGTCCTGGGCGACCGACGCGGCCAGCCGGCGCATCGCCCGCCTGGGCGGCCAGGACCTGGACGCCCTGCGGGCCGCGGCCGAGAAGCGCGACTTCCGGCCGGTGCCCCTCGGGGTGACCCTGAGCCTCGCCCTCCGGAACGACGTCAAGAAGGCCCAGACCGCCAACGTCATCGGTCGGCTGCCGGGCCGCGACCCTGGGGTCGCGCGCGAGGCGGTGATCTACACGGCCCACCACGACCACCTCGGGGTCAAGGAGGGATCGAAGCCCGGCGACGACGCCATCTACAACGGTGCCCGGGACAACGCGTCGGGCGTCGCGATCCTCCTCTCGGTGGCCCGGGCGATGAAGGCGCTGCCCGAGACGCCGCGGCGTACCGTCCTCTTCGCCGCCGTCGCCGCCGAGGAGCAGGGCCTGCTGGGCTCGAAGTACCTCGCGGCGCACCCCCCGGTGCACCCCGGGCTCCTCGCGGCGAACATCAACGTGGACACGGCCAGCACGATCGGCCGGACCCGCGACATCACGATGATCGGCCTCGGCAAGTCGAACCTCGACGACTGGATCAAGGCGCTGGCGGCGATGCAGGGCCGGCGCGTGGAGCCCGACCAGTTCCCCGAGAAGGGCTCCTTCTACCGCTCCGACCAGTTCAGCCTCGCCAAGATCGGCGTCCCTGCAGCCTACCTCGACGGCGGCACCGACGTCGTCGGCAAGCCGGCGGGCTGGGGCGAGAAGCAGGAGAAGAAGTACAACGAGACGGACTACCACCAGCCCTCGGACGAGCTGCGGGACGACTGGGACCTCTCCGGGACCGTGGAGGACGCTCAGCTCTTCTTCTTCCTGGGCGTGAAGGTGGGCAACGCCGCCCGGATGCCCGCCTGGAAGCCGGGAGACGAGTTCGAGGCGGCGCGCAAGAAGGCCGTGGCGGAGGCTGCGAAGCTGCCCGCCTCGAAGCCGTAGCGGGGGGGCGGGAGGCACGCGTGAGGGGCCTCTGGCTCGAGGATCGCTCCCTCCGCCTCCGCGACGACATCCCCGTCCCCGAGCCGCCTCCCGGCGAGGTGCGGATCCGGGTCCTCCGGGCCGGGGTCTGCAACACCGACCTCGAGCTCGTCCGCGGGTACTACCCCTTCACGGGGGTCCCCGGCCACGAGTTCGTGGGCCGCGTCGAGAGAGCACCCGGCGCCGAGGGTTGGGAGGGCCGGCGCGTCGTGGGCGAGATCAACGCGGCCTGCCGGACGTGCCCGACGTGCGCGGCGGGACGGCCGACCCACTGCGAGACGCGGACGGTGCTCGGCATCGTGGGCCGTCACGGGGCTTTCGCCGAGTCGCTCACGCTGCCCGTGGGCAACCTCCACGCCGTGCCCGGGAGCTTGCCCGACGAGGTCGCGGTCTTCACCGAGCCGTTGGCCGCGGCCCTCGAGATCCAGCAGCAGGTCGACGTCGCGGCCGGCCAGCGTATCGTCGTGGTGGGCGACGGCAAGCTCGGGAACCTCGTGTCCCAGACCCTGGCCCTCGCCGGAGGCGACGTGCTGGTGATCGGCCGTTACCCCGCGAAGCTGGAACTGCTCGCCGGGCGCGGTGTCTCCACGGGCTTCGCCGACGCGCTTCCCGAGCGCATGGCCGACCTCGTGGTCGAGTGCACCGGCGACCCCGACGGGTTCGCCCTCGCCCGGCGTGCGGTCCGCCCGCGCGGCACGATCGTCCTGAAGAGCACGTATCGCGGCGACGCGACGGTGAGCTTCTCGGCCCTGGTCGTGGACGAGATCACCCTCGTGGGCTCGCGCTGCGGCCCGTTCGCGCCCGCCCTCGACCTGCTCGAGTCGGGCCGCGTAGACGTCACGGGCCTCGTCCATGCGCGCTACCCCCTCGACCAGGCCCTGACGGCTTTCGACCACGCCGCGCGCCCGGGAGTCCTCAAGGTCCTGGTGGACTGCGGGGGCTGACGGCCGAGGGCTAGCCCACCACGAAGGTCGGGACGCTACCGCCACCGGCGCTCACGTTGATGACCGACGAGCGCGAGGCCCGCGTGACGGCGCCCACCTCGGCCCCCGCCACGTAGAACGGGTTGGCGTTGACCTTGAGCGCCTCGAAGGCGAGGCGTCCGCCGTCGCACACCGGGAACGCCTCCTCGGGGATCGTCACGCGCTCCTGGACGACCCAGGGCTTCCCCAGCCCTTCGCGCACCGCAGCCTCCCAGTCCGAGGGCCTCGTCTCGTCCCCGACGAAGACGGACTGGCCGCCGTAGCCGTGGGCCGGCTTGAGCACGAGGCGCTCCCGCTCCCGGAGCACGTAGGGAACGAGGTCCACCTCGCGGCCGGCCTTCAGCGTGCGGCGCTCGTCGAGCTTGCGCGTCCACGGGACGAAGCGGGCCACGAGAGCGCGCTCGTCGGGGCTCAGGAGCTCCGCGAAGGCTTCGTCGGTGAGCAGGCCGAAGAAAGCCTTGTCCTCGGAGATGCGGCAGCGGAAGGAGTTGACGAAGAGGGCGGCGCCGTCACGGTACGCCTCGAGGAACGCGCGCACCTCGCCCTCGCGCGCCACGAGCTCCGACAGGACACCGCGCCGGTAAACGACGTCCACGGCCTCCCCTCCGGCCAGGAGGCGGCCGCCCCGGAGCTCCAGCCCCGTCGGGTCGGCCAGGGCGCACCGGACGCCGGCGGCCTCGAAAGCCTGGCGCAGGATCTCCTGGTCGGATCGGGTCTTGACGTCGGCCCAGTCGGCGATCACCACGAACGGCGCCCCGGTCCCGCCCCTTCGCCTCCACAGGCCGAGGACCGCCTCGACGAGGCGGGGCCCCGACGGGAGGTAGCTCACCGGCGCCGAGCGTGCGAACTCGCGGAACACCGGCAGCTCGCGGAAGACCTCGGCCATCCGGTCGCCGTACCCGAAGCCCGCGGGCGCGTCGCTGTTGATCTCGATGAACCTCGGGCCCTCCGGCGTGAGGAAGGCGTCGAGGCGCGAGAGGACCACGTCGGGCTCGCCCGGATCTGCCGCGACCCAGCGGGCCTCGGCTTCGGGCGTTCCGAGCCACGCGCACAGGCGGGCGACGTCTCCGCCGAAGGCCTGCCGCGCCACCCGCGCCGCGGTCTCCAGGATCCGCCGGCCGGTGTCGCGCAGCTCGTTCCACGAGTCGCGCGTGACGAAGTGCGGGCGGAGGAAGGCGCGCATGGGGGCGCCGCCGAAGGTGATGCCGGCCCGCGCGAAGGCGTCCTCGAGCCACGCGGCCTGCTCGAGGGCCGCTGGCGGATTCCGCCCAACCAGCTCGTTGTAACCGGCGACGGGATCGGTCGACAACCCGCGCCTCCCCGACTCCTACGCCGTGAACACGACCCGTCCCCCGACGAGGGTCATGGCCGGACCGCCTTTGAGGCTCCAGCCCCCGAAGGGGCTGTTGCGACCCCTGCTCTCGAACCGGGCGGGATCCACCTTCACCTTCCGCGCGAGGTCGAGGACCGTCACGTCGGCGGGCGAGCCGGGGGCCAGCGTGCCGCCGGGGAGCCCCAGGACCCGAGCCGGGTTCGTGGAGAGGAGCGCCACCAGACGGGGCAGGTCCACGACGCCCGCACCGACGAGCCGATCGAGGCACAGGGCCACGGCCGTCTCGAGGCCTACGATCCCGAAGGCGGCGAGGTCGTACTCGCACTTCTTGTCGTCCACGGCGTGCGGAGCGTGGTCGGTGGCGATGCAGTCCACGGTGCCGTCGCGGAGAGCCTCGAGGAGCGCCTCGCGGTCGCTCTCCGAGCGCAGGGGCGGGTTCATCTTCGTCGAGGTGTCGTAGCCCGACTCCTTCACGAGGCTGTCGGTGAGCAGCATGTGGTGCGGCGTCGCCTCGGCGGTGACCCGCACGCCGCGAGCCTTCCCCCGCCGCACGGCCTCGGCGCCCAGGGCCGTGCTCAGGTGCGCGACGTGGACCTTGCCTCCGGTGAGATCGGCCAGGAGCACGTCGCGCTCCACGATCATCGCCTCGCCGGCCGAGGGGTTGCCGCGCAGGCCGAGGAGGGTCGCGACGGGCCCCTCGTTCATCGAGGCCCCCTGGGCCAGGGTCGGCTCCTCGCAGTGGTCGATGACCGTGAGGTCGAAGGCCTTGGCGTACTCCAGGGCGCGGCGGAAGACTCGGGCGCTGGCCACGGGCCGGCCGTCGTCGGACACCGCGACGCAGCCCGCCTCGCGCAGGTCGCCGTACTCGGCGATCTCCTCGCCCATCGAGCCCTTGGTGATCGCGCCGATCGGGTAGACGCGGACGGCCCCCTCCGCCCGCGCCCTGTCGAGGATGAACCGCGTGATGCCCGCCTGGTCGTTCACCGGCTCGGTGTTCGGCATGGCGCAGACCGCGGTGAAGCCCCCGGCGGCCGCGGCCCGCGTCCCCGTGGCGATCGTCTCCTTGTCCTCGCGCCCCGGCTCGCGGAGGTGCACGTGCAGGTCGATGAAACCGGGGCACACGACGAGGCCGGACACGTCGATCACCTCGGCGCCCTTGGCCGAGGCCTTCCCGAGGGCCTCCACGACCCCGCTGTCGAGGAGGACGTCGAGCGGCTCGTCGATCCCTTGGGACGGGTCCACGACGCGCCCGCCCTTGAGCAGCACCCGCTCTTTCACGCGACGGCCTCCGCGCTCCCGCCGAGGAGCAGGTAGAGCACGGCCATGCGCACCGCGACGCCGTTGGTCACCTGGTCGAGGATCACCGAGTACGGCCCGTCGGCGACCTCGCTGGCGATCTCGACGCCGCGGTTCATGGGCCCCGGATGGAGGATGAGGACGTCCTTCTTCGCCCGCGCGGCGCGCGCCGCCGTGAGGCCGAAGCGCAGGTGGTACTCGCGGTCGGAGGGGTAGAAGCCTCCGGTCATCCGCTCCCTCTGGATGCGCAGCATCATGACGGCGTCGGCTCCCTCCACGGCCTCGTCGATGCGGTGGGTGACGGGCGCGAGGGCCTCGATCCCCGGCGGCACGAGGGTCGGGGGCGCACAGAGGACCACGTCGGCTCCCATCTTCGTCAAGAGCCACACGTTCGACCGCATGACGCGGCTGTGGAGCAGGTCCCCGACGATGGCGACGCGCAGCCCCTTGAGTCGGCCCTTCTTCTGGCGCAGCGTGAGCGCGTCGAGGAGGGCCTGCGTCGGGTGCTCGTGGGCGCCGTCGCCGGCGTTGACGATGGCCGAGCGGCAGTGACGGGCGAGGAAGTGGGGAGCCCCCGACGACGAGTGGCGGATCACGATCATGTCGGGGTTCATGGCCTCGAGGTTTCGCGCGGTGTCCAGCAGGGTCTCGCCCTTCTGGACGCTCGAGGTGGCCGTGGTGATCGACAGGCTGTCGGCCGAGAGCACCTTCTCGGCCACCTCGAAGGAGGCGCGGGTCCGGGTGGACGGCTCGTAGAAGAGGTTGACCACGGTCTTGCCCCGGAGGGCAGGCACCTTCTTGATGGGCCGGTCGAGCACCTCCCGAAGGCCGTCGGCGGTGTCGAGGATCGTCTGGACGTGCTCGGGGGAGAGCTCCTCGATGCCGAGAAGGTGCCTGTGCGGGTACGCCTTCACTTCCCCTTCCCCTTCTTCCGCGATCCCGTGCCCCGCCTTCGCCCGACAGGTTTCTTCCGCCCTTTCCCCGCCGCGCTCCTGGCCCTCTCCTTCTCCAGCAGCACCACCCGATCCTGCCCGTCTTCCTCCCTCAGCATCACCTGTACGACGTCGTCGCGGGAGGTGGTGAGGGACTTCCCCACGTAGTCGGCGCGGATCGGCAGCTCGCGGTGACCCCGGTCCACGAGAACGGCCAGCTCGATGCGGGCCGGCCGGCCGAAGTCCACGAGCTCGTCGAGCGCCGCCCGCACGGTGCGGCCCGTGAAGAGCACGTCGTCCACGAGGACCACGGTGCGATGGTCGATGGAGAAACCGATGTCGGTCCCCTTCATCACCGGGTGCGGCGCGATCATCGTCAGGTCGTCGCGGTAGAGGGTGATGTCGAGGGCTCCGACGGGAGGGGCGACGCCGCAGGCCGCCTTCACGAGGCCCGCGAGGCGGAGGGCGAGGGGCACGCCCCGGGTCCGCACCCCGACGAGAGCCGCTCCTGCCATGTCGGGGTGCCGCTCGACGATCTCGTGGGCCATGCGCGCCAGCGTCCGGGCGAGCCGTTCCCGGTCCATGAGCTCCTGGCGAACGAGATAACCCGCCGGGTGGGACATCGTCTACCCCACTCGGCTCCCGTCGGGCACGGGGCGCTCGGGGATCAGCAACACGTTCTCGCCCTTGCCCGCGTCCACGGCGAGGATCAGCACCTGGGCCTCCAGGCCCGCCACGCGCTTCGGGGGCACGTTGACGACGGCCACGACCTGGAGCCCGACGAGGTCCTCGCTCTCGTAGAGGTCCGTGATCTCGGCGTTCGAGGACCGGGTGCCCAGGGACCCGAAGTCGATGGCGAGCGCGTAGGCCGGCCGGCGCGATCCGCGGAGCGGCCGGGCCGAGACGATGGTCCCCACGCGCACGTCGAGCGCCGCAACCTCGTCCACCGTGGCCAAAGCGGGCCGGATCGTACCCCGAGCCTCCGAGGACGACAAGTCACGGCTCCTCCTCGGGCAGCGGCGGCAGCGCCACCTCCTGGCCTCCCGTTACCGGCGTCACGGCGAGGCTCTCGTAGCTCGGGATGAACGTCACCGCCGGCGCCTCCGACTCGGCGAGCACCTCGGTGAGCGCGCGCCCTTCCATGTCGCGGGCCACCGGAAGGCCCATCAAGTACAGGATCGTCGGAGCCACGTCGAGGACCGAAGCGCCGCGGATCGTCGCGCCGTCCTGGACGCCCTCACCCACGACGAAGATCACCCCGTCCGGTGCCCCGGCGTGTGTGGCGCTCGTCTCGGGACCGAGGCCGACGCCGCCGAGGATGCGGCGCCAGAGGGGCACGGCCTCCATCCCGTAGCCCGACACCACGAGCAGCACCTCGCCCCGCCGGAGACCCTGGACCGCCTCCGCGACGATCTGGTTGACGTACGCGGCGTAGCGGTCGAGGACGCGACCGTAGCGGCGCACCTGCTCGGGCCCGACGTCGCCGAAGAGGTCCGGGCGCGCGAAGCGGGTGAAGGTGTGGCCCACGGGATCGAGGCCGTAGACGTACGTGGCGAAGAACGGCGGGTCGTAGGCCGCGCGCAGGACGGCCCCGGCCCGCTGGTACGTCATGTCCGGCGCCAGAGCCCGCTCCACGAGCTCCCGTCGCCACGGCACCGGATCTGCGCCGAGGCCGGGCGAGAGGTCCACGAACTGCGAGAGCAGGGCCCGATCCACGTCCTGGGGATCCACGGCCCGTGCCGACGCCTCGGCGAAGAGGTCGGGCGGGAACAGGGTCTCCGCGGCCCGAGCGGGTTCGTGGCGCAGCAGGTGGAAGTAGGGAGACAGCATGAAGCCCTGCACCCGTTCGGCGGGGTTCGTGGCCCAGATCCGTACGACCCCCGTGGGGATTCCGAAGGCGTTCAGGACGTTCCAGAGCGCGCGGCGCTTCCGGGCCCGCGAGGCCACCGGGACCCGCGACACGAGCCCGGCCCTCTCGAGGAGCCCGACGAAGGCCCCCCGTGGCAAGAGCTCGTAGGGCGTCCGCGAGTCCACGAGGCGGTAGGTGACGAAGCTCTTGATGCCGTGATCGCGCGGCAGGCGCCCGGTCACGAGGGTCGTCCAGACGGGCGGGCCTTCGGTAGGACGCAGCGTTGCGAGGGGCCCCCAGGCGCAGGCGGGCTCGCCCGCGCCGCGTCTCCGGCCCATGAGGCGAGCGAAGGCGGGAAAGCGGCCCGCGGAGATCCCCTCTTCGATCTGACGGACTCCGAGCCCGTCGATACCCAACAGGATCACCCGGCGGGCGGGCTCCACGGTCTCCGTCGCCAGCGGCACGGGATGCGGCGCAGGAGCGGGCACCGGCCGCAGGGCCAGCGGGACGACGACCGCGGCGCCGCCCGCCATGACGACGAGGGCGGCGGAGAGGCCGCGGCCGCGGTGGGGATAGAGCCGCGCGTCCACGCCCACGGCCACGAGAACGAGGGCCGCCGCCGTGAGGGCGACGGCGGAGCCCACGAGGGTGCGGACGAACTCGAGAGGGATCGAGTGACGGTAGCCGAGGAGGTTGGTCCAATAGAGCGCCGCGGAGGCGGTGATGGCCAGGAAGCTCAGGGTGGCGAAGAAGGGGAGCCCCTCGACGGGCGGGCGGGGCGCGCGGGGCCAGCCGCGCAGCGCCGCCGCCAGCAGCGCGAGGGTCCAGAGCGCGACGGTCCCTGCCAGGGCGTAAGGGGCGAAGAGCGCCGCGAGGAGCGCGGGCGCCTCCTCCGGCGGGCGCACGGCGGGGTTCAGGAAGAGCGTCAGCAGGACCACGTCCGCCGCGAAGATCGCGGCGGCGAGAGCCGACGAGAGGAGGAGGCGCGCGGCCATCGGGACCCGGATTATAAGTTCGGGTATCATCGGCGCCGGCATGCCCGCGAACCGCGACGTCGCCCTCGTGGCCCGCGAGGTCCTCGAGGGCGCTTACGTGCTCCTCACGTTCCGCCATCCCGAGGTCGCCCGCGAGGCCCGCGCAGGACAGTTCGTCATGATCAAGGCAGGGACCTCCGCCGACCCACCTTTGCGCCGGCCGTTCTCGATCCTCGCCGTGGATCCCGAGCGTGAGACCTTCTCGTTGTTCCTGAAGGCCGTGGGAGCCGGAAGCCGCGCCCTCGCCGACCTTCCCCCGGGCGGCGCGGCGCAGTGCGTGGGACCGCTCGGACGACCCTTCGAGCCCCCTTCGGACGGGTCCGAGGCCTTGATGGTCGCGGGGGGCTACGGCATCGCTCCGTTCCTTCTCTTCGTCCGCGAGCTGCGCCGCGCCGGGCGCACCGGTCGGGTCTTCTACGGCGGCCGCACCGTGGCGGACCTGCAGGTGCGCGAGCCTTTCACCGCACTCGGCGTCTCCCTCGTGCCGGCGACGGAGGACGGCAGCCTGGGTCACCGGGGCCGCGTCACGGCGCCTCTCGAGGAGTACCTCGACGGCGGGCCCGGGCCGGCGACGCTCTACGCCTGCGGTCCCGACGCGATGATGCGCGCCGTGGCCCGCGTCGCCGAGCGACGCGGCCTGCCGGCCCAGGTGAGCCTCGACCCCTGGATGGGCTGCGGCGTCGGGACCTGCCTGGGCTGCGTCGTCCGGATCCAGCGCCCCGACGAGCCCCAGGCGAAGTATCGCTGTGCCTGCACCGAAGGGCCGGTCTTCGACGCGGCCACGGTCGTGTGGCCGGGGGAGGCAGCGTCCCTGGCACGGCGGCGCGCGGTCGAGGTGAAGGGATGAGCCTCGCCGTGGAGATCGCGGGGGTCCGCCTCAAGAATCCCTTGATCGCCGCGTCGGGGACGTTCGGCTACGGGGTCGAGTACGAGGGGCTCCTCGACCTCTCGCTCCTGGGCGGGATCGTCTCCAAGGGGCTCTACATGGAGCCACGCGACGGCTGTCCGACGCCTCGCATCGTCGAGACGCCGTCCGGCCTCCTGAACGCCATCGGCCTTCAGGGCGTCGGCGCCCCCGCCTTCGTCCGCGACGTCCTGCCCCGCCTGGCGCGGTACGACACCGCCGTCTTCGTCAACGTGTGCGGCGACACGGTGGAGGAGTACGCGGAGGTGGCTCGGGTCCTGGCCGGCGCCCCGGGGGTCGCCGGCCTGGAGATCAACATCTCGTGCCCCAACGTGAAGAAGGGCGGCATGGCCTTCGGTGGCGACCCGAGGATGACCCACGAGGTCGTCGCAGCCGTGCGGAAGGCGACCCGGCTGCCGGTGATCCCGAAGCTCTCGCCCAACGTCGCCGACGTCGCCCTCTTCGCCCGCGTGTGCGAAGAGGCCGGGGCCGACGCGGTCTCGTGCATCAACACGCTGCTCGGCCTCGTCGTGGACGTCGAGGCCCGGCGGCCGAAGCTCGCCTTCGGGACCGGCGGCCTTTCGGGACCCGCGATCCGGCCCGTGGCCGTGCGAATGGCCTGGCAGGCGGCGCGGGCGGTGAAGATCCCCGTCATCGGCATCGGCGGCGTCTCCTCGGCCCAGGACGCCCTCGAGTTCCTCATCGTGGGCTGCCGGGCCGTCCAGATCGGCACGGCCAACTTCGTGGAGCCGGGCGTGTACGCCCGCGTGCTCGCCGGACTCGAGGACTACCTCGGCCGCCACGGCCTGGACGACGTCAACGCGGTGGTCGGCACCCTCCGCTTCCCGGGCGAGGGCGCCGAGGCGGGAAGCGAAGGATGACCCCCCGCGACCGCCTCATCGTCGCGCTGGACGTCCCCTCGGCGGAACGGGCCCGCGGCCTCGTGGAGCGCCTCGCGGGACGCGTGGGGATGTTCAAGGTCGGAAGCCAGCTCTTCACCGCCGCCGGCCCCGAGTTCGTCCGCGAGCTCGCCGCGGGAGGCCAGAAGGTCTTCCTCGACCTGAAGTACCACGACATCCCCAACACCGTCGCGAGCGCCGTGAGCGAGGCGTGTCGCCTCGGCGTCTCGTTCCTCGACGTGCACGCCCTCGGGGGCAAGGCCATGATGGAGGCTGCGGTGGGCGCGCTTCCGGCCCTCGGGACGCGCCTCCTCGCGGTCACGATCCTGACGAGCCACGCCGAGGACAGCCTCGGCGAGTTGGGCGTCGACGGGTCCGTCCACGAGAGCGTCCGGCGACTCGCCCTGCTGGGCCGCGACGCCGAAGTGGACGGCGTGGTCGCCTCGCCCCACGAGATCGCCCTCGTCCGCGAGGCCTGTGGGCCCGATTTCCTCATCGTGACGCCGGGGATCCGTCCGCAGGGCGCGGCGACGGGTGATCAGGCCCGCGCTGCGACCCCCGCCGCCGCGCTCGCAGCCGGCGCCGACTACGTCGTCGTGGGTCGGCCCATCCTCGAGGCGGCGGACCCGGCCGCCGCGGCCGAGGCCATCGTCGAGCAGATGGCCCGCGGGGCCTGAGATCCCTGCTTTTGACTCGGGACACGCCCCGGTGTTAGTCTCCCCGAGTTGAAAATGAATTCCAATTTCAGGATCGCATTCGTCCTCACCCTGGGCCTGGCCCCGGGTGCGTGCCAGAGGGCCCCGGTGACGATGGCGCCGGGGGCGCCGGCCTCCGACGGCGGGGACGCCCAGCGCCTGGTGGCCCTCGTGGACTACGTCGCCGGTGACTACGGCCTGGCGGTGAAGGACGGCGTGGAGGTGAGCGCGCTCGAGTACCAGGAGCAGGTCCGCTTCGTCGCAGACGCGCGGGCCCTCGCCCGGCGCCTGCTCGGTCCCGACGTCCCGGAGGGCGAGCCGCTCCTGCGGCACCTCGCCCGGGCCGAGGCGCTGGTGCTCGCGAGGGCCGACGCCGCGGCGGTCACGGAGGCCTGTCGCGCGGCCCGCGACGCGGCGGTCACGCGCCTCGGGCTCCACACCTCGCCCGCCGCGCGACCCCATCTCGGTCCTGCGGAGGCCCTCTACGCGGGCAACTGCGCCGCCTGCCACGGCGCGAGCGGCGATGGAGACACCGAGCGGGCGCGGCACCTCGATCCCCGGCCGGCGGCGTTCACGGATCCGGACCGCCTGCGGGAGCTGTCCCCCTACCGCGTCTACAACGCGCTCACGTTCGGAGTACCCGGCACGGCCATGGCGTCCTTCGAGGCCCTCTCCCCCGCCGAGCGGTGGGACCTGGCCTTCTACGTCTTCCGGCTCGGCCACGCCGGCCGGGAGGCGAGGGGGCCCGTGGCGTTGCCGCTGGCCGAGATGGCCACGCGCTCGGACCACGAGCTCCTCGAGACCCTGAGCGCCGAGGGCGCAGCCGATCCGGCCGCCGCCCTCACGTGGGCGCGCCGCGAGGCGCCCTTCACCGAGCCGCCGGCCGCCGAGGGGATCGAGCGGACGCGCCGCGTCGTCCGCGAGGCCCTCGCGGCCTTCGCCACGGGCCGGGGCGAGGACGCAGACCGCCTGGTCCTCGACGCCTACCTCTCGGGCTTCGAGCCCCTCGAGCCCGGCCTCCGGGCCCGCGACGCCGACGCCACGGCCGCCGTGGAGGCGGCGTTCTTCGAGCTGCGGGGCGCGCTGCGCGAGGGGGACGCCCTCGGCGTCCGCGCCAGGGGCGCGCGGCTCGACGGCCTGCTCCGGGACGTCGCCGGAGCGAAGCGGCCGATCGTCCCCTTTGCCGCCGCGTTCCTCATCTACCTGCGCGAAGGGATCGAGGCGGCGCTGCTCGTCGGGGCCCTCCTCGCGGGTCTCCGCCGTCTCGGCCGGCCCGAGGCGGCCCGCTGGGTCCACGTGGGCTGGATCGCCGCGATCCCCGCCGGCGTGGCGACGTGGTGGGCCCTCGACCGTGTGGTGAGCCTGGGGGCGGATCGGCGCGAGCTCGTCGAGGCCGTCGTGGCCCTCCTGGCGGCGGCGGTGCTCTTCTCGGTGAGCTTCTGGCTCGTGTCGAAGGCGGAATCGCGGCACTGGATGGCCTACTTGCGGCGGAACCTCGAGGCGGGGCTGTCGCGCCGGAAGCTCTCCGTCCTCGCCGGACTCGCGTTCCTGGCCGTCTACCGCGAGGCCGCCGAGACCATCCTCTTCACCCAGGCGGTGCTCCTCGAAGCCCGCGGCGCACGGGCCCACGTGTGGGCCGGCGCCGCCGCCGGCCTCCTGGCGGTCGCCGCCACGGCCGCGCTCATGAACCGCACGGTTCTGCGCCTGCCCCTGGGCCCCTTCTTCGCCGTCTCGGGCGTGCTGCTCTGCGCCCTGGCGATCTCCTTCGCGGGATCGGGCATCCACGACCTCGTGGCTGCCGGCTATCTCCCGCCGCGTCCCGTCCGGTTCCCGGAGGTCCCGTGGATGGGCATCCATCCCGACCTCACGGGACTTCTCGTGCAGCTCGCCATCGTCCTCACGGTGGCGGCAGCGGGCGTCGCGGCGCTGCGGCGGCCCGAGGAGGCTCCGGCCCAGGAAAGGGCGCGGAGGAGCTCCTGACCCGCGTCCTCACGCTCCTGGGCAAGCCGGACTGCCATCTCTGTCACGAGATGCGCACGGTGGTGCTGAGGGTCCTGGCAGAGGCGGGAGGGTCGCTCGTGGAGCGCGACATCCGTGACGACCCCGAGACGGAGCGACGCTATCTCCTCGAGATCCCGGTGCTCTTGCTCGGCGACACGGAGATCGCGCGCCACCGCGTGACGGAAGCCGGGCTGCGCCGGCGACTGGCGAGGAGTCCGCCCGGGTAGGACCCGAGGCGGGCTCCCGCGGGACTCCTAGCGGCCCGTCCGGAAGGCGAAGACCACGCGTTCGCCGGGCTTCCCGCTCAGGCGGAACACGATGGCGTCGCCGGTCACCAGTGCGACTTCTCCTGCGATCACGCGCAGGCTTCCCTTCTCGAGGGTGCCCGTAGCGGCGAGGTCGAAGCGCCAGAGCCCGGCGCCGCGGGCCTGGACGAGCTGGGCCTCGACGCGGTTCTCCCCGCGGCGGCCCATGGCGAAGGCCGCCGAGCGACCCGCCCCTGTGAAAACCCCCGCCGCGCCGTTCACGACGACCTGGCCCCGGCCGCCGGGAACGTCGAGCTGACTCACCCACGCGATGCGACGGACTGGAGCCGGCAGCTCGCCCACGGTCTTGACCGAGATCCCGGCCTCTTCGACCTGGACCTCGTAGCTCTGGCTCTGGGACAGGCCCGTTCCGTCGCAGCTCGCCGTGACCGTAGCGAGATACTTGACCACGAGGGGCACGAGGGTCGACGGCAAGCTCGTGACCTTGTCGGTGGTGTACAGCCGCGTCGCGCGGCAGGAGCCGCCCCTCTGGTCTACGATCCCGTCGCCGTCGAAGTCGAAGGTAAAGGTCCGTCCGCCAGGTGCCGTCGTGGCGCACATGTCGAAGGCCACCTCGAGGGGCTCCTTCCCCGACGGCGGGTCCGGCTCCACGGCGAAGGCGAAGCGGCAGGGGGCCTGTTGCGGGGGCGGGTTGGTCGGCGGCGGCGCCGTCGGCGGCGGGTTCGTGGGCGGCGGGGTCGTCGGCGGGGGCGGGGTTCCGCCGGTGGTCGGCGTCGTGGTCGTCGGCGTGCCGTTCCCGCCGCTGGCCGCCGCGGCGGCGCCGCCGGCTCCCGCTACGACGGCTGTCGTGGCAACCACGGCGGTCGTGGTCGAGATGCCCGCGCCCGCCGCGAGCCCGGCCGGGAGCGGCACGCCGGCGGCGGAGCCCACGGCCACGGACGCCTTGCTCACGAAGGGAGCGACGGGCACGTCCTTGCGGCACGCCCCCTGGTCCGCGACGATGTCGGGAGCGCCCTCGGCCGAGCGGCTCTCCGCGAAACTCCTGTCCACCGCCTCGACGTAGTACTGCAGCTTCTTGCCCGCCAGGACCTTCTTCGGCTTGGGCAGGATCCCGGCGTGGCACGGGGCGTCGGACTTCATCTCGACGAAGTACCAGTGCGCTCCCCCCTCGATGCGGAAGTACACCCTGGCACGGGCGAGGTTCGCCATGGGGGCGAAGCAGGCGTTGATCTTCGGGAACTTCTCGGCCACGACGCAGCCGACGGTCACGTGCTCCACGCTGATCTCAGCCCGGACCGCGGGCGCGGCGAGCACCAGAAGGGTGGCCATTCCCCAGCGCAGCTTCGTCATCGCCGACCTCCCGCCGAGCCCGGCCGAGGCGTGCCGGGCCCGAAGTCCAAACCGCCGTTTTATCGGGGAACCCAGTGGAATGCTACCACGCTCCGGTCGAGGGGGGGAAGCGTCCGCATCGCCAAGCGGGGCGACGAGTGCGAGTCGATCAGGGTCCAGGGGGACGAGGAGCCGGGTTCGTGTCCGGCCCCG
>JACQGI010000017.1 GCA_016199625.1 Acidobacteriota bacterium | reverse complement strand
CTCCTGATTGCGAACCAGGCGCTCTCCCAGCTGAGCTAGCGGCCCACGATCGGCGGGGCGAAGAAGAGAGAGTTTACCAGAAGGCCGGCGCCGCCTCAACAACGGGGGGAGCGACGGATAATGGCGCGCGATGGATCCCGGGAGGCCTGGATGCTCGGATCCATCGGTGAGGAGGGCGAAGGATGAAGACGACGCGCCGGGACTTCGTGAAGACCGCGGGGGCGGGGGTGATCGGTGCGACGTTGGCGCCGGCCCTGGCGCGGGCGGAGGCGCCGGCGCTCTGGGCCGGGCGCGCCTACGACGTGGCGGTCGTGGGCGCCGGGGTGTTCGGCGCATGGATCGCGTATCAGCTCCGGCAGGCGGGGCGCCGCGTCGCACTCCTGGACGCGTACGGCCCGGGCAACGCGCGCTCCAGCTCCGGCGGGCAGAGCCGGGTCATCCGCATGGGGTACGGCGACCAGGAGATCTACACGCGGTGGTCGAGGCGGTCCCTGGAGCTGTGGAAGGCGCTCTTCCGCAAGGTGGGACGGCCGTCGCTGTTCCAGCCGGTCGGCGTGCTCTGGATGGCCCGGGGCCAGGACCCCCTCACGACGAAGACGCTGGCGACGCTGCCGCGGTTCGGGATCCGCCACGAGCGGCTCGAGCGCGCGGAGCTGGACCGCCGTTGGCCCCAGATCGACTTCGGCGCGAACACCTGGGCGATCCACGAGCCCGACAGCGGTTTCCTGATGGCCTTCCATGCCGTCCAGGCCGTGGCCCAGCTCGCGATGACCGAGGGCGGCGAGTACCTCCAGGCGGGGGTCGTCCCGCCGGTGGGGAAGGGACGTCTCGACTCGGTGGCCACTGCCGCGGGAGAGACGGTCAAGGCGGGCGCGTTCGTCTTCGCCTGCGGTCCCTGGCTGCCGAAGCTGTTCCCGGATCTGCTCGGCGAGCGCATCTTCCCCACGCGTCAGGAGGTCTTCTACTTCGGTCCCGCGCCGGGAGACACCCGCTTCCGCACGCCGGAGATGCCGGTCTGGGTGGACTTCGCCGAGGAGATCTACGGCGTGCCCGACTTCCGGGGACGCGGCTTCAAGGTGGCCCCGGATCGCCACGGGCCGGCCTTCGACCCGGATTCGGGCGAGCGCGTGATCACGCCGGAGACCCTGACCGGCGTCCGGGGGTTCGTCTCGCGGCGCTTCCCCGGCCTCAAGGATGCGCCCCTCGTCGCCAGTGAGGTGTGCCAGTACGAGAACACGTCCAACGGCGATTTCCTGATCGACCGGCATCCCGAGCGCGAGAACGTCTGGCTGGTGGGCGGCGGCTCGGGCCACGGCTACAAGCACGGACCGGCCCTGGGCGAGTACGTGGCCGCGCGCATCGTCGAGGGCGGGGCGGTGGAGCCCCGCTTCAGCCTGGCCACGAAGGAGAAGGTGCAGAAGCGGTCGGTGTACTGAAAAAGCGAGGGCGCCCCGGACGATCGGGGCGCCCTCGATTCCTGCGGAGCCGTCCTAGAAGTTGAAGCGCGTCGTGATGCCGAAGGTCCGGGGCTGGTTGGTCAGGTAGAAGATCCGGGCGCGGGTCCCGCGCTCGCGGTCGAACGACAGGAAGGCCAGCTCGTCTGTGACGTTGTTCGCGAACGCCGCCACCTCCCACCTGTTAGCCCGGACGCCCACGCGGACGTTGACGACGCTGTAGGACGGCAGCTTCGGGTCGTACGTCAACGTGCTCTGGGTCAGCGGGGCGCCGATGGTGCCGGCCCCGAACGAGAGCAGGTTCAGCGTGCCGAGGTCCTCGTCGTTGACCTGGGTGAAGCGGTCGCCGACGTGCTGGAAGGTGCCGGTCACGTAGCCCAGGGAGGCGGTGCCGATCTCCCACTGGTAGGTCGCCGCCGCCGCCATCTGGAACTTGGGCACGGTGGGCAGGCGCCGGCCTTCGAGGATGCCCGTGTCCGACGCCGGCGGCACGGTGGACCGGAGCTCGGAGTCCGTGTAGCTACCGGAGACCGCGAAATCGAAGTTCCGGTTCGGCGCCACCTCGAACTCCACCTCGACGCCCTGGCTGCGCGCCTTGGGGACGTTGAAGATCAGACGCGACGAGCACGAGCCTGCCGTGACCGTGGCCTGCAGGTCGCGGATGTCCATGTAGAAGGCGGCGATGTTGAAGGCGCCGCGGTTGTTGAGGATCCGCGACTTCGAGCCGATCTCGTAGTTCCAGGCGGTCTCGTCGTCCCAGGTCTCCTTGTTGCCGAAGGTCGCGAGGTCCTGGGGCGTGCAGAGGGGAACGTTGAGCGGGTCGTTGATGCCGCCCAGTCGGAAGCCCCTCGAGACCTGGGCGTTCAGGTTCGAGCGCTCGCTGACCTTGTAGGAGAGGATGAAGCGCGGCGCCACGCCGTTCGCGTCGGTGGATCCGGGCTGCGAGACCAGGGAGACGCCGTTGTTGTCGTTGCCGAAGATGCCGTCGAAGATCTGCTCCTTGTCCTCGCTGAAGTGGTAGAAGCGGAGACCGGCGGTCACGCTGACCTCGTCGGTCAGTGACAATGTTCCCTCGCCGAAGCCCGCGATCTGGTCGAGCTTGTAGCCCAGGTCGGAGAAGAACAGGCTGTCCGTCGGCGCGCGGAGTCCCGCGGTCGGGATGCCCGTCAGGGCCTCGAAGCCGATCACCGGCAGATCCTGGCCGTAGTCCCGGTCCGTGTGGCTGTAGAAGCCGCCCAGCACCCACTGGAACTTCTCCCTGCTCCCCGACAGGCGCAGCTCCTCGGTGAAGACCTTCGCCGTCGTGGCGTCGAAGAGCGGCGCGTCGATGCTGTAGACGTTCTCGGGCAGGCCGATGCTGCCGCCCGTGATGCTGGCGGTGAGCGAGGTCGCGTCGCGGATGACCAGGATGTCCCGATCGGTGTACGAGCTGATCGAGGTGAGGTTCACGTCCCCGAAGTCGTAGTCGATCGTGAGGTCCGCGAGGGCGAATTCGTCGGTGAAGGTCTCCTCGAGCTGGGCGAAGCCCTCCCGCTCGCCGAGGGTCACGGCCGGTCGCGTGGTCGTGAACGGGTTCGCCAGGATGTTGAAGGCGTCGACCCGGTTCCAGCCGTCCATCTGCACCTTCTGGTAGATGAGCCGCGGCGTGATCGTCAGCTTGTCGTTCGGGGCGAACTTGATCGCCGCGCGGCCGCCGGCCCGGTAGCCCGTGTTGACGTCCTCGTCCCTGCTGCTGGGATCGGGCCGCACCACGCCTCCGCTGCGCGTCGCCGACGGGGAGTCGATGTATCCGGCGATCCGGTTGTAGTAGCCCACGGCGCGCAGGGCGGCCTTCTCGCCCATGGGGGCGTTGAAGCCGAGCTTGACGTTGCCCCCCTGGTTGCCGTCCTGGAGGCTGTTGCCCGTGAGCTCGCCGAAGAACTTCTTCTCGCCCATCTCGGGCTGGTTGGTGATGTACCGCACCGTGCCCGAAAGTGAGCCGGAGCCGAAGAGCGTCCCCTGGGGGCCGCGGAGGACCTCGACGCGGTTCACGTCGAAGAGGTCGACGTCGGGCGTGAACAGCGAGAGGGAGATGACGGACTCGTCGAGGTAGACGCCGACCTGCTCCTTGACGCCCGGCTGGTCGCGGACGATCTGCCCGGCGGAGACTCCCCGCATGGCGACCTGGCTCTGGCCGGGCCCGAGGCTCTGGACCGCGAAGCCGCCCACGTTGGCGGCCACGGCCTCGATGCCGTCGGCGCCGCGGGAGCGCAGGACGTCCTCGCTGGGCGCCGCGATGGAGAACGGCACGCTCTGGACCGTGTCGTCGCGCTTCATGGCCGTGACGGTGATCTCCTCGGCGAGCCACGCCACGAGGGTGAAGTCCACGGCCGCGGAGGCTCCGGCGGTGACGGTCACGCCCCTCTGGAGCCCCTTTCGGAAGCCGAGGAGTTCGGCCGCGACGGTGTACACGCCGGCCGGCGCGGGGATCGCATAGGAGCCGTCCCCGCCCGTGATGGCGGTCTTGACGGTCCCGCCCGCCTCGGTGATCGTGACGGTCACGCCCGGCAGCGCGCCGCCTGTGTTGTCCAGCACCTTGCCGGTGACCTTGCCCTCCTGGGCGAAGACCGGCGTCGTGAAGAGGAACGCGAGCGCTGCGGCGAGCCGCAGGCTCCTGGTCCCGAACCCGAACATGTCTGCCTCCTCGGTCAGGGCTTCGGTTTGAAGCCAGTGGGGCGCCCAAGGCACGATGGTGGAAGATGTTATAGGCGACGCGCGGCGCGCTTGTCAACGTAAGGTCACGGGAGCCCGCGAGGAGGCGGCCGCTCGTGGGACTGCTAGAATCGGCGCGGCATCCCCGAATGCGCCGCCGACGGCCGTCCCGTGTCTCGTCTCTCTTCGCACGAGGCCTCGTAACCCTCCTGGCGCTCGCCGCGTGCGATCCGGCGGGCCCGCCGGCGCCCATCCGCATCGCCGTGCACAACGACCCCATCAGCCTGGACCCGCACCTCCAGAACGACGTCCTGACCTACGGCGTGCTCGCCAACGTCTTCGAGGCCCTCACCGTGTTCGACTCGGAGCTGCGGGCGGGTCCGAGCCTGGCATCCGGCTGGGAGAACCCGGACGAGCGCACGTGGCGGTTCCACCTCCGTCCCGGGGCCCGCTTCCACGACGGGCGGCCCTTGGAGGCCGCGGACGTCGTGTCGAGCCTCGAGCGCGCCCGCCACCACCCCAAGACCAGCGTGGCCGGCTTCCTCGTCGAGATCGAGAAGGTCACGGCGATGGGGTCGGCGGGGGTCGAGATCCGCACCCGGCGCGCCTTCCCGATCCTCCTGAACAAGCTGGCTTTCGTCTTCGTGGTCCCACGCGACGCCCCCGGCGAGATCACGACACCGGTGGGGAGCGGCGCCTATCGCTTCTCGGCCTACGAGCGGGGTCGGGTGCTGCGCCTCGATCCGGCGGCGACGGACGCGGGGCTGCTCCCGCTCGAGCTGGTGCCGGTGCGGGATCCCCGCGAGCGGACTCGACGGCTGCTCGCGGGCGAAGTGGACGTGGTCCAGGACCTCGATCCCGCCGATGCGCGCGGGCTGGAGGCGGGCGGGGACTACCGGGTCGTGGCGCGGACGTCGTCCATCATCGAGTACCTCGGCCTCCGCGTCGGCGACCCCCGCTTCGCCGATCCGCGCGTCCGCCGGGCGATCCACCTCGCCCTCGACCGGCGGCGTCTCGTCGAAGCGACCCAGGGAGGGTACGGCCAGCCTGCGGGGCAGATGGTCGGCCCGGGGATCTTCGGGTACGACCCCGGGCTGCTGCCCCCCGAGAGAGACCTCGAGGCCGCGCGCCGCCTGCTCGCCGAAGCGGGGCAGGGGAGAGGCTTCGCCGTGACCCTCGAGTACCGCGACGGAAGGCGCGGCGACGAGATCGCGCGGCAGCTCCGGGACCTCAGGCTCGTCGTGGACCTGCGGAGCGCGCCGTGGCCGGACCTGTACCCGCGGCTCAGGGCCGGCGCCATCGACTTCTACTACGGCGGCGTCGCGACCCCCTCCGCCGACGCCAGCGACATCTTCGACAGCTTCGTCCACACCCAGGACGAGGGGCGGGGCTACGGCCAGACGAACTTCATCGGCTACTCCAACGCGGCGCTGGACGAGATCGTCGAGCAGAGCGGCGTGACCCTCGACCTCGTCGAACGGCGCGGGCTGCTGCAGGAGGGGATGCGCGTGCTGATGGACGACCTCTACCTCATTCCGTTGCTCGTCCCCCACGACGTCTACGGCATCCGCCGGGGCGTCGAGTGGCAGCCGCGGCTCGACCGCATGCTGCTCGGGCGGCACATGAGGCGCGGGCGTTGACGGCGGCTCAGCTCCGGGCCAGGTCTTCCAGCACGGCGTCGAAGGCGTAGAAGCCCGTCCGACTGCTGATCCATTCGGCGGCCAGGACGGCTCCGAGGGCGAAGCCGCGCCGGGAGCGGGCGCGGTGCTCGAGGAGGATCTCGTCGCCCCCGGAGTCGAAGCCCACCGTGTGGTCCCCGACGATGCCGCCGGCCCGGAGCGAGGCGACGTGGAAGGAGTCCTCGGCAATGGCACCGTCGAGGGCCGTCGCGGCCTTCCGGCGGCGCCCCCCGGCCGCCTCCAGAATCGCCGCGAGGGCCTTGGCGGTGCCCGACGGCGCGTCTTTCTTCCGGCGGTGGTGCCGCTCGAGGACGTACGGGTCGTAATCAGGGAAGCGGGTGAGGAGCGCTGCCGCCTCCCGGACGACGCGGTAGAACAGGTTGACGCCGAGGGAGAAGTTGGCGGCGTGGACGAGCCCGCCGCCGGCCTCCTCGACGGCCGCGCGCACCTCGGCGAGGCGCTCCGCCCAGCCCGTGGTCCCGACCACGTAGCGCGCGCCGGCCTTCAGGGCGTTGGCCACGTTCCCCGGGACCGCCTCGGCGGCGGAGAAGTCGATCCCCACGGTGCAGCCCGCGGGAAAGGGCCGGCCGCGGGTCACGATCACGGGCTGGTGCCCGCGCTCGGCCAGCACGGCCTCCACCTCTCGTCCCATGGTGCCGTGGCCGACGATGCCGATCCTCACCCGCGCCCCCCCTCGAAGAGCTCCTGGTGGAGCAGGCGAACCGCCGGCTCGGCCGCCCCTTCGGCCACCACGAAGGAGATGTTCACGTCGGACGCGCCAAACGAGATCATCAGGACGTTGACGTCGCGCAGCGCCTGGAAGATGCGGCCCGCGAGGCCGGGCTGCCGGATGAAGCCGCGCCCCACCACGGAGACGATCGCCATGCCGGGCATGATTCGGACCTCGCCCAGCCCCGCCAGGTCCGCCTGGATCGCGGGAACGTGCTCGGGATCGTCCACAGTGAGGGAGATCGAGACCTCGGACGTGGCGATGAGGTCCACGGAGGTGCGGTGCCGGTCGAAGGCCTCGAAGACCCGCGCGACGAAGCCGTAGGCCATGAGCATTCGCGGCTGCGAGATCAGGAGGACCGTGATGCCCTTCTTGAAGGCGATGGCGCGGGGCTCCCCCGGCACGTCGTCGGGAGCACGGCCGACGATGCGCGTCCCGGAGGAGGCCGGGTTGAGCGAGTTCAGGACGAGGACGGGGATGCCCTGCTCCACCGCGGGCCGGATCGTGGCGGGGTGGAGCACCTTGGCGCCGAAGTAGGCGAGCTCCGCCGCCTCGTCGAAGCTGACCTCGGGAATCACCCGCGCGCCGGGCACCACCCGCGGATCCACGGTCATCATCCCGTCCACGTCGGTCCAGATCTGGATCTCCTCGGCCGGAAGCGTCGCTCCGAGGAGCGCCGCCGACCAGTCCGAGCCGCCGCGACCGAGGGTCGTGGCCACGCCGTTCCGGGTCGCGCCGATGAAGCCCCCGAGGACCGGGACGGTTCCGGACGTGACGAGGGGCCGGACCGTCCGGGACACGCGGGCCGCCGTGTCGTCCATCAGCGGCACGGCGCGCCCGAAGCTCTCGTCGGTGACGAGCACGGTACGGGCGTCCACCGCGCGCGCCGGGATCCCTGCTGCGGCCAGGGCTTCGGCCGCGATCTCGCACGAGAGCCGTTCGCCCATGCCGGAGATGGCGTCGAGGGAGCGGGGAGTCAGCTCCTCGAGTGCGTGGACGCCGGAATAGAGCGTCCTCAGCTCGGAGACGACGGTCTCGAGGCGGGCGACGAGGCCCTCGCGCAACGGCCCGGCCGGGAAGAGCTCGTGGACGACGGCACGGTGCCGGTCGAGGAGATCGTGGACGAGGGCATCGCAGGCCGGGTCGCGCTCGAGGGCCAGGTTCGCGCCTCGGATCAGGAGGTCCGTCACGCGCGAGAGGGCGGACACCACGACGACGGGGCGGCGCGACAGGCGTTCGCGCACCCGGTCGCCGAGGGCTCGGATCCGCTCGGCGGAGCCCACCGACGTCCCGCCGAACTTCATCACGATCATCGGGTCCACCGTCCTGCGGAGGTCACGGCAAGAGTCCCCGGGCCTGGAGCAGCTCGGCGTTGAGAATGGCCGCACCGGCGGCGCCGCGGATGGTGTTGTGGACGAGGGCCTCCAGGCGCAGGTGGAAGAGCCCGTCGGGACGGATCCGTCCCACGGACACCGCCATGCCGTTCTCCCGGTCGCGGTCCAGGCGGGGTTGCGGGCGGTCGGCGGCGTCGAGGACGTGGATCGGCCGCTCGGGTGCACTGGGAAGCCGGCGTTCCTGCGGCTCGCCGCGGAAGCTCGCCAGGGCCGCGGCGGCGTCGCCCGGCGACGCGGGCTTCGCGAGGCGGACGAGAATCGCCATCGTGTGCCCGTCGGAGACCGCGACCCTGTGGACCGACGCGCTGATCGTCATCGCAGCGGCCACGAAGCCGCCGTCCTCGAAGTGCCCGAGGATCTTCCGGGGCTCCGACTCGATCTTCTCCTCCTCGCCGCCGCCGATGAACGGGATCACGTTGTCGACGACGTCCAGGGACGCGACACCCGGGTAGCCCGCGCCGGAGAGGGCCTGGAGGGTGACGACGGCCGCCGCCTCGACGCCGAAGGCCCGATGGAGGGGGGCCAGGGCCATCGCGAGGCCGACGACGCTGCAGTTGGGGTTCGTCACGATGTACCCGCCCCCGGTGCGCCGGCGCTGGGCGCCCAGGGCGTCGAGGTGGTCGGCGTTCACCTCGGGGATGAGGAGCGGCACGTCGGGGTCCATGCGGTGGTTCCGGGAGTTCGAGACGACCGCGTGGCCCTTCGCGGCGAGGGCCGCCTCCACCTCGCCGGCGACGGAGGAATCGAGACCCGAGAAGAGCAGGCGCGAGCGGAACGGCGCCTCGGTCGTGGAGACGGTGAGGCCCGCGACGCCGGCCGGAGGGGCCCCCGGCAGACGCCAGACGCACGCCTCGCGATAGGCCTTCCCCGCGGAGCGGTCGGAGGCCGCGACCTCGACCACCTCGAACAGCGGGTGCTCGGCGAGGAGCTGGAGGAAGCGCTGTCCCACAGCACCGGTCGCGCCGAGGATGGCCACAGGGATTCTGGACATGCCGACGAGTTTAGCCGATGACGCGCCGGATCGGATCACGAGGCGTGCCACTGGGCCCCGGGCGCGGCGCGATGCTAGAGTTACGCCCGTGGAGCTGCGCGTCTGCAGCAACTGCCGGCAGGTGCATCCGGGACGGACGACCTGTCCCGGATGCCGGTCCCCGCTGACGCTGGCCGACGAGACCCTCTTCCTCGGCGAGACCTTCGGGAAGTACCGCGTCGAGGCCGTCCTCGGGTCGGGAGGCATGGGCGTCGTCTACCGTGCGCTCCACTCGACCCTGCAGCGACCGGCGGCCCTGAAGATCGTCCTGCCGCAGCTCGACGAGGACACCTTCCAGAAGCGCTTCCTCCGCGAGGCGCAGGTCCTGGCCGACCTCAAGCACCCCAATATCGTCGAGGTCTACGACTTCGACGTCAGCGCCTGGGGCTCGCCGTATTACGTCATGGAGTACCTCGAGGGGGCGACTCTCGGGGCGCTGCTGCGCGTGCGGTCGAGCGCGCTCCCCTTGGGCGCCGCTTCGGCCGTCCTGGCCGACGTCGGCGCCGGCCTCGCCTTCGCCCACAGGAAGGGTGTCGTCCACCGGGACCTCAAGCCCGACAACCTGTTCGTCGCCGACTTCGACGGGCGGGCCGTCACGAAGATCCTGGACTTCGGGATCGCGAAGGTCCTCGTCTCGGGCGACCAGGCGACACGCACCCACCTCACGGCCACCGGCGCCGTGGTCGGGACGCCCAACTACCTGGCCCCGGAGCAGCTCCTGGGGAAGGAGGTCGGACCCTGGACGGACCAGTACGCCGTCGCGCTGATCGTGGCCGAGGTGCTGTCGGGGCGCCCCGTCCGCGCCGGTCTGACGCTGGGGGACATCCTGCGCGAGGAGATCGCGCGACCGCTCGCGCCCGAGCGCCTGCCACCGGCCCTTCCGCGGGGGATGGCCGCGGCTCTGGCGCGAGCCACGGAGCCCGATGCGGCCGCGCGGTTTTCGAGCGTCGCGACGTTCCTGGAAGCGCTGGGCCTTCCGGCTCCCGTGTCGGGCGCGACCGTTCTCACCGAGGCCGTGCGCGCCGCCATGGGCATCGGGAGCGTTCCGACCCAGGCCGTCCTCGCCGCGCCGACGCAGACCATGGCTCGCGCGTCCGCCTCGCCGGAGCCACCCGTCGAGCCGACGCTCGCCCCGGCGGCGTCAGAGCCTGCCGGCTTCGAGCCGACCCCGCCGCGGCGGAGCCGCCGTCGGGTCGTGATCGCTCTGCTCGTGATGGTCCTCGTGGCGCTCGGCGTCCTCGGGCGCGTGCGCCGGGGGCGGAGGGCCGCGGGGAGGGAGGCCGGGGCGAGCCAGGCGCTGCTCGTCCATCGTCGGGACGTGGCGGTGCCGCCCGACGTGACGCGGGTCCTCACGTGGCGCCAGGACACCCTCGTCCTCGCGGGGGGCGGTGCCCTCTACCTGCTCCTCGCCGACGGATCTCAGCCGGCGACGCGCGTCCCGTTCGGCGGATCCGAGACCCTCCTCGGTCCAGGTCCGGAAGGCGACGTCTGGCTGCTGGACGGCCGGAGCCTCCTGCGGCTCGATCCGCTGAAGCAGGTGCGGGCGGCGGTCGCCACGTTACCCGCGTTCCCGCCGGCCGACGGCCCTTCGGGACCCTCCGTCGTGGTCTCGGTTTCGGGGCGGTGGGCCGCGCTCCTGGAGCCCACCGCGATCGCCGTGTGCGAGGTCGGCGGCGGCTCCTGCAAGCGGCGGTTCGCCGTCCCGAGCGAGGGATCGGCGGCGGAGCTCCTGTCCCTGACGGACACGTACCTGGTCGTGGCACGGCCGGGACGGAGTCTCGACGCGTACCGCCTTCCCGACGGGGATCGGGCCTGGTCCACGGCGTTCCGGGAGATGCGCGTCCACGACCTGGCCGTCCTCGACGACGCGGATCTGCTCGCCGTGGGCGGTTGGTTCGACCACGTGGACGTCCACGAGATGAAGGCGGAGGGGCGTTCCGTCTCCCTCCCGCGGCGTGGACAGGCGATGGCTCTCGCGTGGATCCCCGACGAGCCGACGCTGGTGGTCGCGGGCGCCGGCGGCATCGCGCTCGCGCGACGCGGAGCAGGCGAGGTCGCGGCCTGGGGCACGGGGAGCCACGAGGGGACCGACGTGCTGGTGACGGGCGCGGGGCTCGCCTCCCTGGATGCCCGGCGCCACGTGCTCTCGGTGCTGGACTATGCCGGGCTCCCGGCGCCCCGGCGGTTCGCGCTCAGCAAGGCGCACCTCTGGGCGATGGCGGCCGAGCCCGAGGGGGAGAGGATGTTTGCCGGCGCCTCCGACGGCGTGCTCCACGCCTTCGACCTGCGCGCCGGCCGCGCGGAGGCCTTCCCCCTCCACACCGACGGCATCACGGACCTGGCCGCCGGCGCGGGCCACCTGGCCTCGACGTCCGACGACAAGACGATCGCGGTGTGGAAGCTCCCGGAGATGAACGTCGTCTGGCGGAGCAAGGCACACGGCTTCCTGGTCAATCAGCTCTCCCTTCAGCCGGGCGATCCACCGGCGCTGTGGTCGTCCTCCTCCGACGGCACCGTGAAGCGCTGGGCCTGGCCGCAGATCGAGGAGCAGGAGAGCGTCGACGCGCGGGCGCTCCTGGGGAGACGCTACTCGCTGGGGGCCATCTGGGCCGACCCCTCCGGCGACCGCGTGCTGGCGGGAACCTTCAATCACGCCCTCCTCGCCCTGCGGCGGAGGCTCGACGGGAAATGGAACGGCCGGGCGCTGCCGGTCGCCTCCGAAGGGACGTACCGCGCGGCGGCGCTCCCGGCCGTGGAGGCGGTCCTCTTCACGGGCACCGAGCCTCACGGGGTGTACGTCTACGACACGCGCGCCGACCGCCTTCACGTCCTGGGCAGCCTCGGGCAGGTCGTCTACTTCGCCGTGACGCGACCCGGCGGGAAGGAGGCCCTCGTGTTCGGGGACGGGGTCGTGCTGCGGTACGCGTTCGAGCGGGAGGCCACGGGACGGTTGTCGTACGGCGTCTCGGCCCGCCTGCGCACCGACATGGGCATCATCCTCTCGGCCGCCCTCGCTCCCGGCGACACCGTCGCCGCCGGCACGGACGATGGTGCGTTGCTCCTGCTCGGTGCGCGGGACCTCGCCGGGCCGACGCTCGTGCGGGCGGTCCTGCCCTGAGGGGCTTTCGTGTCAGAATCCCTGCCGGAGGGTTCGATGCAGCTCGTGGACCGGAAGGGGCAGGAAGACTGGGAGGAGCGGCACCTCGCCCCCTACGCCATGAGGAGCGCCCGCAGCCGTGGGCGGCGCTATCCCGAGGACGAGCACCCGCTCCGGACGCGGTACCAGAGGGACCGCGACCGGGTGATCCACAGCTCCTCGTTCCGCCGCCTCGAGTACAAGACCCAGGTGTTCGTGAACCACGAGGGGGACAACTACCGCACGCGGCTCACCCACAGCCTCGAAGCGGCGCAGATCGGCCGGACCGTGGCCCGCGCCCTCGGGCTGAACGAGGAGCTCGTCGAGTGCCTGGTGCTGGGCCACGACCTGGGGCACACGCCCTTCGGCCACTCCGGCGAGAAGGTGATGGACGAGCTCATGCGGGACCACGGCGGCTTCGAGCACAACCGCCAGACGCTGCGAATCCTCGAGGTCCTCGAGGTACGCTATCCCGACTTCCCGGGCCTCAACCTCACGTGGGAGGTCCGCGAGGGCATCATCAAGCACAAGCCCGACAGCGACGCCCAGGCGCCGTCGGAGTACGCGCCGGGCGAGGCCCCGACCCTCGAGGCACAGCTCGTCGATTTCGTCGACGAGATCGCCTACAACAACCACGACGTCGACGACGGCCTCACATCGGGGATGTTCACCGTGGAGCAGATCCGCGGCGTGCGCCTCTTCCGCGAGGCCCACGACGCGATCCTCGCCCGCGGCGTCCAGGACATGCGGATCGTGCGCCATCAGGTGGTGCGCCACATCATCAACCGCTGTACGCAGGCCCTCCTCGAGACCACCGTCGGCGAGATCGCGCGGGCCGGGGTGAGCACCGTCGAGGACGTGCGGAAGGTGGGCCGGCGCCTCGTGGCCTACTCGTCGGAGATGGCGGCGCTCGTACGCGAGCTGAAGGAGTTCCTCTTCCGGGACATGTACCGTCACTACCGCGTCGTCAGGATGGGCGACAAGGCGGGGCGCCTCCTCAAGGACCTGTTCCAATCCTACGTCTCGGAGCCGCTCCAGCTCCCGCCCCGCTTCCAGGAGCGGATCCCCAAGGACGGCCTCGAGCGCGTCGTGTGCGACTACATCGCGGGGATGACCGATCGCTTCGCGATGGACGAGCACCGTAAGCTCTTCGACCCCCTCGTGCGCGTCTGACGCGACGGGCGCCCGGATGACCGTCACCCAGGCGCTCCTCCTGGCCTACGCGGCGGGGCTCGTGACGGCTGGCGTCCTGCTGTCCCGTCGCGTGAGGCGGTCCTCGGACTTCTTCGTGGCGGGCCGTGGGCTCCCCGGTGGCCTCGTCTTCGTGACGCTGCTGGCGGCCAACATCGGGGCCGGCTCCACCGTGGGCGCCACGGGGCTCGGCTACAGGCACGGGCTGTCAGCCTGGTGGTGGTCCGGCTCGGCGGCGATCGGGTGTCTCTTCCTCGGGCTGTTCGTCGCGCCGCGGATGCACCGCCTCGCCGGCGAGCGGGGCTTCGTCACGGTGGGGGACTTCCTCGAGGCGCGCTTCGACCGCTCGGTCCGGGGTCTCGTGGGGCTGATCCTCTGGGCGGGCACGCTGTTCATCCTGGCCGGGCAGCTCGTGGCCATGGCGTGGGCCCTGGAGGTCGTGGTCGGCGTGCCCAAGGCCTGGGGGTGCCTGCTGTCGGGGCTGATCCTGATCGCCTACTTCACCGGGGGCGGCCTCCTGGCCGCGGCCTGGGTGAACCTCCTCGAGCTCGGCGTCCTCCTCGCGGGCTTCCTCCTCGCCGTGCCGTACGCGTGGGACGCAGCGGGGGGCTGGGCGATCCTGAGCCGTCCCGGGGACGGGGCCTATGGGAGCTTCACGGGCATGGGAGGCTCGGCCATCGCGGGCCTTCTGGCGATCCTCGTCCCGTCGTTCGTCGTCTCTCCCGGGCTCGTCCAGAAGACGTTCGGGGCGCGGACTCCGGGCGCGGCACGCGGGGCGGCTCTGGGCAACGCTGCGGCCTTGGCGCTCTTCGCCTTCGTGCCCGCACTCCTGGGGATGGCGGCCCGCACGGCGCGGCCCGACCTGGGGAACCCGGAGCTGGCCCTGCCGGTGCTGCTGACGGACGTGCTCCCGCCGTGGCTCGGGGCCCTCGGGCTGGCGGCGCTCTTCGCTGCGGAGATCTCGACGGCCGACGCCGTGCTCTTCATGCTCTCGACGTCCCTGGCGAAGGACCTCTACCAGGCGTATCTGAACCCCGACGCCGACGACCGCGTCCTCCTCCGCGTCGGGCGCCTCAGCGCGGCGACGGCCGGGTTCGCGGGCGTGGGCCTCGCGATCCTCGTCCCGTCTGTGATCGAGGCCCTCCGGACCTTCTACGGCGTGCTGACCATGGTCCTCTTCGCCCCTCTCGTCGTGGGACTCGCCGCCTCGCGGCCCGGGCCCCGTGCCGCCCGAGGAGCCATCGCCACGGCCCTCGTGGCCTGGGCCGGGGGCCTCGTGCTCCTGCGGGGCTCCCCCCTGGGCGGGTGGCTGCCCCAGCTCTTCGGCCTCGCTTCGGCCTTCGCCGTGTTCGCCGGGGCGGGTCTTCCCGGTCTCTTGACACGGCGGAGGAAGGGCTCCTAGGATCGGCGCAACTGCACTCACGCCTCTCTCACGGAGGACGACCATGACGACCTGCCCGCAGTGTCAGTTCCAGAATCCGGCTGGCGTCTCGTTCTGCGCGAGCTGCGGCCAGGCGCTGCGGACCGGGCCTGCCCCCGCGGCGGCGCGGCGAGGAGTGCCGCTCGGGCCGCAGAGAAAGGGCATGGCCGTGGCGTCCCTCGTCCTCGGACTGTTGAGCCTGCCCACCTTCGGCCTCCTGGGCGTCGGCGCGCTCGCGGGCCTGATCCTGGGCGTGATGGCCCTCGTCAAGGCCAACCGCACCCCGGAGGAGTTCGGAGGGAAGGGGCTGGCGATCGCGGGCATCGTCTGCAACGCGCTGTCCTTCGTCATGATCCCGGTCATCGGAATCATCGCGGCGATCGCGATCCCCAGCCTCCTGCGGGCCCGGGTCTCGGCCAACGAGGCTTCGGCGATCGGGGACATCCGCACGGTGATCTCGGCTGAGATGGCGTACTCGAGCGCCAACGGAAGCTACTACGACAGCCTCGAGTGCCTGGGGACGCCGACACGGTGCATCCCCGAATACCCGGCGACCGCGCCGACCTTCGTCGACTCGATGCTCGCCTCCGGGGCCACGAAGAACGGCTATCGTCGAACCTTCCATCCGGGCCCTGCCCCCGCCTCGGTCACCGGCCCAGTGTCGCCGACGAGCCTCACGTCCTTCGCCTACGTCGCGGTGCCCCTCAACCCGGGACAGACGGGCGTGCGCGGCTTCTGCGGCGACTCGGAAGGAAAGATCTGCTACACCACCGACGGAAGCTCGCCGCCGATCGAGAACGGCGTGTGCGCCCCGGGCTGCACGATGCTCAACTGACCGCCGAGCTGCGAGCGAAGCGCGATTCGCGCGTATTACTCCCTGACGACCTCTAGACCTCCAGGAGCAGGTTGTCGATGAGCCGGGTGCGGCCCAAGAAGACGGCCATGGAGGCCAGGGCGGGGGCCGTCGCGGCGCCCTCGTGCTCCCGGAGCGTCAGGGGATCGGCGAGGCTGACGTAGTCGGCGCGGGCGAGGGGCTCGGCGTCGAGGATCGCGCGCATGGCGGCCCGCAGGGCGTCGGAGCTCCGCTCGCCGCCGGCCCAGCGGTCCCGCGCAGCGCAAAGGGCGCGGAAGAGCACGGTGGCTGCCTTCCGCTCCTCCAGGCTCAGGTAGCTGTTGCGGCTGCTCATGGCGAGGCCGTCGGGCTCACGGACCGTGGGGCAGCCGACCACCTCGACGGGCACGTCGAGGTCGCGGACGACCTTGCGGAGCACGGCGAGCTGCTGGGCGTCCTTCTGGCCGAAGTAGGCGCGGTCGGGCTGCACGATCCCGAAGAGCTTGAGGACCACGGTGGCGACGCCCCGGAAATGCCCGGGGCGTCGCTGGCCCTCGAGGGGCGCCGCGACCGCGCCGACGTCCACGACGGCCTCGAAGCCGGCCGGGTACATCTCCTCCGCCGGCGGTGCGAAGAGGAGGTCGCAGCCTGCGGCCTCGAGCAGCCCCTGGTCGCGCTCGAGGTCCCGCGGGTATCGGGCGAGGTCCTCCAGGGGGCCGAACTGCGTGGGGTTCACGAAGACGCTGGCCACGACGCGGCCGTTGTCCCGCCGGGCGCGCTCGACGAGGGAGACGTGACCCGCATGCAGGTAACCCATGGTCGGAACGAAGCCCACCGTGCCGCCGGCGGAGCGCCGCCACGCGCGCACGTCGCGCACCGTCGTCACCCGCTCCATCGTGCAACGCCTCCTCGCGATGCCCCCGCGCGCGGGGTCCCGTGCGCCTCCCGGCGTTTGATCGCGACCCACAGGGCCTCGTTCACCGGCGTCGGCACCCCGAGCCGGCGGCCCTCGAGGACGACGGCGCCGCAGAGCGCGTCGATCTCCGTGGGTGCGCCGCGGTCGAGGTCCTGCAGCATCGACGAGCGGTTTGCCGCGGTCGTCGTGGCCACGGCCACGGCGAGGAACGCGGGATCGTCAGCCACGACGATGCCGCCTGCCGACGCCACGGCGCCGACCTCCCGCGCGGCGGTCTCGAGAAGGCGCCGCGCCTCGGCGTCCTCGAGCAAGGCGCCGTTCGGCACGCCGCGGAGGGCCGAGAGCGGGTTGATCGCGCAGTTCACGGCGAGCTTGCGCCAGACGAGGCTGGCCACGTCCGCGACGACGTCCGTGGGAATGCCGGCGTCACGGAAGAGGGCGGCGACGGCATCGAGTCGGGCGCCGAGTCGGGGCTCCGCGCCGAGAGTCACGCGCCCCGGGACGGCACGAACGCGGCCGGGCCCGAGCAGCGTCGCGCCGAGGGTCGCGACGCCGACCCCCACGCCGCCGGGCCCCGCGGCCGCCTCGAGGACCTCGCGGTTCCCGAGGCCGTTCTGGAGGGTCAGGAGCAGCCCTCCGGGGGCGAGGGCCTGGGCAGCCGGGGCCGCGATGGCCGAAGTGGCGTGGCTCTTGACGAGGACCAGGACGAGGTCCGCGGGCCCGAGGGTGTCGCTCAGGAGGGCCGTCGCGACGGGGGTGGTGAACGAGCCCCCATCGCCCTCTATCGTGAGGCCGCGGGCGGCCACGGCCCACAGCGCCTCGCGCCACGACCCTGCCAGCATGACGACGGCCCGCCCGCCACGGGCCAGCCGGCCCGCGAAGAGAGAGCCCATGGCCCCCGTTCCCACGATCACGACCCGGACGGGGGCCACGAGAGTCAGCGCCTCCCGGGGAGACGCTTCGGGAGGCGCCCCCCGGCGGTCTGCAGGAACGCCTGCCACTCTTCGTCGGGCATGGCGTACGAGTGGTCGCGCGTCGGGAAGGTTCCCGCCTCGACCTCCGTACGGTAGGCACGGACGGCTTCCGTCATGGCGGCGCCCAGCTCGGCGTAGCGCTTGGCGAACTTGGGCGTGAACCGGTCGTAGAGGCCGAGCAGATCGTGGATCACCAGGACCTGGCCGCTCGTGCCGGCTCCGGCACCGATGCCGATCGTCGGGATGGACAGGCGCTCGGTGATGTACGCGGCGAGCCGCTCGGGAACGCTCTCGAGGACGAGGGAGAAGCAGCCAGCGTCCTCGAGGCCGAGGGCGTCCTCCACGAGGGCCTTTGCCGCGGCGGCGGATCGCCCCTGGACGCGCCACCCACCGAGGGCGTTGACGCTCTGCGGCGTGAGGCCGATGTGCCCTTGCACGGGGATCCCGGCCCGGACGATGCCTCGAGCGGTCTCGGCGAACGCGCGCCCGCCCTCGAGCTTGACGGCCTCCATGCCCGCCTGGAGAAAGCGCCCGGCGTTGCGGACGGCTTCGGCGGCGTCGGACTGGTAGCTCATGAAGGGCATGTCGCCCACCAGGAGGGCGCGCCGCGCCCCGCGGCTCACGGCGCGGGCATGGTGCAGCATCTCGTCCATGGTCACCGAGAGGGTGTTCGGGTGGCCGAGGACGACCATCGCCAGGGAGTCGCCCACGAGGATCGCGTCGATGCCCGCCTCGTCGACCACCCGCGCGGTCGGGTAGTCGTAGGCCGTCAGCATCGTGATGAACTCGCCGCGCCGCTTCTTCTCCGCGAGGGTCAGGACCGTCGTCTTCGGACGGTTCCCACCTGCCGGCTCGACGCCTTCGGGCTTCACGCTCATGGCTCGCTCCTTCCGGGACGCGGGCCGGCCCGCTGCGCGGATCCGGTCTCGAGGGGGCCGGGGGCGTGAAGGAAGCGCCCGTGCTGTCCGTCCCGGTCCCGTCGGGATCCAGGCGTCGGGCCGATCGGCAGGTCTCGCGTCCTCTTGCTCACCGCCGACGATCGGTCGATGGCCAGCTCCACCGTAGCACGCCGGATCGGGTCTGCCAAGGGGTGATAAGATCCCGGCCCGCATGGAACGCCGTGACTTCGCCTGGGCGCTCGCGGCCGGCCTGGTGGCGAGCGCGAGTCGCGCCACCGAGCCCGAGGGCGAGCCTTCTGCCGGGAGCCTGACCGACGTCCCCGGCCTCAAAGTCGGTCACTTCACCGACGCGCGACGGCCCACGGGCTGCACCGTCGTGCTGGCGGAGGCCGGTGTGACGTGCGGCGTGGACGTGCGGGGAGGCTCGCCGGGGACGCGGGAGACGGACCTCCTCGACCCCGTGAACCGCGTGGACGTCGTCCACGCGGTCGTGCTCGCCGGAGGGAGCGCATTCGGCCTGGAGGCCGCTTCGGGCGTCGCGCGTTTCCTCGAGGAGAAGGGGATCGGGTTCGCCGTCGGCGCGCTGCGCGTGCCCATCGTCCCGGCGGCGATCCTCTTCGACCTGGCGGTGGGCGATGGACGGTTCCGGCCCGACGCCGCGGCGGGTTACGCGGCCGCGCGCGCGGCGAGCGCCGGGCCCGTGGCCGAGGGCAACGTGGGGGCCGGGGCCGGCGCGACGGTGGGGAAGATGTTCGGGATGGCCCGGGCGATGAAATGCGGGCTGGGCACCGCCGCGGTTCGCCGGCCCGACGGCCTGGTCGTGGCGGCCCTCGTGGCGGTCAACGCCTTCGGGGACGTGATCGATCCGGCGACGGGGCGTCTCGTGGCCGGGGCGCGAGCGGCGGACGGTAGGCTGCACGGTACCGTGGCCGCGATCCTCGAGGGCCGGGCGCCGGGACAGCCCCTGGAGGGCGGCAACACCACGATCGGCGTCGTCGCCGCGAACGCCCGTCTCGGCAAGCCGGAGGTCACGAAGGTCGCCCAGATGGCCCAGGACGGCGTCGCCCGCGCCGTGGCTCCGGCGCACACGCCCTGGGACGGAGACGTCCTCTTCGCCCTGGCGTGCGGCACGCGGTCCGCCGACCCTCTGGTGGTGGGCGCTCTCGCCGCGGAAGCGACCGCCCGCGCGATCCTTCGGGCGGCACGAGCCGCTCGGGGCCTCCCCGGTCTGCCCTCCGCTCACGACCTGCCGTGAGGGCGCGGCGGATCCGAGCGGCAGCGGAGCGACCGGCGCTCGTGAGAAACCTGTGGAATCCCCCGTGGACGCCCTGCGGAACGCTTGTGGAAAAGGTGTGAGCGGATGTGGATACTCGTCCTGCTCGGGGGGGTCGCGGGCGGCGCCGCCGCGACGTATTTCTACGAGGACGACGCGCCGCTCCCGGCGCGCCTCTGGGCCGGGATTCCGTCGGGCCTGGCCCTGTTCGGTCTGGTCGGGTTCGGCCTCTCGTGCGTCCTCGGCCTGACGACGAGCACCGTCGGCCTCGCGGCGGCCGCCGCGAGTGTCCCGCTGGCCGCCGTGCTCCTGCGCCCCGTGCTCCGGGCGCGGCTCCTCGCGGACGTGCGGCGAGCCGCGGGACACCGGCGCGTCCTCCGACATGTCGTCCTGTTCACAATCGCCGCTCTCTGCGTTCTCGGCGTGTTCGGCCGTGTCTGCTACGACGATCCCGCCGGCGGGATCAGCACGGGGAGCGACCACAACGTCGGCGACCTGCCCTTTCACGTGGCGGTGATCACGAGCTTCGCGAAGGCCGAGAACCTGCCTCCGGAGCACCCGGAGCTGGCCGGGGTGCGGCTCACGTACCCCTTCCTGGTGGACTTCGTGGCCGCGATGCTCCTCCGCACGGGCGCGGACCTCACGCAGGCGCTGCTGGCGGAGAACGTGCTCCTGGGCCTCGCGCTCCTGGGGCTCCTCCATCGATGGGCGCTGCGGGCGACGCGGAACACGCGGGCCGCGGCCCTCGCCGTTCCCCTGGCGCTTCTGACCGGTGGGCTGGGCTTCGTGCTGTTGTTCGCGGAAGCTCGACACGCGGACGGCGGGCTCCTCGGCCTGCTGCATCGCCTGCCCCACGACTACACGATCACGTGGAGCGGCGAGCTGCGGTGGGGGAACCTCGTCACGACCCTCCTCGTGCCCCAGCGCGCGTTCCTTCTCGGGCTGCCCCTCGCGCTCGCGATCGTGACGTGCTGGTGGCGGGCGGTGGCGGAGCCCTCGCCGCAGCCGGCGCGCTCGCGGCTCATGCTGGGTGCCGGGGTGCTGGCCGGACTCCTCCCACTGGCCCACGCCCACAGCTTCACGGTCCTCGTGATCGCTGCGGTCGGCCTGGCCTTTCTCTTCCCCGATCGGAGGGCCTGGGCGGCCTTCTTCGCGACGGCCCTCGCAGTCGCCGTGCCACAGGCTCTCTGGCTCGCGGCGGGCAGCGCGGTCCGGGCCGGGGCGTTCGTCGAGTGGGCCTTCGGGTGGGACCGGGGCGGGCGGAACCCCATCTGGTTCTGGTTCACCAACACCGGCCTCTTCCTTCCGCTGCTCGCGGTGGCTCTCGCACGGGGCCGCTCCTCGCGCCTCGTCCGGTTCACGGCCCCGTTCCTCGTCTGGTTGCTCGTTCCGAACCTGCTGAAGCTCTCGCCGTGGATCTGGGACAACGTCAAGTTCCTGATCTACGGATACGTGGCGTCCGTGCCGCTCGTGGCGCTGCTCCTCGCCCGGATGGCGCGCAGGGGGTGGGGCGGGGGCGTCGGGGCCACGCTGCTGGTCGCGAGCCTCACCCTCTCGGGCGGTCTCGACGTGTGGCGGCTCGCGAGGGGCCATGCGGCGCACCGGCTCTTCGACGTCGAGGGTCGCGCGTTCTCCGCGCGAGCCCTCGAGGCGACGCCGCCGCGCTCCCTGATCCTCCACGCCCCCACGTACGATTCCCCCGTCTATCTGAGCGGCCGGCGTTCGCTCCTGGGCTACCCCGGGCACATCTGGTCCCAGGGACTGGACGCGGGAGGGCGCGAGGAGGACCTGGGGCGGATCTATTCCGGTGGGGCCGAGGCCGAGAGGCTGCTCGATCGCTACGGCGTGGACTTCGTCCTCTTCGGGCCCCACGAGCGCGCGCGCTTCGCGGTGGACGAGGGGTTTCTCTCCCGCTTTCCCCTCGCCGCCGCGGCCGGGAGCTATCGCCTGTACGACACGCGCCCTCGCTGAGCCTGTGGACGGGTCTGCGGAAACGCTGTGGGAAAGCCTGCGGGTCGGCTGTGGAATTGCTGTGGAGGGGCTGCGGACGGCTGGGGGCGGGGGAGCCTACGCGGTCTCGTCCTCGAACAGCCGGCGGATCTCGGCGGGGTCGGTGGTCACGCCGAGGGCGACCATGAGCTTGATGCGCGCCTTCTGTCCGGGGAGCTCCTGGCAGAAGACGACCCCCAGCTCCCGGAGCATCAGCCCGCCCCCTTCGTATCCGTAGGCCGCCGAGACGCGGCCCTCGGCACAGCGGGAGACGAGGACCACCGGCACGCCGGAGGCGAGCGCGGATCGGATTCCCGGGATCATGGACGGGGGCACGTTGCCGCAGCCCGTGGCTTCGAGGACGAGGCCGCGAGCGCCACGGGCGAGGGACGCGCGCAGGAGGCCGTCGTCCACACCGGCGGCCGTCACGTGGAGGTCCACCGGCGTCACGAGGCTCCGGGCGCGCAGGCGCGCCGGGCGGAAGGGAGGCCGGTGATACACGATCCGGCCGCGGTCCACGACTCCGAGCGGGCCGCGCGGGCTGCGGAAGGCACCGAGGCTCTGGGTGTGCCACTTGGTCGCCTCGGAGGCCGCGTGGACCTCCTCGCCGACGGTGACCAGGACCCCCCGCCCCCGGGAAGCCGGATGGACCGCAGCTCGGACTGCGGCCATGAGGTTCGCCGGTCCGTCCCAACCGGGCTCGGAGACCGTCCGCATCGCGCCGCAGAACACCACGGGCTTGTCCGTGTCGAGGGTGAGGTCCAGCAGGAACGCGGTCTCCTCAAGGGTGTCGGTGCCGTGGGTCACGACGACGGCGTCGACGTCGGGCCGGGCGAGGAGGGAGGCGACGTGCTGGGCGAGCTGCCACATCCACTCCGGGGTGACGTGGGGTCCGGGCAGGCGCGCGTAGTCCTCGAGGATCAGGCGCGCCTCCTTCTTGAGCCCCTGGACGCGGGCGACGATCTCCTCGCCGGTGAGGGCCGGGACCGCTGCGTGGGTGGCGGGATCGATCTTCATCGAGATCGTGCCGCCCGTGAAGAGGACGTGGACGTGGCGCCCGTCCGTCATCGTCCCCCCGCGAGGACCACGAGGGCGAGGGCGACGAGAACTACGGCGCCACCGGCGATCGTCCAGGCGCCCGGGACCTCGCCGAAGACGGAGTACGCGAGGACTGAGGAGCCGAGGGGTTCGCCGAGGAGGAACAGCCCGACCACGGGGGCCGGCAGGTGGCGGAGCGAACGGTTCACGAGGCCGTGGCCGGCGAGGGTCGGGATGAGGGCGAGGGCCAGGAGGAGCCCCCACGTCCTCGGAGCGAGGCCGGAGAGCGGCGAGCCGGCCGCCAGAGCCAGCACCGCGAGGACACCCGCCGCGGTGGACCAGACGACCAGCAGGTAGGCATCGAGGGGGAGGGCCCCGCGGAGGCCGCGGCCGATCACGTGGTAAACGGACAGCATGAGGGCGCCGGCGACGGCGAGGAGATCGCCGAAGAGGGGCGCGGGCCCGGCCGACCAGTCGCCGGCGGCGATGAGGCCCGCCCCTCCGACGGCGAGGCCGACCGCCGCCAGGACCGCGGGCGTCGGGGTCTCGTGGAGGAAGAGCCGCGCGAGGGCCACGGTGAAGAGCGGGGCCGTGTTCACCAGGAGGACGGACGCGGCGACCGACGTGTACGAGAGGCTGGCGATCCAGGTAGCGAAGTGGAGGGCGAGGGCGAAGCCGCACAAAACGACCATCCGCCTCTGCGGGAGGCTCAGGGCGGGCCAGCGGGTTCGGCCTTGCCGCAGGGCGAAGGGCGCCAGGACGATCGACGCCAGGAACACCCGATAGAAGGACACCGTGAGCGGCGGCGCGGCCGCGCCGCGGATGAGGATCGAGCCCAGGGAGACGCACGCGACGGCCAGCAGGAGCAGCCCGTAAGTGACGGCGGCGGGGGAAGGGCTCATCGGGGATTCGCTCGCACGGCGGCAACGGCTCGGGCGAGAGCCTCGTCGAGGCGGGCGGCGTCGTCGGCCCCGCCCTGGGCGAGGTTGCCGCGCCCGCCGCCCCGCCCACCGAGGAGCGCCACGGCGTCCTTCAAGAGGGCCGGGACGTCGTGAGGCAGCCCGTCGGACTGGGCGAAGACCACGTGCACTTTCTCTCCGCGGCTCGCCAGGAGGGCGACCGACGGCCCGAGCCGCACGATCTGCTGGGCCAGGAGACGCAGGTCCTCGGCCGGCCACCCTTCGTACGTGGCGGCGACGAGGGCCGGGGAGCCGGTGGCCGTCGCGAGGAGGCGCCGCGCCTCGCCCTCGAGGGCGCGCTCGAGGAGGTCGCGGGAGCGGCGGTCGGCGTCTTCGTGGCCCTCGATGAGGCGCTGCGCCGCCTCGGGGAGGGCCTCGAAGGGCGTGGAGAGCTGGACGCAGAGCCGGTCCAGGACCCGGCCCCGGTCGGTCACCGCGGCGAGAGCCCTGTGGCCGCAGACGAAACGGAGCCGCGATCCGCCCTTGTAGCGCTCCTGGCCGAGCACGAGCACCACTCCGACCTCTGCGGTGCAGCGGGGATGCGTCCCGCCGCAGGGCTGCAGGTCGAAGCCCTGGGCCTCCACCAGCCGGATCTCTTCGCCAGCTCCCTCGGGCGAGGCGACGCCGAGTGCCTGCGCCTCGTGGCGGCTCACGGTTCGCACGGTGATCGGGCGGGCCTCCCACACGACTTCGTTGGCCCGGGTCACCGCGGCTCGCACCGCGTCGGAGCCGACCTCTCGGTCGAGGTCGATGGCGGAAGCCGCGGCGCCGAGGTGAAAGCTCACGGTGCGCGCCTGGGCGACCTCCACGAACGCGCGGGACAGGAGGTGCTGGCCGTGGTGCTGCTGGCGGTGATCGCGGCGGCGCTCGGCGTCCACGCGGCCCTGGACGCGCTCCGCCGGGCAGGGGCGGTCCAGGACGTGGAGGACCTCGCCGGCATTCTCGACCACCGCGACGACCCGTGCCGCGCCGAGCGTTCCCGTGTCCCACGGCTGCCCCCCGCTCTCGCAGTAGAACGCCGTGCGGTCCAGGACCACGGCCGGCCGGCCCTGGTGCTCCCGGCGGGCCACGACGGCCGCGTCGAACTCGAGGAGGTAGGGGTCGTCCCGGTAGAGGAGCTCGGTCACGGGAGGGGACGGGTCACCAGAGCGGCGCCATGGCGTCGACGTACTTGAGTCCGGTTCCCGTGTTGAACAGGACCACCGTGTCGTCGGGGCTGACGTGGCCCGAAGCCTTGAGCTTGCGGAGCGCGGCGACGCACGCCCCTCCCTCGGGGCACATGAAGATCCCTTCGGAGGAGGCCGCGTCCTTGACGCCCTGGACGATCTCCTGGTCGGACACGGCGACCCCCGCGCCGTGGCTCTGGTGGAGGACGCGCAGCATCAGGAAGTCGCCGAGAGCCTTCGGGACGCGCAGGCCGTGGGCCAGCGTTCGCGCGTTCTCCCACATCGGGGCGTCTTCGCGTCCTTCGGCGAACGCCTTGACGATGGGAGCGCACCCGTCGGACTGCACCGCGTACATCCGCGGACGGCCGGGGCCCACGAAGCCCATGGCCTCCATCTCCTCGAAGGCCTTCCACATGCCGATGAGGCCCGTGCCGCCCCCGGTGGGATACAGGATCGCGTCGGGGAGCTTCCACCCCATCTGCTCGGCGATCTCGTAGCCCATGGTCTTCTTTCCCTCGACGCGGTACGGCTCCTTGAGGGTCGCGCACTCGTACCAGCCCGAGGCCCTCGCCTGCTCGGCGCAGGCCTTGCCGGCGTCGGTGATGAGCCCGTCGACGGTCCTCACCGCGCCGCCGTACGCCTCCGTCTCCATGACGAAGACGCGCGGCACGTCCCTGGGGACGAACACGTGGGCCGCGAGGCCGGCCCTGGCCGCGTAGGCGGCCAGGGCACTGCCGGCGTTTCCGGCCGACGGCAGGCACACGTCGGTGGCGCCGAGAGCCTTGGCCATCGAGATGGCGAGCGAGAGCCCGCGGGCCTTGAAGGAGCCCGTCGGGTTGCCGCCCTCGTCCTTGATGAAGACCCGGGGCAGGCCCAGGAGGTGTCCGAGGCGCGGGGCAGCGAGCAGCGGCGTGAAGCCTTCGCCGAGACTGATGCGGTCGTCGGGGTCCTCGACGGGGAGGACGTTGTCGTAGCGCCAGAGGGTCGGTTCGCGGAGGGCGAGATGGCCCGGGCGCATGTCCTTGGCGGCGCGATCGAGGTCGTAGCGGGCGAAGAGAGGCCCGCCGCACTCGCACAGGTTCAGAACGCGGCCCGGATCGTGGGGGCGGCCGCACTTCGTGCAATCGAGGCGGACGAGAGGCACGGCGTGATTATACGGCCGGTGCGGGCGACGTCACCGGCCCGGAACCGCGGCCCACATCGATGCAGCCGACGAGCGGGGGCCAGGGGAGCGAGGCGCGCATGGGCGCGGCCTACACCTTCAGGATCTCGGCTTCCTTCGACTTCAGGACCTCGTTGATCCTCTCGATGTGCTGGTCCGTGAGCTTCTGGACCTCGGCGATGGAGTGCTTCTCGTCGTCCTCGCTGACCTCGTGGTCCTTGAGCATCTTCTTCAGGTGGTCGTTGACGTCGCGGCGGACGTTCCGGATGGCGACGCGCCCGTCCTCGGCGTGCTTGTGGGCGTGTTTGACCAGCGCCTTGCGCCGCTCCTCGGTCAAGGCCGGCACCGGGATGCGGACGATCTTGCCGTCGTTCTGCGGGTTCAGGTCGAGGTCGGACGCGCGGATGGCCTTCTCGACCTGCGGCAGGACCTTGGGGTCCCAGGGTTGGATGGTGATGAGGGTGGGGTCGGGGGTGGCGAGAGTGGCGACCTGGTTCAGGGGCGTCGGCGTGCCGTAGTAGTCCACCTTGATGCCGTCCAGGATGGAGAGCGACGCGCGTCCGGTGCGCATCACGGCCAGCTCGCGGCGCACGGTCTCCACCGAAGCGTCCATGCGCTGTTTGGCGTCGGCGATGAGCTGCTTGATGGGCATTGCGGCTACTCCTTCACGATGGTCCCGACCTTCTCCCCGAGGACGATCCGCTTCAGGCTCCCCGGCTTCTTCAGGTTGTACACGATGATCGGGAGGCCGTTGTCCATGCAGAGGGAGATGGCGGTGGTGTCCATGACCTTGAGGCCCTTCTGGAGGACGTCGAAGTAGCTGAGGCGGTCGAACCGTTTGGCTTTGGGGTTCCGCATCGGGTCGGCGTCGTAGATGCCGTCCACCTTGGTCCCCTTGAGGATGATCTCGGCCTTCACCTCCATGGCCCGCAACGCCGCGGCGGTGTCGGTGGAGAAGTAGGGGTTCCCGATACCGCCGGCGAAGATGGCGACCCGGCCCTTCTCCAAGTGGCGGATGGCCCGCCGGCGGATGAAGGGCTCGGCCACCTCGCGCATCTCGATGGCCGAGAGCACGCGGGTGAAGACCCCGGCACGCTCGAGAGCGTCCTGGAGCGCCAGGCCGTTGATGACCGTGGCGAGCATGCCCATGTGGTCGGCGGAGACACGGTCCATCCCCTGGGCGCTGTCGGACACGCCGCGGAAGATGTTGCCGCCGCCGACCACGGCCGCGACCTGGATGCCGAGGGTGTGGACCGTGCGGATCTCACGGGCGAGGTAGTCGGTGAAATCCCGGTCGATGCCGAAGGTCTTCTCGCCGAGGAGGGCCTCCCCGGAGAGCTTCAGCAGGATGCGCTTGTAGGCCGGCGACCTCTTCCCGGGCACCGCCTTGATCCTACTCCGCGAGCACGCTGTCGGCCATCTCCTCGCCGACCTTGAAGCGGGCGAAGCGCCGGACCACGATGTTCTCCTTGATGAGGGCGACCTTCTCCTGGACCAGCGTCCCGACGGTGAGCTTGGGGTCCTTCACGAAGGGCTGCTCGAGGAGACAGAACTGGGAGTAGTAATCCTTGAGCCGGCCCTCGGCGATCTTCTCCTGGACGTTGGCCGGCTTGCCCTGGGAAGCCGCCTGGGCCCTGTAGATCTCCTTTTCCTTCTCGAGGACCTGCACCGGGACCTCCTCCTTGCGGAGGTAGAGGGGCGACGACGCCGCGACGTGCATCGCGATGTCCTTGACCAGGGCCTGGAACTCCGGGGTCTTGGCCACGAAGTCGGTCTCGCAGTTGACCTCGACGAGCACGCCGATCTTGCTGCCGGGGTGGATGTAGGCGCCGACGACGCCCTCCGTAGCGGCCCGGCCGGCCTTCTTGGCCGCCGCGGCCAGCCCCTTCTTTCGGAGGAGCTCCCGGGCGGCCTCGGTGTTCCCCTTGGCCTCCACGAGGGCGCTCTTGCAGTCCATCATTCCCGCCCCGGTCTCCTCCCGGAGCTTGCGAACCATCTCCGCCGAAATGCTCATTCCCGTTTCTTCCCGCAAAAAAAGCCCCGAGGTCGTGCCCCGGGGCGGATCAGGTGAGAGCCGTCGTCCGGACTCAGGCCGTGGGCGCCGCCGTGGGGGCCGGGCGCGGTCGGACCGCCTTGCGTCGGGCCTCGTCCTCACCCTGAGGCGCGACGCCCTTGTCGGCCGCCGCCGCCTCGGCCACGCGCGACTCGCGCAGCGTCCGTCCGGCCAGGACCGCGTCGGCCACGCGGCCCGCGAAGAGCCGGATCGCCCGGAGGGCGTCGTCGTTGCCGGGGATCACGTAGTCGACCTCGTCGGGGTCGCAGTTGGTGTCCACGATCCCGACCACGGGGATCCGGAGCTTGCGCGCCTCGGCGACGGCGATGGACTCCTTCCGTGTATCGATGACGAATACCGCGTCGGGCAGGGTCTTCATCCCCTTGATGCCCTGGAGGTTCTTCTCGAGCTTGACCTTCTCCTTCTCGAGGTGGGCGACCTCTTTCTTGGTGAGCCGGTCGTGACGGCCGTCGGTGGCCATCATCTCCAGCTCCTTCCAGCGATCGAGGCTCTTGCGCACCGTCACGAAGTTGGTGAGGAGCCCGCCGAGCCAGCGCTCGGTGACGTAGGGCATGGCGCAGCGCTGCGCCTCCTCCGCGATGGCCTCCTGGGCCTGGCGCTTCGTCCCCACGAAGAGGACGGTGCGGCCCTGGGCGGCCAGCTCCTGGACGAACTGGAGGGCGTCCTGGAGCAGGCGGTGGGTCTTCTGGAGGTCGATGATGTAGATGCCGTTGCGCTCGCCGAAGATGAAGTCCTTCATCTTCGGGTTCCAGCGCCTGGTCTGATGACCGAAGTGAACGCCCGCCTCGAGGAGCTCCTTCATGCTCACCGTGGGGGTTCCGGCGGTAGTGACGGCGGTTGCCAAATCAGCCTCCTGACCGACCAGCCCGGGCCCGGTGCGGGCCCTCGGCTTTCCGGCCCCTCGCGGGGCTCGAGTTTTCTCCTCGGACGAGGACTAGCGCTTGCTGAACTGGAAGCGGCGCCGCGCCCCCTTCTGTCCGTACTTCTTCCTCTCCTTGATGCGGGCGTCCCGGGTGAGGAAGCCCGCCTTCTTCAGGCGCTTGCGCAACTCGGCGTTGAACTCGCACAGCGCCCGGGTGATCCCGTGGCGCAACGCCCCGGCCTGGGCCGAGACGCCGCCTCCGTCGAGGTTCGCCACGACGTCGAACTTGTCCGTCGTCTCGCTCAACGCAAAGGGCTGCTTGACGAGCATCTTCAGCGCCTCGTGGCCGCCGAAGTACTCGTCCATGCTCTTGTCATTCACCCGGATCTCGCCCGAGCCGGGGCGAAGATGCACGCGGGCCACGGACGTCTTCCGCTTCCCGGTGCCATAGTACTCGATGGGTGTCGTGCTCAACGCTCTCTCCTCTGATCACTCGACGGCCACGGCTGGGGCTTCTGGGCCTTGTGGGGATGCGCTTCGCCCGCATAGACCTTCAGCTTCCCGAACATGGCCCGGCCCAGCTTCGTCTTGGGGAGCATCCCCCAGATCGCCTCTTCCACCAGCTTGGTCGGGTTCTTCTTCCGCAGGTCTCCGGCGGCGACGCTCTTGAGGCCGCCGAGGTAGCCCGTGTGGCGGCGGTAGAGCTTGTCGCTCTCCTTGCGTCCGGTGAGGTGGACCTGGGCGGCATTGACGACGATGACGTGGTCCCCGGTGTCCAGGAACGGCGTGTAGATCGGCTTGCGCTTGCCCGCGAGGATCTCGGCGGCGGCCGTGGCCAGCTTGCCGAGGACCTGCCCCTTGGCGTCGATCACGTACCACTTCCGGTCGAGATCGTCGCCCTTAGGAATGTAAGTCGGCATCAGTACCCCACAGCGCTTCGGAGGCGCTCAAGTCGCAAACCCTGATTGTAGAGAAGAGAGGGCCCCGGTGTCAAGCCTATCCCCTGGATCTGCGGGGCTTTGGGGGAAGGGGGGCGGGGAGGAGGGCTCCCCGCCCCGCGCGCAGACTGGCTCCTACTTCGCCCGTGCCGCGCTCTCGACGGCGATCGTATTCGTGGCCGGGTCGAGGCTGCCCTTGACGGTCACCTTGCCGCCCATGAGGTCCTTGACCTTGTCGAAGCTGTCGAGGTTCAGGATCCTCCCGTCGGCCTCGTTGAAGATCTGCGGCTTGGAGCCGCCCTTCATGCACTTCTGGACGCAGTCGGCAGTGTGGTCCTTGGTCGCGCCGTTCTTCCCGCAATGGGTGTCCGTGACGTAGCCCGTCCATTCGTCGGCGAAAGCGGGCGCGACAGCGAGGGCGACGGCCAAGGCTGTCGCGAGAGTCCTTCTCATGAAACCTCCTCCGTTCTCCGGAGCTGGCCCCCTCGGAACGAGACGACCCTAGGTTATCAGGCCGGGGCGGCGGGTCAACCCGGCAGCAGCCGGACCTGGGCCAGCACAGGCAGCTCGCGACGCAGCCGCTCCTGACGGTCGAAGTCGAGCTCCGCGACGGCCACGCCTTCGACGTCGGAGACCTGGGCGAGGATGGTCCCCCACGGATCGACGATCATCGCGTGGCCGTGGGAGGCGCGCCCCTTTCCGTGTACCCCGACCTGGGCGGGGGCCAGGACGAATGCGAGGTTCTCGATGGCCCGCGCCCGGAGCAGCACCTCCCAGTGGTCCTTCCCCGTGCGGTCGGTGAAAGCCGAGGGAATCGCGAGGATGCGGGCGCCGCGGCGCACCAGCTCCCGGTACAGCTCCGGGAAGCGCAGGTCGTAGCAGACACTGAGGCCGATGGTGCCGGCGGGGGTCTCGGCGACCACCAGGTGCCGCCCGGGGGCGACCGCCCGGGATTCCTTGAGGTGCTCGAGGCCGGGGAGGTCGATGTCGAAGAGGTGGATCTTGCGGTAGACCGCGAGGGTCGATCCTTCGGGCCCGAGGAGCACCCCGGTGTTGTGGATCCGCGTGTCGCCGGGGATGCGCTCGGGGATGCTGCCGAGGAGGAGGGTCACGCCGTGGCGAGCGGCCGCGGCCGCCATCCGCCGCACCCAGGGTCCGTCGAGATCCTGGGCCTCGGGGACCGGCTCCCCCTCGGAGCGCAGGAAGGCGAAGTTCTCCGGCAGGCCGACGAGGCGCGCGCCGCGCCCGGCGGATTCGGCGACGAGGGCCTCGGCCGTCGCGAGGTTGCGCTCCACGTCGGCCGTGGAGGTCATCTGGACGACGGCGGCCAGCAGGCGGTTCATCGACGTCGCGCCCCGGCCCTCGAGGTGTCCGCGGCATGGGCCTGCTTGCTCTCCCAGGCGCAGAGGTGGAAGACGGGGCATTCGCCGCACGCGGGGCGCCGGGCGTCGCAGACCTTGCGGCCGTGGAAGATCAGGAGGTCCGTGGTGCGGATCCATCGATCACGCGGGATCAGGGACATGAGGCGCGTCTCGACCTCCGCGGGATCGTCCGAGCCGACGAGACCGAGACGGTTGGCCACGCGCAGGACGTGGGTGTCCACCGCGATGCCCTGGGCGATGCCGTAGGCGTGGCCCAGAACGACGCTCGCAGTTTTTCGGCCGACGCCCGGCAGCCGGGTCATGGCCTCCATGCTCCGCGGCACCTCGCCGCCGTGATCCGTGACGAGGGACTTCGCGCAGCCGATGATGCTCCGGGCCTTGGCCCGGAAGAAGCCCGTCGAGCGGATGACGTCCTCGACGGCCTCCGAGCGTGCGGTGGCCAGGGTGGCCGGGGTGGGGTACCGCCGGAAGAGCTCCGGCGTCACCTTGTTGACCCGCTCGTCGGTGCACTGGGCGGACAGGATCGTCGCGACGACGAGCTCGTAGGCGTTCCGATGGTGCAGTGCGCACCGCGCCTCGGGATGGGCCGCCTCGAGGAGGTCGAGGACGCGCCCTGCCCGCGCCGGAGTCGCGGCAGGCCGGGGGCGCCCGGGCGGCGGCCGCCTCGTGGCGCGCGTCGTCCGTCCTCGCGCCTTGGATCTGGCTCGGGGCACCGCGAGAGTCTATCGCAAGGACGTGTGGCGCAGCGGCGTGTGGGCGATCTCCGGGAACAGCGGCGCCTGCCGGTCGGGGCGCGAGAGGCGCCCGAGGCGCACGACGAGGCCGCGGACGGTGGGCGCCGGGTCGAGGAGGGGACCCGCCACGTGGCGAACGGCCTGGAGGATGTCGTCCTCGCCCTCGAGACCGGGGACGAAGGGCTCGCTGCGGCGGCTCGCCGCCTCGGCTCGGCGCACCTCGACGATCACGAGGCCGGCCACGAGGCCGAACGGGAGCAGCCTCCGCCGCGCGCGCGCCGCGAGGCCGTCGAGCACCCCCACGAGCGCCGCTCGGTCGGACCCCTTGGCGCGGAGAACCGCGTCCACCTGCACGTGCGCCGGCGGAGCGATGACGGCCACGGGCTCTTCCTCCGCTCCGCGGACCGTGGCCTTGAGCCTGTGCGCCGCGACGGTTCCCAGGAGGGAGGCCAGTGCCGCGTCGTCGGCGGCGTCGACCTGGCCGAGAGTCGTGAGGCCCGCACGGGTGAGAGCGTCCTCCAAGTGGGGCGGGAGATCCGGAAACGCGGAGAGGGACTGGCGGGCGAGGAACGACGACTCGTAGCCCGGGAGGACGACGAGGAGGCCGCGTGGCCGCGCCCAGCGCGAGGCGACGCGCGCGGCGAGCCGGGACGAGGCCAGACCGAGGGAGGCGTCGAGGCCGAGGCGACGCTGGATCTCGTCCTTGATGCGCTCCGCGGCGGCGACCGGGCTTCGGGGATCGGGCGCCTCGGGGGTGAGGTCCACGTAGGCCTCGTCGGTGGACGGGCGTTCCACTCGCCGGCTCGCGGCGAGAAGGATCGCCGTCACCTCGTCGCTGACGCGGGCGTAGGCCTCGAGGTCTCCGGGGCGGAAGACCGCATCGGGGCAGGAGCGTTTGGCCGCGGCCAGCGACTGTCCCGGGCGAACGCCGGCGCTCCGCGCCTCGGTGCTGGCGGCGGCGACGATGCCACCCCCGCCGGCGCCGCCGCCCACGATGACCGGACGCCCCTTCAGAGAGGGGTCCTGACTCCGCTCGACGGATACGAAGAAAGGATCGAGGTCCACGTGGAGCAGGCTGCGCGGGCGCTGTTCGTTCCTCACGACGCCAGGGTACACGCCGCGGGTGCCAGGTCGGGTCCTGATCAGGTCTAGCAGGGTGCTGAAAAAGGTCCCTCACAGGGGCCTCCGCCCCTCTATGGCCGCCGCGGGCGGCGCAGAAGTGCCGCGGCGGCCATGTGCCGTGCCTTTTTCAGCACCCTGTTAGTGCAGCGGCCCGCGGGGTGGGCCGTAGGACTCCTGGTACAGCCGGAAGTTCTCCTGGAGCGCGGCGATCAGGCCCGGGATCATCTGGACGGGGACGACGATTCGCGCCCGGACGGGGGCGCGAACCACGTGGCTCTGCTGTGCCGAGCGGACCTCGCGCTCCGAGAGCGGCAGCATCTCGCAGAAGGTGAGGGTGAAGTCGAAGGGGGAGTTCTGGATCGAGCAGAAGTTGCTGTAGATCCGCGGCACCGTCGTGTCCTCGGCGGGCACGATGGTGAAATTCACCGATCTCGGGTCCTCGGGCTTCGGATCGTCCATGGCGCCCCTCCTGGGCCCCAGTTCACCACAAAGGCCCCCGGGAGACAAAGCGGGATCAGTACCGCCGCAGGACTCCGATGACGACGCCCTGGATCGCGAGACCGTCGCCGTCCACGAGGATGGGCTTCATCCGGGCATTGGCCGGCTGCAGGCGGACCTTGCCGCCGCGCTCGCGATAGAACTTCTTGAGCGTCGCCCGTTCCCCCTCGAGGAGGGCGATGACCATCTCCCCATCGCGAGCCGTCTTCCGGTTCTCGACGATGACGTAGTCCCCGTCGCGGATATGCTCCTCGATCATCGAGTCGCCCTTCACCTGGAGGACGTAGGTCTCCTTCCGACCGATCATGTCCTCGGGGACGAAGATGGTCTCTGTTCCCTGTATGGCCTCGATGGGGGTCCCCGCCGCGACCCGGCCGAGGAGCGGGAGCTCCACGGCCCGGACCGTGACCTGCGTCGGGACCAGCTCGAGGGCCCGGCTCCGGTTCCACTCGCGCTTGACGAGGCCCTTCTCCTGGAGGTTCGTGAGGTGCTTGTGGACCGTCGCGAGGGAGCTGAGGCCGAAGTGCTCCCCGATCTCCTCGATGGTGGGGGCGTACCCCTTCCGCTCGATGTACCGGCCGAGGTAGTCCAGGATCTCCTTCTGGCGCCGGGTGAGGTGCATGAAGACCTGAAGACCTCCCGAACGAACGGTAGGCGAAAGTCAGGCGAAAGTCAAGAGTGGAGATCACGGTGATCACGGTGAGATCACGGTCACGGCGTCGGCGGGCGGTCGCGCCAGCGCTGTGTCACGCGCGTGCGCGGCCCGTCGCGCATCGGCGGTGGCGGAGGTGGCTGCGGCACCGTGACGGCCGCGGGCGGCGAGGAGCCACGCCTGTGGGGACACGAGAGGGGGCTGCGGCAGCAGGCGAAGCCGCCGACGGCTGCGACCGGGACCGGTCCGAGGATGCCGGGGACGACCGGACCCCAGGCAGCCGTATCCGCCCGGCGGGCCTCGGCCTCGGCGGTTCGCGCCCGGGCCTCGGCCTCGCGGGCCCGGGCGTCCGCCTCGACGCGCGACCGCTCCGCGGCGAGCTGCTCGGCTCGCGCGCGCAGCACGGCCGCGTGCTCGTCCGGGGTCATCCAGCGCCCCTCGAATTCCACCCAGCCGCGAGCCCGGTAGCTATCCTCCGCGGTCATCCAGCGGTCGCCGAAGAGGACGTGGCCGATGCCGCGCCGGGCGACGGCGTTCCGCGGGTCGACGGCCAGGACGCGTTCGAAGGCTTCGCGGGCCTGGGTCAACAGGTCGCCCTCCTGAGCCCACAGCGCCAGCGCCAACCAGCCCTCCGCGTCGTCCTCGGCCAGGTGGCGAGCCCTTTCGCGGAAGGTGGCGAGGGACGACCCGCCGGCGAGGATCCGCTCGACCCGCGACCGCGGAAGGCTGAGCCGGCCGGGTCCCACGTCGAGGGTGAGCATCGTGGGCGTGTGCTCGACGACGACGCCCGTCAGTCGCCCGCCGTTCTTCAGGAGGACCTCGTCCGCGAGGGCGCCTGCGGAGCCGGCGGTGAGGACGGCGGCGACCAAGGAAGCGAGGGCGGCGCGCGGCATCCGGCACCTCCTGCGTCTTCAACTATGGCGCCCGAGGGGGCGTCGGGTCAATGGGCGCAGGGCGACGTCGCGGGTAGAATCCGCTCCTCACAGGGAATGAACGGGCGCGCGGCGTGGACGACCGTCGCTGGCTGGGGGACGCTGGCCCTGCTGGCCCTGCTCGGCGCGGGGGGAGCCGCCTCCGCTCCCGACGGGCTGCTGCAGGGGATGCCCTCTCTCGGCATGACCGCGCTCACGCTCGCGGGCGTGGGTGCGGTGGCGGTCCTCGCGGGGGCGGGCGGGGCGGTGTGCCTCGGGCTGTCTCCTCTCGTGCTGCTCCTGGTGGCGGCGCCACGGCTGCCGGGTGTGGCCGCGATGTCGGGACCGCCGCTCGCGGCCGCCGCGCTCGCGGGCGTCGCCCTCGCGCTCTCGTCCACGCGCCGGCCCGCGGCCCGACTCGCCTTCTTCCCCCTCGTGCTCGGGACGTACCTCGTCGTGGCGGCGCGGGTCCAGGCGCAGGTGGGGCCCGAGGGCGACGAGCCGCACTACCTCATGGTGACGGAGAGCCTGCTCCGCGACGGAGACCTGGCTCTCGAAGAGGACTACGCGCAGGGCCGATACCGGGCGTTCCATCCGGGCGACCTCGCGCCGCACTACCGCGTCCGGGGCCGCGACGGCGAGATCTACTCGCTCCACGCGGTGGGGCTGTCTCTCCTCGTCCTCCCCGCGTACGCCCTCGCCGGCTACGCGGGCGCGTCCTTCTTCATGGCGTTTCTCGCGGCGCTCGCTGCCCGCGAGATCCGGGGCCTCGTCCGCGCGGCGTGCGGCGCCGGGCCTCCCGCCGAAGCGGTCGGCTGGGTGGTGGCGTTCGCGCCGCCTCTCCTGCACTACGCCGGCCTCGTCTTCACCGAGGTGCCCGCGGCTCTCGTCGTGGCCTGGGCCCTGCGGCGGGGGCTGGAGCCGGCGAGAGGTCTCGGCGGGACGCTCGCCCTGGGCGCGGCCGTCGCGTTCCTGCCGTGGCTGAACGTCCGCTACGCGCCGGTGGCCGTGCTCCTGTTGCTCCACGCCGCATGGCACCGCCGCGACCGCCGGGGCGTCCTCCTCCTGCTCTGGCCCGCAGTCTCCTCGGCCGTCGCGCTCGCCGCCTACCACCACGCGCTCTACGGCTTCCTCGACCCCCGGCGCGTTTACGGCCGGCGGCCCGAGCTCTCCCTGGCGGGAGCGCCCGAAGGGTTGCAGGGTCTGCTGCTCGACCAGGAGTTCGGCCTGCTCGTCCATGCCCCCGTGTTCGCCCTGGCGGTCCCGGGCCTCGTGGCGTTGTGGCGCTGCCGCCCGCGCACGGTGGCCGTGGGCGTCGTCCTCGTCGCGTCGGTCCTGCTGGTGACGTCCTCCTGGCCCATGTGGCGGGGCGGGTGGAATCCACCGGGCCGCTTCCTGCTGCCGATCGTCCCGGTCCTCGCCCTCGGTGTCGCACGCCGCATCGAGGGCGGGATGACTGCCGCCGCGGCGCTCCTCGTCGGCTGGAGCCTGTTCGCCGGCCTCGCCGGAGCGGCGGAGCCGCACCTCGTCCACCGTGACCGGGACGGGACGGCGCCGCTCTGGCGGGCGACCTCCGGCGCAGAGGAATGGACGCGCCTCCTGCCGGGGTACGTGCTGGGAGAGGACGACCGGCACCGGCTCGCCGCGGTATGGGCCGTGGCGCTGGTCCTTGCCGCGTCGCGGGGAAGGGCGGCCACGGCGGCGCGGCTGGCGTGGGCGGTGCTCAGCCTGGTCTTCGCGGCCGGCTTGGCCGAAGGGATCTCCGACGGCCGCACGGGCGGGCGCGACGCGGTGCGGGTCGTCGGGCGGTCCGCCGTGCTTTGGCCGGACTGGCGCGCCTGGTCGCGATCCGTCGCGCGGTGGGACACACAGGTTCTCGACTGGGGGCCGGCGTACGAGCCGCACCGGCATCCGGACGGCGCCGTGGTGGGCGCGCGGCTCCTGCTGCGGCCCGGGCGCTACCGCCTCGTCCTCGAGGGCGAGGCGCCCGGCAGCGGGGCACGGGCCCCCGCGCTCGAGGTGTCGCCCGAGGGCTCGGCGGCCCCGGGCCAGGCGGTGGCCCTGGTGCCCGTTGCCGGGGGCCTTGCGGCGGAGTTCGACGTCGTTCCGGGTGCGCGAGCGGTGACGCTGGCGCTTCGCGGCGGGGGGGCGTTCGTCGTTCATGGGGTGACGCTGGCTTCAACCCTGTCGCCATGAGGCCGGTCCAACGAATCGAGAGGAGGTGCGGCCCGTTGACAGGCGCGGAAACGCGGTGAGACAGTGCTCTCGATGACGGCCGCGGGCCCCGCCTCGCCGTTCCTCCTGGCGTCTGCGGCCGTGCCGTCCGCTTCTTCGCCCGGCGGGGAAGACGAGCGCGAGACCGTCCTGGCGTGTCAGCGCGGGCAGCGCGAGGCCTTCGACCGCCTGGTGACGCGCTATCAGCGCGACGTCTACCGCCTCTGCTACCGCTACGTGAACAACCATCACGACGCGAACGACCTGGCCCAGGACGCCTTCCTGCGCGCCTACCGCGCCATCGGCCGGTTCCGGGGCGACAGCGCGTTCTCCACGTGGCTCTACCGGATCGCCGTGAACGTCTGCCTGAACTTCCGGGCCGCGCGGAAGCCCGCGGCCGAAGAGCTGCCCGAGAGCCTCCCGGACGGCGTGGCGCCGGTGGCCGAGAGGATGGAGCGCGAGGAGGAGTCCCGGCGGGTTCGTGAGGCCGTGACCCGACTGCCCGAGAAGCAGCGGGCGGCGCTGATCCTGAAGGTGTACCACGACCTCACCCACGACGAGGTGGCTCGCATTCTGGGATGCAGCGTCGGCACGGTGAAGGCGAACGTGTTTCATGCCCTGGCGAACCTCAGGAGGCTCGTCGGCGCGGAGGCGGGGGCCTGAGATGTCGAAGCACTTGTCGGAGCCCGACCTCCTGGACGTCCTCGAGGGGAGGGCATCGGGCGGGGCGCGGGCTCACGTGGGCGACTGCGCGGCCTGCCGTGCACGGGTCGAGGAGGCCTCGGGCGGCCTCGAGCGTGCACGGCGGTGCGACGTCCCTGAGCCGTCGACGCTGTACTGGGAGGCGTTCCGCGCGCAGGTCGGTCGCCGCATCCGCGACGAGGCCGCGCGGCGCCGGCGTGTATGGCCGGCCGTCGCCGCCCTGGCCGCGGGGATCGCGGTCGTCGTCCTTCTGCCGGGAACCGTACGGGGGCCACGTATCCACGGGCAGCGGCTGCCCGCGTGGTCGGCGCTGCCGGCCTCGGAGGGCGACGCCGGGCTCCTGGTTCTCGAGGGAATGGCACCCACGCCGGAGGACCTGCGCGCCGTCGCGGGTTGTGAGGGTGTCGCCGACTGCCTCGCGGATCTCGACGACGAGGAGAGCCGAGCCCTGGCCGCCGTGCTGCGAGGGGAGATCGGAGGAAGGAGTCTGTGATGGGCCGAACGCTTTGCGCGACCGTCGCGCTTCTGTTGGCTGCGGCCGCTCTCGCGCAGGACAAGGGCGGCCCCGGCCGCCCGGGCCGTGGGCGCGAGGAGCTCTTCAAGATGGTGGATGCGTACATCGTGAGCAACCTCCAGGAGGGCCTCGGCCTGACCGACGACCAGTTCGTCAAGGTGTTGCCCCTGGTCAAGAAGCTCCAGAGCGACCGGCGCGCCTTCGTCCAGAAGCGGCAGGGCGTCCTGCGCGAAATGCGTCTCCTCCTCGAGTCGGGGCGCGCCACCGAGCCTCGGATCGCCGAGCTGCTGCGCGAGCTCAAGAGCCTGGAGATCGAGGAGCCCGGTATCGTCCGGAAGGACGTCGACGCGCTCGATGCGCTGCTCGCGCCGGTCCAGCAGGCGAAGCTCAGGGTCCTCGAGGCTCGCATCGAGCAGAAGATCCGCGAGCTGATGAACCGCGTGCGGCAGGAGCGCCAGGCGGGGCGCCGTCGCGACGCACCGCCCGACGACGAGCCGTAGCCGGCAGTCGCAAGTCGTTGACTGCCTCGGCGTTCGGGGCAGTCGGTTCTCGAAGTCCTTGCCGGGGCAGCCGGCGTCCCCTATACTCAGTGCCTATGGCGCAGGCGACAGGCGGAAACGGGAACGGCGAGCCGCGGCGGGAGGCCCGCCAGGGCGAGAAGGCCAAGGCGCGCAAGGCCTTGGCAGCACCGGAGGTGCGTTCGGAGGCGGGCGGGGGAGCAGTTCCTCGATCGACCCGACGATCCCGCCGGCCGGCCAAGGCCGAGGCCCCGGCGACCGTGAGCCCCGCCGCGGTCCTCGACGCGGTCATCCTCACCGAGGAAGAGCAGATCGAGTCGGCGAAGTACCTGCCCCGCGAGCTGCCGCCGCGCTTGTTCGAGGAAGAGCGCTTCGTCTTTCCCGAGAGCTACGGCATCAACCGTGTCCGTCTCCTCGTGAAGGACCCGGAGTGGATCTTCGCCCACTGGGACGTGGACCCGCAGTCCATGGAGTCGTTCCGAGCCGACCTCGGCGAACGGGGGATGGCCCTGTCCCGGCTGACCCTCAAGGTCGCCGACGTGGACAACGGCGGCTCCAGCGTGATCCTGCTCCCCTACGGCGCCCGGTCGTGGTACGTGCGCACGGACTCGGCCCGGCGGTCCTACAAGGCGCAGCTCGGGCTGACCCTGCCCTCGGGGGAGTTCCGTCTGCTGGCGGAGAGCAACACCGTCACGACGCCGCGCGTCGGCCCTTCGCCGGTGAAGGCCGCGCGGCGGATGAGCTACCCGCAGGCCGCCGCGGTCACCCGCGAGCAGGCGGTGGCCGCCGCCCGCGACGAGGGCCGCTCCGCGGCCGCAGAGGCCGGCCCCTGGAACCCGCCCGCCGCGCAGGCGCGGGTGGACGGGTCCGCGGGCCCTTCGTCCGCCCCCTCGGCGGGCGCCAAGAGCGGCGCCCTGCCCGAGAAGGGCGGCGCCAGCGACGTCTACCGTCGTTAAGAGTCCGGCGCGCCCGCCTCGGGCACGCGGCGCGATGAGGTGTCCATGCCCGTAGGGTACTGGTGCCCCGTCCTCCACGCGCACCTGCCCTACGTCCGGCACCCCGAATATCCGCAGTTCCTCGAGGAGGACTGGTTCTTCGAGGCGTTGACCGAGACGTACGTCCCCCTCGTGATCGTCCTGGACGGCCTCCTGGCCGACGGGGTCGACTACCGGCTCACGATGACGCTGTCGCCGACGCTGCTCTCGATGATGAGCGACGAGCTCCTCGTGGGGCGTTACCACCGGTACCTGGACAATCTCGTGGAGCTCGCGCGCTGCGAGGTGGAGAGGACCCAGAAGGCGGCTCCGCGGCTCACGGACCTGGCGCGCACCTATGTCCACGACTTGAGCCGCATCCGCCACGTCTTCCGCGAGACCCATTCCTCGGACCTCGTCGGCGCGTTCCGCAAGCACCGCGACGCGGGCGGGCTCGAGATCATCACGTGCGGAGCGACCCACGGCTTCCTGCCCCTCATGGACCCCGTGCCCCAGGCCGTCCGGGCCCAGATCCAGGTGGGTGTCGGCCACTACCGCAGCCTCTTCGGAAGCGACCCCCTGGGGATCTGGCTGCCCGAGTGCGGGTACATGCCGGGACACGAGGTCTTCCTGAAGGAGGCAGGGCTCCGGTACACCTTCATCGAGTCCCACGGCATCACCGACGCGCACCCGCGGCCCTCCAACGGCGTCATGGCGCCCGTGGTGTCACCCGGGGGAATCGTCTTCTTCGCGCGGGACATGGAGTCTTCCCGACAGGTGTGGAGCGCGGAGGTGGGGTACCCGGGGGACTACGACTACCGGGAGTTCTACAAGGACATCGGCTGGGAGCTCCCCCTCGAGTACCTCGATCCGTTCCTCGGCGACGGGATGCGGCGGAACCTGGGGATCAAGTACTACCGTGTGACCGGACGGGGTGTGGACCTCGGGAAGAAGGAGCCCTACGACCGTCCGCGGGCCCTCGAGAAGGCCGCCATCCACGCGGGGCACTTCCTCGAGAACCGCCAGCGCCAGGTCCAGGCCGCGGCCGCCGCCATGGGGAAGACCCCCGTCGTCGTGAGCCCCTACGACGCCGAGCTGTTCGGCCACTGGTGGTTCGAGGG